>JBCBZK010000020.1:0-38697 GCA_039815365.1 Pseudomonadota bacterium | reverse complement strand
TTCCTTGCCGCTCCGGATGATGAAGCATTAGCCATCGAGCGCAAGGCACCGATGGTCGAATTGACCTACAACTGGGATCCGGAAGACTACACCGGCGGCAGGAACTTCGGTCACCTTGCCTACCGCGTTGATGACATTTATGCACTGTGCCAGAAACTGATGGATGCCGGTGTCACCATTAACCGGCCGCCGCGCGATGGTCATATGGCATTCGTTCGTTCTCCGGACGGAATTTCCATAGAATTGCTGCAACGCGGAGAATCGCTACCGCCGGCCGAACCTTGGGCATCCATGGACAACACCGGTAGCTGGTAGGCTCATACGAGGGGGAGCAATACCTATGACACAGATATTCAAGCGCGGCTTTCAGGTCGTAGCGCTATTCACACTGCTCGCCGCCGCCACTGGCTGCGTGGTCAATCCTGTCACCGGCAAGTCCGAGTTGATTATTGTCTCGGGCGCACAAGAGTTGCAGATCGGCGCACAAAATTACCAGCCAATGCAGCAAGGCCAAGGTGGCGTGTTCCGTCTCGATCCGAACATCAATCGCTATGTGTCGTCGATTGGCCAGCAAATCGCACAGAAGAGCCCGAGGGACTTACCCTATGAGTTTGTTGTGCTGAACAACTCTGTACCGAACGCCTGGGCGCTGCCCGGCGGCAAGATAGCGATTAATCGCGGTCTGCTCATGGAGATGCAGTCCGAAGCCGAGCTCGCGTCCGTGCTCGGTCACGAAATTGTGCACGCGGCGGCCAAACACAGCGCGCGGCAAATGACGCGCGGCATGTTGCTGCAAGCGCTGGTGCTCGGCACAGCGGTCGTTACGAATGACAGTGACTACGGCCAGCTCGCCGTCGCTGGCGCCAACGTCGGCGCGCAACTGCTGAGCACCGCTTATAGCCGCGAAGCCGAGCGCGAGTCTGATCGTTATGGCATGGATTACATGACCGCTGCCGGCTACAACCCGCAAGGTGCTGTCGACCTGCAACGCACATTTTTGCGCTTGTCGCAGGAACGCGGCCAACAACCCGGGTTCAATCTGTTTGCCTCGCACCCACCGTCGCAGGAACGGCTGGAGCTCAATACAATTAAAGCCAACGAGCTCGGCAATACCGGGATCACCGGTCGCGACACCTTCGCCGCTGCGATGCGCACGTTGCGCAATGCGGCACCGGCGTATGAAGCCTACGATGAAGGTCGTAAGGCGCTGGCCAACAAGGACTTCAACACGGCCAACAGACTTGCCCGCAATGCGATTAGCCTGGAACCGCGTGAGGCGACGTTCTATGGATTACTCGGTGACAGTGCACTGCTGCAGAAAAACTACGATACCGCGATTCGCAGCTATTCCGATGCGCTCAACCGTGATGCAACGTTCTTCTATTATTACCTGCAACGCGGTCTGGCGCGCGAACAGCGTGGTGACGTCGACACTGCTGCAGCTGACCTGACGGCAAGCCTGAAACTATTTGAGACCGCCCCTGCCTATTTCTCGTTAGGTCGTATCTCCCGCCAGCAAGGCGATATTGAGCGCGCGAAGCAGTTCTTTGCCAAAGCAGCGAGCTCGCAAAGCGCAACGGGACAAGCAGCGCAAGCCGAACTGATGCGTCTGGATATTGGCAACAATCCCGACAAGTACATTCCCACACGCACAGGGACAGACGGTAATGGTGCACTGCTCGTTGCACTGCAAAATCCAACGAGCGTCAACGTGAAAGATCTCAGGCTGCGCATCGTTTATATGGACAGCAACGGTCAGGCGCGTACGATTGAACGCGGTCTCAACGGCACACTTCAAGCAGGTCAGGACACAACAATAAACACAGGGCTCGGACCGTTTACATCACCGGACCAGTTCTCGGTAAAACTGATCAACGCCGCAATCGCTGAATAACAGACAACCATTTTAAGGGGAGCACACACCATGGCGAATTCACCTATGCAATATCTCGATCGGGCAATGGGCACACTGCGTGATCTGGGCCTGGTTCCGGAGAAAACCGACGAAGCACCTGTGATCGCCCTGATCGAACGCATCAGTGACCTCGATGAGGACAAAACCCTGGCCATTGCCCGCACGCTGAATCAAGCATCCCTGTTTAACGAAGTCGTGCGCGAACAGATTCAAGCCATGCGTATCGGCGAGCGCTACCGCGACATTACCAAAGCATTCGATAGCATTCGCGACGATGCCAAAGGCATGGTTGAGCAACTTGAAGACGGCAAGATTGATGTTCTCGAACGCGTCCAGAACGTTTGGATGAAAGTCTCGCGTGGTGACATCCCGGCGCGCTTTGACAAGATCAAGGACACCTACCTCGAAGTGGCAACTGACTCGCGCGACCAGATTGACCGTGAGCACACAATCTTGAATGCCTATCGCGATTTTCGCGGTGCCCTCAAGTCGGCAGAAGTGTTGGCGATCCAGGTGCTGAATAAGGCAGAGGGTGTGCTCAGCGCACAAAAAGACGCGTTGTCGCAAGCGGCCGATGCCATCACTAATGCCGGCACGGATGACCGTGAGACGCTCGCGCGTCTGGAGCTGCGTCGCGATACTGAGTTGCGCAAGCTGCAACAAGCCGACGAGCGCTACCAAATTGCCAAAGACCTGGCGGATAACCTGACCGTGTCCTATAACACGAGCGAAACCGTCATGGCGCGACTGTTACAAACCACGCATGCCAAGGAGCGCGTGTATTCACAGGCAGTGATGTTCTTTGGTACTAACGAAACCGTGTTCACAGCGTTGTCCGCCTCATTCACCGGTCTGCACGGATTGCATGAAAGCACCGAGACGCTCAAGGCAATGAAAGAAGGTGTCAGCCAGAGCCTTGAAGTGCTGGCAGAAGTCGGCGGCAAGGTACAAGAGGCAGCTATTCGTGAGGGTTACGGCCCAACGATCCGCTCCGACGCAGTAAAGGCGTTGGTCGATTCCGTCGTCAGCTTCCAGGAGCGTTCTGTGCAACTCATAGACGAGATGCGCGAAGCATCCACGCGTAACGCCGAAGAAATACGCCACGCGGTTGAGGACGGCAAGAAACGTCTTGCTGCTCTGGCAAACCAGGGCAATGCGCTGACGCTGAACGTTGAGCTGAACTGAGCGGCAACGTGCTACAAAACACCGCATTCAGGCAATGAGCGCGCCAGAGACTGATCCAGAAGACGTCGCTTTGACCGACGTCATGCTTGCCATGGACGTCGTGGACACACTGCGTCACGAAGAGCGCATGGTGACGCAGGCACTCAATGCAGAGGCACGCGAGCAACAACTCATCGATCGCGTTCGGCGCGCGTATGCCTCGCAAGGCATCACCGTGACCGACGCAATGATCGAGCAAGGTGTCGCTTCGCTCAAAGCCCGCGAATTTCACTACGAAGCACCGCAAGAGGGTTTGCAAACGCGGCTTGCGACAGCCTGGGTGAATCGGGCCCGTATTGGCACCGGGCTCGGGTTTCTCGGAGGCCTTGCCGCGATTATCGGTCTGGGTTGGTACGCATTGGTAGTCTGGCCGGAAGCGGCAGAACGGCGCGAGCAAGCTGAGACACTCAACCAGTCCATCGTATTGGCGCGCACCGACACAGACCTTGCCAGACAACGACTCGCCAGCGCTCAGCGCCGGTTTGCGGCAGTCGATGACAGCACAATCACAGCAGCGACACGTGCCGCATTCGATAACACCGCGGCAGCGGTAACCCGCCAACTCGCCACTGCGGAGCAGTCCATCACCGACGCAGTGGCCGGCAATGCGCAACCATCGCTCGATGCCGATAACGTCAGTGCACGCGCGGCTGGTTTACAGCAAACGCTGACGCGGCAACGATCAGCGCTTAGCGATGCCAACGCGGCACTCGACGAGGCGGAACAAGGCATCAATTCTCTGGCGAGCCTCGGGGCGCTGCGAGCCGAATTGGCGTTGCTACGTGACGAAGCGCAAGAGTTAGCCACAGAACCAAGCGTAGATGCGCGGATCGATGCGGACTTCCGCGCCGCAAGCGCAGCGCTCACGGCGGGCGATAGCACAACGGCGGCACGCGGCGCGCAATCGTTGCGCGACATGATCACTACATTGCGCCTGGCGTATTCCGTTCGTATCGTGTCGCGCCCAGGTGTTGCCAGCGGCATTATCCGTGAGCCACCCAACAACCGCAGCGCCAGCAATTACTATCTGATTGTTGAATCCCAGGATAGCAACGGCAATCCGGTCTCTGTCGATATCACGTCAGAGGAAGACGGCAGCCGACGCTCTGTCAGCCGCTGGGGCATCCGCGTCAGCGCTGCCGAATTCGAACGTGTACGCAAAGACAAGAGCGATGACGGCATCATTCAACGGGCGGCTGCCGGACAAAAAACACGCGGCAGGCTCAACATCGAATATTCGCTCCCCACACAAGGCGGCACGATTCACACGTGGGAGGACTATCGATGAGTAGCGGGCGCAATACGTTGGCCGAGATTGACCGCGCACTCGCGACAAGCCGCGATGAGTTCCGTGCCCTCGACATTGAGCTGCAAAGCGCCAGTGCCAATATGGCGCGTCAGAGCCGCCGCGAAATTGCGATTTACCAACAATTGGCACGTGAGCGACTGGCAAGCATCGATGCGCAGACGTTTGTCAGCGCTGCCGACAAAGCAGACAAGCGCGCAGGTAAGCTACTGGATCAACGCGCTGCCGCGCTAGAGGCACTGAACGGCCAAATCAGCGCAAGCGAGGCGCGCGCGGAGGCATTGCGCACCGCACATGATGCTGCCCTTGCGCAACTGGACGACGCCGAGGCGACGCTGAATGCGCTTCTCGCCACCGTTGATGAGACGCTCAGCAGCGACGAGACCTACATCGCGTTAACGGCGCAGGTGCAATTGGCGCTTGATACCGCATCCAACGCCGCCGAGAAAACGGCCGAGGCTGAAGCGCGTCGTGAGCGCAAACGCAAGCCTTACGATGCCGACCCGCTGTTCAGCTACCTATGGGCAGAGCACTATGGCACCAGCGACTACGAAGGTGGATTGCTACAGCGCTTTGGCGATAGTTTCGTCGCACGTCATATTCGTTTTGAAAGCGCGCGCCGCAACTACTTCACGTTGATTGAAATTCCAAAGCGTCTTGGCCAACACGCGGCAAGGCTGGAGGCAACTGCTGCCGAGCGAGCAGCCAAACTCGCCGACTATGAACAACAAGCGGATGACACCGCCGGCGCAGCGCCGCTGCGCGAACGCTGTAGCGACGCCAATGTGGCTGTGGAAAAAGCGGCGCAGGCGGTAGCCGACGAGCAACAAACAAACACGGACTTGATGCGTCAGCGCGAGCAATTTGCGCTCGGCCAAGATACGCACTTTACGCAGGCGATGAGCGTTCTGAGCGAGCAGTTTCGCGCCGAGCCAATCCCACAATTGCGCCAGGAAGCGGCAATGACGCCGACTGCAACCGATGATGCGTTGGTTGACGAACTTGCCGAGCTTCGCGACACGACGGCGCGCCTGACACACTACCTTTCTGATCACCGTGACATCCATAGCAGGCGTGCCGATCGTGTGAACGAGCTGTCCGCGTTGCGCCGCCGCTTCAAAGATCGGCACTACGATGCATCCAACAGCCTGATCGACGACCAAGGCAAAGTACATGTGATGTTGGGTGAATTTATGCGTGGCGTCATTTCCAGCGAGCGACTCTGGCGCACCATTCGTCACGCGCAGCGCTTCAAGCGCTCACGAATGAACCACCATCGCCGGCAGCGTGTCGGCAGTGTGCGAATTCCACGTATGCCACGTAGCGTGCGGATACCTCGGAGCGGTGGTTTTGGCGGCGGCAGTCGCAGTGGCGGCGGTTTCCGCACCAAGGGCGGCTTCTGAACCAAGCCTCGTCCGGTTTTCAACGACCAGCGCACCGGATTGGATGCCAGAAAAACGCGTATGCACCGTAACGGCGCAACGAAACCATGCCCGTATCGAGGCAGGCGCAGTCCGACCAAACGCAGTGTACGTATCAAACCTCTGAAATCGCTGTAGATTTACTGAAATACGGGTTTAGTCGCCTGCGAAAACCAGAATTGGCACGGCGCTTGCTTTATATACAACAAGAGGCACAGATCGCTTCACCTACTTGCCGGCCAGGTGCGTAACTTCGAAATACGCCCCCCGTCATTGAGAACCAGATGTACCTGGTCGGCAAACCACTCTCGTTGAGACGTAATACGACCTGCCCTGGCAGGTCGTTTTGCGTTTTACTGCTTGGCGGAAATCGGCGAAACGTTGGTTGCCGCGGGAGCAACCTCACCCGCAGGCGCCTGTGCTGGCTTCGCCGCATCAGTTGCCTTGGGTTTCGCCGCCTTCTTCGCTGCTTTTTTCCTCACCACGCGCTTCTTCGCCGTTTTTTTGGCCGGCTTTTTCTTCGCGGCAACGCGCTTGGTTTTCGCGCTATCAGCGTTCGGTTGCGCCGCCGCACCCAAGGTTGCCGCCTTAAGTTCCTCGAAAGACGCTTGCAAGCAATCACAGTAGAATGCCGGGTCCGGCATCATCTCGCGACAAGACACCGCACTGATCGTGATCTCGTTGTTGTAACTCAGAACCGGCTGGAACAAACCGACGCCGTGAACAACAGGCCCTAAACCAAAGTTTGCGACCATCCTCGATCCCATCGAATACAACGGTACGTTAACGCCAGGTACATTGGTGATCACCGTGTTGAACATCGGTGGTAAAGACTCGGCCAGACGCATTCGCGAAAACGCTTTCACCAACATGCCGGAGGTTGTCGACGGCAGCAGCTCGGCGGCACCAACGGCCAACCCTGTACCCATCGCAAACGTCATCTTCTTCGCCTGCTGGCTTGCCTCATGCACCGCGAGCAAACGTTCCAGCGGATCTTCAATGTCGCTGCGTACAGGCAGGCTCATCGTTGCGACTTGATTGCCACCGCTACGCTGGTCGCCTTTGCGTCTCACTGACATCGGCGCCATCGCAACGAGCGACTCCTCGGGTAATTCAAGCTTGGACTGCAGATACTTGCGCAATGCGCCACCACAAATGGCGACCAC
The DNA here is from genome assembly GCA_039815365.1 of Pseudomonadota bacterium. Taxonomy (GTDB): domain Bacteria; phylum Pseudomonadota; class Gammaproteobacteria; order Steroidobacterales; family Woeseiaceae; genus CALBPI01. The sequence continues at coordinate 31,665 of JBCBZK010000020.1, read as the reverse complement.
TACATCGTTGACCGTTACACCAGGTTGAGAGTTCTTGATTGCGCGAATGTCGTCGAGCGGAAAAGAGCGTCCGTCAAATACGCGGTGGGACGTGACGTTACCGTTAAAGCGTGTTCTTGGAACCGGTGGCGGCCCTTGTAGCTCTTTCTTGGCAAGACCCGCAACCATGCGGCCAACACCGGGCAGATTTTTTTGTGCCAGTTTGAACAAGCGACCTGGTGCGGTGACCGTTCTTGCCGTTGTGCGCGCGAGCATCTCAAGCCCGGTTGGCTCACGCTCGGCAACCCATTCGCGTGACGGTGGGCTCACCTCAGCCATGGGGCTCAAGTCGTGCAACGCCGCCGCAATTTCCGCGCCCGACACGCCATCAATCGCGGCATGATGCACCTTACTCACCACGGCGAAGCTGCCTTTTGGCACGCCTTTAACCGCATCGAGACCCTCGATAACGGAGACTTCCCAAAGCGGCCGGTTCAAATCGAGTGCACGCGCATGCAGACGCGCAGCCTGAATGCACAGCTGACGCCAGTCGCCCGGCGCAGGCAATGCAACGTGGCGCACATGGAATTCCAGGTCAAAGTCCGGATCTTCGATCCAGTAGGGATGATCCAGGGACATCGGAACACGCGCCAGTCTCTGGCGAAAAACGCGCGCACGGTGCAGTCGCTCTTCATAGAACGCCAGGATGTCTTTGAAGCGAACCTTGCCTCCCGGTGCGGTCGACTGATCGTAAATGCACAGACTACCGATATGCATCGGCGTGTTGATCGTCTCAAGGTAGAGAAAAGAGGCATCCAAACCAGACAATTGTTGCATCGCGAGGCTCCGTAAGCCGATGCCCGGGTGATGCTCGCGACTACTGTCGAAGCACTACGGGCAAAGTGTTTTGAAGAATTGACTCAAAAGACTACCGCAGAGCCCGCCGGAATGCTCGACGAATGCCGCAACGACGGTAGAAAACTAGGCTGCGCGCTGGGCAGCTGGCAACTCAAAGCGAAACTGCGAGCCTTGCCGCGGCATGCTGTTGACGGTAATGCTGGTGTTGTGCAGATCCAGGATCTTCTTGACGATCGCAAGTCCAATACCGGTCGAATCCGACGTGTTCTCGCCATCTCTGGAGCCTGCATAATGGCGTTCAAAAATTCGCGGCAAGTGTTGCTCACTGATACCAACACCGTTATCTGAAACGCTGACAGCGTGACCGCGAGCGACCGGTTGCATCGCAACGCTGACGGTTCCGCCATCGCCCGTGTACTTAACCGCATTGTCGATCAGGTTCTCAAGCACACGCTGTATCAGACCGATGTCTGCATAGACTGTTGTTGCGCTGGGCGGCGGTGCAACGTGCAGCGTAATGCCGCGCGATTCCGCTTTCAGTGCGAACTCGGTCGCGACATCGTTGACCAACTCAGCCATGGAGAAAGTCTCAAACACAGGCTGAATATTGCCTGTGTCCAGACGCGTAAGCTCAAACAAATCCTTGATGAGCGTGTTAAGACGCTCCGCGTGACGGCGCGCTGTCTTGAGTAAGTGCGAGGCTTGTTCTTCGGTGAGCGCCGAGCGTTTTATCAGTAGTGTATCCACCGCGCCCTGCATTGCCGCGAGCGGCGTGCGCAAATCATGCGATACGTTAGTAATGAGTTCACGACGTAACCGATCGCTCTGCTGCAAACGACTGAACTGACCTTCTATTCGGGCTTGCATGCGCGAGAACGCCGACGAGAGCTGCGCAAGCTCATCACCCGTCGCGGACGACGGCGACGCCGTGGATTGCGGATCGCTGGCATGTTCAAGCTCCAGCGATTGCGCGCGCGCCATCAAGCGGCGCAGCGGTCGGGTCAACCACCAGAAGAGCCCCGCGCCGATGAGTACGGCGGATAATAACGTCAAAATCACCGCGGTGGCGACCAACCTTTGCTGGTATCCGGATGCAACATCAGACAGCGCTGCTGCGTATTGCTGACCGCCGAGAACAACGTACACGTACCCTTGCAAACCCGCATCAGACCGGATTTCACTGGCGGAGAATACTTTGCGATTGGCACCGACGCGCGGATCTTCACCAAACACCGGCAATCGCACATCGCCTGCCAGCAAGGCTTTTATCGGCGCAATTGCGATACGGGCTTTGAAGCCGTCTGCGCCGACAATGCGATCACCCAGCACATTGCCTTGGGTATCCAGCACATAGATTTCGGCAGTCGGGTTGATCACCATCGCGCGCTGCGTGAGTGTTTCAAGCGCTGCGTTATCGACGCCGGCAGCCGTGATCAGGGGCCCCTGATCGGCAACATACATGCCGACGGAGCTATTGAGCCGCTGCGTGAGCTCAGCGTGGTACAGAAAACTGCCACGACTTTCCAACCAATAGAAAATAGCGCCCACGACCAGCATCAGGAACGCAAGCGCAACTGCAAGTCGGACATGCAAACGTGACATCAATGCAGCGCAACCATTTTGTAGCCGACCCCCCAGACAGTGACAATGTGCTCGGGGTGCGCCGGGTCGGACTCGATCTTGTTGCGAAGCCGGTTGATATGCGAGTTAACAGTGTGCTCGTAACCCTCATAACCGTAACCCCATACCTGATCCAGAAGCTCGGCACGCTGAAAGACGCGCCCCGGGGCACGCGCGAAGTGCAGCAGCAAATCAAACTCGCGCGCAGTCAGTGTTACCTCGCGCTCATCCACGTGTACTGCGCGCTGCACAGGATCAATAGCAACGCGCCCGACGCTGATCGTGTCGGTGGCCATCGGCGCGGCGCGGTTCGCGACGCGGCGCAGCAACGCCTTGACGCGAGCTACTAGCTCCATAACACCGAACGGCTTAACCACGTAGTCGTCCGCTCCGAGCTCAAGGCCGAGCACGCGGTCAAGCTCGGTCGACTTCGCGCTGACGATCAGAATCGGCGTCTGGCAACCGCCCGACCGAAGTCGTTTACAGATATCCAGGCCATCAATGCCGGGCAGTCGGATATCCAGAATAATGAGCGACCATTGCTGGTCAGTAGCAAGACGCAACGCTTCGATACCATCGTGACACTTCACGACGTCAAAGTGATGATCGGCAAGGTGCATCGCCGCAAGATCCGCGATATCGCGCTCATCCTCGACCAGTAAAATACGTTCCGTCGTCATATTTCGCTCCCGGGTAGATACCCGAAAGCTGACCGGTGCCAGCGCCATTTTATGACACCTGCCGGATTACGCTGCGACGCCCGGACGGGGCGGTATTCAGCGAAAGCGGTTTGTTCTGTGACAACTCACACCACCGATTGATAACAACCAACAACCGGTAGTGTGAGCACAAAGTGTCACACAACTATCACATATCACTCAGCATTCGCGCCGGCGGCGCGAGCCGGCTATCAAGCCGCTGGCGGTGTTGCAGCACCTGGCGCGCGCTGCAGCGTTTTCGCCTGCCGTACCCACTCGTCGCGTTCGATGCGTCCCTTGAACACATCAAGCCGGTTGTCGATGAAGACAATATCCTTGCGACTCCAGGAAGCGACCTGCCAGAAGTAGAACACACCATGCTTGTTGAGCAGACGTTCCAGTTTTGGCCCGACGCCGGAGATGCGTTTCAGATCGTCTTTTTTGCCATGCACTGCTGTTTTAAATAGCGCGGGCCCTGGTTTGGGCGCTGGCGCAGCAGGCGCAGGCTTGGGTTTTTTGAGTAACGCCTCGATACGATCCAGGCGCGACTGGACCTGTGACAAGTCAGTCGCAGCAGGTATTTTGCCGCGCAAACGCTCGATCTCAGAGCGGATCGGCGACAAGTCTGCGGGCGGATGGGTATTCACAACGGGTAGTTTAGCGACCGCTTTATCGAGCGCATCCAGTCGACGTTCCAGTGCGCTCAGATCAACGTCGGTCGAGATTCCGCGAACGTCGCCGCGCAATGATGAGAGCGCGCTTTGCACTGGCGCAAGATCAACCGCTTCAGGCGGCTTGGGCATTTGTCCGATCCGGCCTTCTACACGTGTTATTTGTGCGGCTAGTGGCGACAGATCTGCTGGTTGCGGAATGCGGATGTTATCGATTTTTTGGTCAACGCTACCGAGCGCTGCAGTCAGACCCGATATATCTGCAGGCTCCGGGATTCGAATCGCTGCGACCTTTTGATCGACAGCCTGTACTGATTTGGCTAACGGCGCGAGGTCGACCGGCGCCGGCATCCGCAATGCCGACACTTTTTCATCCACTTGTTGCAGCGTCGCCGTGAGTGGCGACAGGTCGACGGCGGCCGGCATCTTGATGCCCGAGATTTTGTCATCAACCATGCTTAGCGAGGCCGCCAATGGCGCCAGATCGGCTGGCGCTGGAATAGAGATCGCTGCCACTTTCTTGTCAACAGCACCGATCGCCGCCGCAAGCGGTGCAAAATCCACGCGCTCTGGCGCTGGCAAGTTATCGACCTGCTGGCCAATACCGGCAAGACTTTGCTGCAAGCCCGACAAGTCAGTGGTGGGTATCTCGATAGCGTTAACCGCTTTGTGAACGCCAGCAATGGCGACTTCAAGACCGGAAAAATCCGGTTTCGGCACTGCAAAATTGGAAAACTGTGTCGTCAGACTGCCAAGACCGCCGTTGAGCTGTTCCCAACGGTCATCATCGCTGCGTTGGCGTCGTGTGAGACTTGAGAAACTCTCAGTCACATCGACAAAATGGCGTCGAGCCCACCAATGGCCTAACAGGAAACCCAATACTGTTGCTAACAAGAACAACAGCGCGAACGATGTCATCAAATAACCCATTTTACTCTCCCCCTGTTTCTCGGGACGCGCCTGCCGTGCGTAGCGTAATGCGTCTGTTTTTGGCGCGACCTGCCGCCGTATCGTTATCTGCAATCGGCTGCGTCTCGCCGAATCCGCGCACTTTCAGACTGCGCGCCGCAAGCCCTCGCGCGACCAGTGCGTTGCTGACGGCTGTCGCACGCGCCTCACTCAATACCTGATTCGCCGAATCGTTACCCTGACTGTCCGTATGCCCTTCGATCACCAAATCCCCCGGACACTGCAACGCAATCCCGGCAAGTTGATCGAGCAATGCGTTGCTCGCAGGGTTGATGGCCGCACTGGACGTTTCGAACTGAATCGTCGCTGCGGATAAGGCTTCGGTGAACTGCGTGTCGCACACGTCAACGCTCTTAGCGATGCTCAGATCGAGCGTACCTTGCTCGAGTGGACGCTCAAGTGCGCCAAAGCGCGCGCGAACGTCACGCTCGCGTTCTGCGCTGACGAGCGCCGTCAGCGATAGCGCGCCGTCCTGCCAAACTGCGCTGCCGCGTTCGGTATCGGCCAGCAGTGCCAGTGCCGCAGCGGCTGCCAGTGCGTCACGCCTATCGGCGAGCTCATCGCTAACGGTCAATTCATCTACTACTGCATCAAAACGCTGCTCTGCTGTGCCGACGAGCGTCTGGCGCCGTGTCGGCGAATCGATTTCGCCCTGTAAACGGATTTGCGTGCCGTCGCGTGCAAACTCGAAATCATGCAAGCGCGCGGTCGCAACCGGTGGCGCGGGCGCTTGCTCAGAGGGTTGCAACGTCAATCGCACTTTCGTTGGGCACACGAGATCGCCCAGCCAGGTCGGGCATTGGGTCGCACGCGCTAGCGCGTCGATCACCTCGCGTTGCGTTTCAGATGCCCGTACGGTCACGTCAACATGTTGACCGTCCGCGACTACCGAGACGACGTCGTATCCGGCAAGGCTCTGACGAACATCAGTTTCCACTTGCTCTTGCATGTGTTGCGCAATCGACAACCAGCCGAAAAGAAACAGACCGAGCAAGCCGAGTAGCAATAACAACCCGTAAGGCCACCATGACACGGGCTCGTCACGGAACCGCCAATAACGGCGCACGCCGCGCGTGTACTGCTCCGAGCCCTCAGAAATATTGCCGCCGCCTGCCATTGGCTCTCCCCCTGTTATACCGTTCACTCCCCCAAGTGATTTAACAATATACGACACCAGTCATGACGAGTCTGTAAACAACTGTCAGCCAATGGTTGGACAAAACCTACTCAAAATGTCGTGACTTGGTATAGCGTTTTGCGTATCGGTAGAACGTTCCCACCGCGCGACTTTGGGCAATCACAATCCCGCGCCAGCCCGCCAGGAAACCTAACTGCAGGATATAACTACGGAAAAAAGCAAAGTGCGCGCGCAGCAGAGCGAACGCCGGATGCGATCCGGGCTTGCCCTGACCAGCGTTAGCGGCTAGCTCGGAGTAACGTGAGATTTTTTGCAGAAACTGATCTAACTGTGTCACAGCCTCGTGCCACAACGCGCCATCCAACAAGATGGCATTGCCGCTTTCAGCGATGACCTTTTCGTGCACAGCGTTATCGTTGAAGCGCGCATGTCCACGGTGAAACACCCGCAGCAGCACATCGTTACCCCAGCCGCCGCGACGCACATGCTGACCCATGAAACGGTTCTTGCGCAGCACGTTGAACGCGCGCTGCGCTCCGTCAAAATCAATATCCGCGATTGCAGCGACCAATGCGGGATCGGGATGCTCATCGCTATCAATGCAAAACACCCAATCGTGCCGCGCCGCCTCGACAGCAGCTTGTTTGGTCGGACCAAATCCAACGAATGAGCCGACGATCGCTGTGACATTCGCGTACTGGGCGCACACCGCAGCCGATGCGTCGCTGTCACCATTGAGATAGACGAGAACTTCATCGAACCGCGCAAGTGACGCAAGGCTCGTTTCGAGCGTCTGACCCGGTTGCCCGCAAATCATGACGGCGCTAACAGGAATAGCGTGCATAGGCGCAATGTTCCTCATTTCGGAACAGGCATTGTCATTGATCGCAACGGACAAGCCAACTGCCGCTGCTTGCAGTAAACTCATGGTCAGTCTTTCGAACGGAGCTGCAGTCGTCTGGCTGCGGTGAGCATCATGTCAGCGCTCTACGCTATCAACTACGTGCTGCAACGCTTTGTATTGCGTCGCCGCTACCTGCAACGCCGCGTGGACGGCCTGACCCTGAAGGTGCGCACCGAAGACGTCGTCGGTCGGCATATATACAAGTACGGACACCACGAACCGGCAATGAGCGCGTATCTTGCGTCCCAGCTGAAGCCAGAAAACGGCGACATGGTGATCGATATTGGTGCCAATATCGGGTGGTACAGCGTCATGTTCAGTCGCCTGTGCGCGAACGCCGATTGCCGCGTGCTGTGTTTCGAGCCTGAACCAGACAATCTTGCGTTACTGCGGCACAATCTTGCGGCCAACCACTCGAACAACGCCGACGTGTTCGCGTTGGGTTTGTCGGACAACGACGAAGGCGCATCACTGCACCTGTTTGGCGAACAGAACCGCGGGCGCCACTCGCTGCTGCCGATCAATGATCATCATGAAATCAGTATCAAGACTGCGCGACTGGACGACCTGATCAGTGCCCAGGGTTACGAACACCGTACACCGCGATTGATCAAAATCGATATCGAAGGCTTTGAACTTATTGCCCTGCGCGGCGCACCGCAAACGCTCGCCCGATGTCCGCTGCTCGTCACCGAGTTTTCACCCCACTATATGCGACAGGGCGGCCTGGAACCGGCGGCCATGCTGCATTACCTGCGTGGTCTTGGGTTTGAAGCGGGCTTGCTGGCGGGCGGGCAACGACAGCCGGTCGATGTTCAAACCCTGCTGGATCGCGATCGGCAGTGCGATATCATCTGGAAACGCTAGCGTCGGATGATGCGCGTGCTCGCCATTACTTCGCATGCGGACACGCTAAACAGCGTTCGACCGGAGGCCGAACTGTTTATCGGGCTTGCCAACGCCGGCGTCGAAATGAGTGTCATGACAGAATCAGACTCGCCGTATGCCGACAACATGCGCGCGGCCGGCATCGAAATTCTGGATTACGACATCACCAAGAAACTCGCGCGCCGCTCGGTGCGCGCTTTGCGGCAGTGTTTTAAGGCCAAGCGCTTCGACATCGTCTACGCGTTCAACAACAAAGCGATCTGCAATGCTGCGTTCGCTGCGATCGGGTTGCCGCTCGTACTGCTCACCTACCGTGGTCAAACCGGCAATATTTCACGCTCGGATCCAGGCGCCTATCTCACCCATTTACACCCGCGTGTGGATGGGATTATTTGTGTTGCTAAGGCTGTCGAAGTTCAGCTGGCCAAAGAAGTTGGCTCACGTAAGACGCTGCATACTGTCTACAAGGGTCATGACCTGTCGTGGTATCAGGATGCACCGACAACGCGCAGCAGTATCGGGTTGAATGACGATCAGTTTGTCATCGGCTGCGTTGCCAACAATCGACCTCGAAAAGGCGTGCGCTACTTATTGCAGGCATGCGCAACGTTGAAAGACATTCCTACGCTGCACCTGCTGTTGATTGGTAGCGATATGGACGAACGCACGCTTGGCCAGCAAGTGGCGCAACTAGGCATGACCGCTCGCGTGTCACTGTTAGGGCGACGTGAGGATGCGACTGCATTGATCCAATGCTGCGATGTCGCCGTACTGCCGGCCATTCGTCGGGAAGGGTTACCCAAGTCAGTGATCGAGGCGATGGTCTACGCCGTAGCACCGGTTGTCACTGATACCGTTGGCTACGCAGAGTTAGTCGAAGTCGGCAACAGTGGCTTGGTCGTGCCGCCTGCGGATGCCAGTGCATTGGCAAGCGCGTTACGTCGCTTGCACGATGACCCCGAAGCGCGAGCATCCTTCGCAGCGGCAGCCAGAGAGCGGATTCACCGCGAATTCAACGTGCATCAGACCGTCGCAGGTACACTGGCAGTGTTTCAGTCCCACTTGCAAAAGTAGTCACGACGCGTCACAAACAATCTTCCAACCATCGACTTGAGTATCGTGCCGTGAATCAATCACCGACAACCAACGACACATCTGCCTTCAAGGATCGGGGTAGTGAAACGACCCGTTTGGAGACGTTTGTCGACGCGGCATTTGCGTTTGCGTTGACACTCCTCGTCATATCCTTCGATCAGGTCCCTCAAAGTTACACTGAGTTAGTCATCGCGCTGCGCGCGACTCCTGCGTTTCTGTTTGGCTTCTTGATTCTCATGATGTTCTGGGTTGCACATCGTAACTGGTCGAAACGCTATGGCATGGACACGACCGCCGCGACGCTAATCAGTTTGGCCCTAGTGTTTGTGATTCTTGTTTACGTATACCCACTGCGCTCAATGGCGACAGCGGCGGTCAGCGCAATGACGAACGGTTGGCTACCGAGTAGTTTCTCGATCAGCACGGAAGCACAAGCACGCGGTCTGTTTCGCATTTATGGCGTTGGTTTCATTATTTGTAATGTCTGCATCACCGCGCTGAATGTTCATGCGTATCAATACCGGGATCGACTACAACTCAGTGACGAAGAAGTGTTTCTAACGCGTACTGAAATCGTCGCGTGGCTATTGGTTGGCAGCGTAGGCCTGTTGTCTGTGTTGTTGACGTACGTTGTGCCAGTGAAACGGATTGGTGTGTGTGGCTGGAGCTACGCAATCCTTGGTGTTGTCATGCCGGTATTCGGCAAGACGGTCGAAACAATGCACGCACAACGCTTTGGCAGCGCTAACAACTAACGCGCTAGTCTATTGACGCACTTTGTGCGGCGTCATGACATAGCCGAATAGCGATATTAGGAATACACACAGCGACACGTACATCAGCATGCGCCACCCGCTCGTTGATCGCTGCAAAATCTCGAATGAGTCGACGTAGATCGTTTCACACGCGCCATTGCCAGTGTCCTGACGCGTAACGCTCGTGCCGCGCTTGCTGCCATTCGGACTCACATAGCTCGCAAGCGAACCGCGCAATGTGATCTGGTCACCAATCCGCACGTCGTCGATCGCATTGCGTATGGTCGGGTCATCGGATAGCAGGTGGTTGTTCGATATCTGGTGTATGTCGAACGCCTCCCACGCGGCACGATCCGTTGTCTTGAAATTACAGGTAAACACGCCGTTCCAGAAAGAGACTTTATTCAAATGCGGGTTGCGTGCTGTCCCTGCCCAGACAACACAAAGATCAGCGACATTCAGATGGTCGGCACTGCGTTGGTGCATGCGTGAATTGCCATCGTGTTGGCGAAAACTAACGACCAGGCCTGTCAGCTCATAGTCGAATTCTGGCGTGATCTGATAGGCATCACCCTGCCAGCGCGCATCGAAGGCACGTCTCAGTGTTTTACGCTGTTCCGGCTCGGCATCGATGGCGGGCAGAAGCGCGGCCGGATCGACGAATGTATTGCGATTCCAAAAGCTGACGACCAAGGCCAGCGCGCTCGCTGCAATGATGTAGGTGTGCCAACGCATAACCCGAGGATACCGGTTTCACCGTCAGGTACTGTGACGCATCGCGAATTTTCAGTAGTACTCCAGCGCGACAGCTTTGCCCCAGAACACACGATAGGCAAACACGGAGTAAGCAATGATGATCGGCAAAACAAATACTGCACCAAAGAAAATAATCATCAGCGATTCGGGCGCGCTTGCGGCATCCCAGATTGTAATTTCGTCCAACACAAGATACGGAAACAGGCTGTAAGCCAGCCCGTGGAAAGACAACATGAACAATCCACACCCACACGCAAAGGGTACCCACTCTCCGTAGCTGTTGTTGTTAGCCAACCTGACAGGCAGTCGTCGTAGCGAACGCCATGCAATGAACATGACCGTGATGGTCGCGAATGGAATCGGCCAGACCAACAACAGGTTCTCGAAACTGAACCACTTGTTAAATATTTTTTCGCTAACGAGCGGCGTCGCAATCGAGACTGCAACAATGCCGACCGCCATCAAGCCAATAGAGCGCAACGCCCAACGAACTGACGCGAGCTGCAATGCACCTTGCGTTTTGATGATAAGCCAGGTGGCACCTAGCAGCGCATAGCCAGACGCAAGACAGACACCAATGAAAGCACAGAACAACAGACTGCCCGCATCCGGCGCGAATCCGGTAATCACGCGACCAAGCATATAACCCTGCGCGATTGCGGCTAGCAAAGAACCTGCGAAGAACGCGCGATTCCAGGCGTCCTTATGTTCGTCGCGGGCTTTGACGCGAAAATCGAACGCAACGCCGCGCAGTGTTAGCCCTAGTAACATGAGCGCAATCGGCAAATACAACTGCCCCAAAATCACGCCATGAGCCGTCGGGAAGGCAACCAGTAGGATGCCCACGCCTAACACCAACCAGGTTTCGTTGGCATCCCAAAAAGGCCCTATCGACGAGATCATGACGTCTTTGTCAGTATCACTCGCATTCGGCAACAAAATCCCAACGCCAAGATCAAACCCGTCAAGAATCACGTAGGCGAGAATTGCGATGCCCATCATTGCCATGAAAGCAAGCGGCAACCAACCAGCAGCAGTCGTCAGATCAGGGATGTTACTCATGTCACGCGCCCTCCGGCTCGGCCGCACCTGGCAGCACTTGCGGCCCCAACGCAACAGGCTCCGACTGTTTAACCGCCGCGGTTCCGGCTTTGCGCGCGAGAAGAAACACCGCTGAGATATAGGCCGTAATCAAGACTGCATAGAGCACGAGGTAAACAACAAGCGTCGTCGCCACTGCCGCACCGGCGACATTGCCAACGGCTTCGCTGGTTCGCAGCACGCCGCTCACAAGATAGGGCTGCCGGCCAATCTCAGTCGTGTACCAACCACTCAGCACACCGACCCAACCGGCAAATGTCGCCAGCGCAAAACCGCGCATCACCCAGGTCGCGGGTATTCCGCGACGCCAAATACCCAGCGCACCCAACCAAGCCAGCGCGAGCATTAACATGCCTGTCATTACCATGATTCGAAATGCCCAAAAAACCGGCCCAACCGGCGGATGTGCGCCGTCGAACGCATCGATGCCTTGGACCTCGCCGTCCAGATCATGCGTCAAAATCAGCGAGGCCAATTTCGGCACCTCAACGGCAAAGCGATTTTCCTGTAGTGATGCATCAGGGATACCAAACAGGACGAGCGGCGCACCTTGCTTTGTCTCCCAGAGACCTTCCATTGCAGCTACTTTCGCCGGTTGATGCTCCAGCGTATTGAGCCCGTGCAGGTCGCCTGTGAAGATCTGCAGGGGTGCCAAAACCGCAGCAAGAATAACGCCGGTACGGAACGTGGCTTTGACCGCTGGTGTGCGGTCATTGCGTAGCCAGCGGTAGGCGGACAAACCAGATAGCAAAAACGCAACAGTCAGAAACGACGCAATCATCGTGTGTGCGAAACGGTAAGGGAACGACGGGTTGAAAATAATCGCAAACCAGTCAGTCGCGTGCGCCACACCATCACGCATTTCAAAACCCTGCGGCGTATGCATCCAACTGACCAAGGCGATGATCCAAAACGCAGAAAGCGTGGTGCCACCAGCAACAAGGACGGTTGCAATCGTATGCATGCGATTACCGACGCGTTTGAAGCCAAACAACATGATGCCGAGAAACGCAGCTTCGAGAAAGAACGCCGTGAGCACTTCGTACGCTAGCAACGGACCGGCAATATTGCCTACTGACTCCATGTAGCCAGGCCAATTGGTACCGAACTGAAAACTCATCGTAATACCGCTGACCACGCCTAATGCAAACGACAAAGCGAATACTTTGACCCAGAGGCGATAGGCATTCATCCACTTCTCGTCACCGCTTGCGTTGTAGCGCAGCTTGAAGAACAGCAACACCCAACCTAATGCGATGGTGATCATTGGAAACAAAATGTGAAAACTAATGTTGGCAGCGAACTGAATTCGCGACAGCAACAGTGGATCGGCAGACATGAACCTGAACTCCTGATATCGCGACTAGTTGTCGCGCATTCTCTTAAATCGTTGTGCGCCACCAAGCAGTTTTTGCACGCCGCTGCCGAGTCGCATCATTTTGACGACCATCTCGCGGTCCATCGCGCTGACTTCATCGAACCATCCCATCACCAACTCGATCAGATCGAGCATCTCCTGCAGTTGCTTCTGCGCGTACACGTCGGGGCCATCCGTTTGCTCGGTCATCAGCGCACCGCGAATCATCGACAATGTCGGTTCTATCTCGCGTTTACGGCGTTCTGCCAACAACACCTGAAAAATTTCCCAGATATCCTCGAGCGCTGAAAAATAGTCACGACGATCGCCTGGCTGGTGCTGCAACCGCACCAAACCCCAGGCTTGCAGCTCTTTGAGCCCCATACTGGTGTTGGATCTCGAGATACTGAGCGCGCCGGTAATATCGTCGGCATTGAGCGGCGATTCACTCACGTATAACAACGCATAGATTTGCCCGACGGTGCGATTAATGCCCCATCGATTCCCCATCTCGCCAAAATGCAGCACAAATGCCTGTTGATAGCTGGTGATTTCCATCAATTTCAATAATTACTGAAAGAAAAGGAATTATACGGCGTATGGCAGTAAGAACCAGTGTTTTACTGTTGTTTTGCGACGGGTATCCCGATGTTGATATTCGATGTTTGCGCGAATTCCGCCAGCGGAGCGCGCTACTTCGAAAATTGGTCAACCAATCTTACGATGCCCCAAACCAACTTAGACAAGCCGTGAGCAACTGACTCTCAGGCTATATCCTGTATAAAGCAGACACTTACAGTAACTTGCGGGGCGTCGTTAATCGGAGACAATCTACGCAGGAACTACCCGCTTTCATTGCAATTCGATGACATTTTCCGGCGTAAGGTTGATATCGCCCATGACATAAGCGGTATAATTTGCGCATCCAAAGATCGTGCTGACTCGCATGCGCTAACCAAGGTGGTTTGCAACGGCGATACATTGCGTTCTTCGGAGTCCGTGAATCGCTTCGTCCGAGTTCCTGGCAATCGTGCCTGAATCTTCTAGAGCGACCAATGAGCCTTAGGAGGGTTTCAGCATGGGTAAAAAACTATATGTCGGCAATTTGCCGTACTCGGTAGATCAACAAGGGTTGCAAGACGCATTTTCTGCGTTCGGCACTGTTGATTCAGCTATCGTTATCAGTGACCGCGACACAGGCCGCAGCAAAGGCTTCGGTTTTGTCGAGATGTCTTCTGATTCGGAAGCACAGAAAGCGATTGATGAGCTGAACGGTACCAGCATGGATAACCGTCAAATCACTGTCAACGAAGCACGCCCACGTGCACCGCGCAACGACCGCGGTGGCTATGGTGGCGGCGGCGGTGGCGGCGGCGGTGGTCGCTGGTAAGCCGTAAAGGTCTCAATGATCTTTCGAAAAAGCCCGGCGCCAGCCGGGCTTTTTTTTGCCTCGGGATTTTGCACTGCAGTCCGGTATAGTCATGTCTTTTGAAGCCGGAATCATCATGACTGCAGCTCAACGACTAGAAGTAAAACGTAACGCGCTGGGTGCAACGCGGGTCACGCAAACAGACATCGATGCGCCGGCCGCAGGCGAAGTCGTCGTTGCTATCGATCGCTTTGCGCTTACCGCGAATAACATTACTTATGGTGTCGCGGGCGACAAAATTGGTTACTGGCAGTTTTTCCCCAGCGACGGCGAATGGGGGGTGATTCCAGTCTGGGGTTTCGGCGATGTCATCGCATCGGCGCACGATGAAATTGCAGTTGGCGAGAGGCTTTACGGCTACTGGCCCATGGGTACACACCTCACCATCAGGCCTGGACGCATCGCCGCTACGCGACTGTTTGATACCAGCGAGCACCGCGCCGAACTACCACCGGTCTACAACGCGTACGCGCGTTGCAGCCATGAGCCACACTACGTTGCCGATACCGATGATGCGCGCATGCTGCTACTGCCGCTCTACGCGACGTCGTATTGCCTGTACGACTTCATGGTCGACAATCAGTTCTTCGACGCCACTCAAGTGATTGTGCCGAGTGCCTCATCGAAAACGGCGATTGGGCTTGCCTACGCGATGGCTGGCGATGACAGCGGCAAACACACCGTCGGCGTCACCTCAAAAGGTAACGCCGCTAAAGTCGAATCGCTCGGACTCTATGATCAGGTCGTGACTTATGACGCACTGGATTCTGTCGATGCCACCAAGCCGAGCGTCATTATCGACATGTCGGGTAACGGTGACGTGTTGGCGACGCTGCACCGCCAACTTCAGGACAACATGCGATTCACGTCCAATGTCGGGATCACACACTACGCGGACAACACGATGGGCGACGGCTTTATCAAAGAACGTTCGCGGATGTTCTTTGCACCTGGGCACATGCAAAAACGCGCCAAGGACTGGGGGCCGGGCGAGTTCGAAAAACGCTCTTTTGCGTTTTGGCTTGATGCAGCAAAACGCAGCGACAGCTGGCTGAGCTATCGCCATGTCAACGGCGTTGCTGCGATGGAACAAGCGTACAAAGAAGTGCTGGCCGGCAATGCGAGCCCCGATACCGGGCTCATCATAGTGCCGGGGAGCTAATCAGGCGCAGTAACTCGCTTCAACCGTCACGGGGAAATTCACCGATCGTGCGATGAAACACATTGCATGTGCTTTGGCATGCAACGATTGTGCTTTCTCGCTATCGGAGACATTTTCCAGAGTGATCGTCGGCATTAAGACGCACGCAGTGAATTGGCCACCGCCATTCGCATCTACCCGCATGGATCCGACTGGCGCATCGACATAGTCCGTCACCACGATCTTAGCCGTCGCGGCCAGATGCAAGAACCACAATTTATGACATGCGGACAGCGACGCCACGAGCAACTCTTCCGGGTTCCAACGTGTTGCGTCTCCGCGGTAGTTCGGGTCTGCAGAGCCGGCGATGACCGGTTTACCCTCGGCGCTGACATCGTAGTCGCGTTGATAGGACTGGTAGGTCTTAGTGCCTTCGCCGGTGTTTCCTGTCCAACGCAATGTCAGCGTATAGCTGTGTAGTGCATCCGACATACGCGCTAGTACTCAACGACGATCTTGCCGAACTGCTGACCGGACGCTTGATACTCGAACGCCGCTGCCATCTCGTGCAAACCGAAACTACGATCGATAACGGGTTTAAAACCGTCAGCGTCAATCGCGGCTACCATCCGTGCCTGCATTTCGTGGCTACCCACAGCGATACCCGTCATGTGTAACTGCTTGAAAAAATACTTCGGGAAAACAATCTCGCCGCTACGCCCACCGAGAATTCCAATGAGTACGATACGCCCGCCGATACGCGCGGCCTCGGTGGATTGACGAATGGTCGCGCCACCCCCGACATCCAGCACGACATCGACGCCGCCGCCCGAGAGCTTGGCAATCGTCTTGCCCCATTTCTCGTCCGTCTTATAGTTAACAACGTGATCGGCGCCCATCCCCTTGAGGCGTTCCATTTTCTCATCAGAAGACGTCGTTGCGAATACACGCGCACCTGCCATCTTGGCGATTTGCAGGCCGAAGATCGACATCCCGCCAGTGCCTTCAATCAGAACGCTGTCGCCCGGGCGAATCGCCCCTTCTTCAACAATCGCGCGCCATGCGGTCAATGCCGCACATGGCAACGTTGCCGCCTCGGCAAAACTGTACTGCGTGGGGATTGATGTCAGCGTGTTGGCCGGGACAACAGACTGCTCACACGCGAATCCGTCGACCGTCTCGCCAGCGACGGCAACGAGATTGTCGAATGTCGGTGGACCAAGGCGCCAGCGGGGAAAAAACGTCGACATAACGCGATCGCCAACCTTCCAGTGTGTCACGCCCTGTCCGACAGCGATCACTTCACCAGCACCATCGGACATCGGCACACGGCCGTCATCGACAGGAATCGCACCAGCGGCGACCAGATAATCGTGATAGTTCAAAGAGGTCGCACGCCAGCGCACGGCGACCTGACCTGCCTGCGGCGAACCAACGTCGGTATCAACGACTGTCAAATGTTCCAGACCGCCGGGCGACTTAACGACCACCTGCTTCATACCGACACCTCTTACGTTACGTTTGTTTTGAGAGGCGCAAGCATACCGTAACCGTTAGCGATGACGTAGGATGCTGGCGATGGGTAAAGCAGCACCACGAACAGCACTGGTGATCGGTGCCGGCATTGGCGGCTTGTGCGCCGCACTATGTCTGCAGCGCGCGGGATTTTCCGTTCGTGTTTTGGAGCGCGCTGCGCAATTAGGAGATGTCGGCGCTGGAATTCAGCTCAGCCCCAATGCGATGCGAGTACTGGCAGCATTAGGCGTCGCCCCGAAGCTCGCCGACGCAGCCGTCGCACCGAGTGCGTTGACGATGCGGCGTGGACTCAGTGGCCGCCCTGTTTTTCGACTGCCCATTAATGATAGAACGCACAGCGCCGCATACTGGCACGTGCATCGCGCTGATCTGATTGGCACGCTCGCGGACACGCTAACGCAAGCAAACTCCGCGGCCATTGAGTTTGACATCACCGTCACGCACTGCGATCACGACAATGGTGTTGTAACCACAGCTGAGGGCGTGCGCCACAGTGCCGATATTATTGTTGGCGCCGACGGGATCCATTCGACTGTGCGCGATTGTCTGTTCGGCCAAGACAAGCCGCAGTTCACTGGGAACGTCGCATGGCGGATGCTCGCGCCGACCGCCGCAATTGGCAAACACGCGCCGGCGTCCGAGGCGACAGTTTGGGTCGGCCCTGGTAAACATGCTGTGACCTACCGCCTTCGTGGTGGCGCTTTTAGCAACCTCGTTGGTGTCGTAGAAACAGATGCCTGGCAGGAAGAGTCGTGGCAGGCAAAAGGCTCGCGCGAACAAGCTCTGGCAGATTTTCAAGACTGGCACCCGACGATACGCAATATCATCGAGCATGCAGACACGCACTTCCGATGGGCTTTATGTGAACGTCCGCTGTTGCCTCGCTGGCATATCAAGCGCGCTGTGCTAATCGGTGATGCGTGCCACGCTATGTTGCCTTTCATGGCGCAAGGCGCCGCTATGGCGATTGAAGATGCGTGGGTACTGGCAGCGTTGTTACAGCATGCTCACGACCCTCGCGACGCATTCTTGCGCTTTCACGCTGTCAGACACGGTCGTACATCGCGCGTTCAACGTACTGCTCGCCGCAATGGCCGCATATTCCACCGCCGCACGGCGACATCACAAGCTTTGACTTTCACTCCACTCGCATTGATCGGTCAGATGGCACCGACGTTGTTGTCGCGCCAAACGCGTTGGTTATACGACAAGGACGTTGTAAGCGAACACCCGATAACTCTGGAACGCTAATCCAGCGCGCTGAACGAGCCACCACACAAGGCAGACCACTATGCACATCCCGCCACCTTTAATCGCCGCCGCAGTCGCTGTTGTAATGATTGGGATACATCAGTTACCACTTCCGGACGCACTGCGCTTTTCTCTGCCAGCTGCGGTTCACTTCGGAATTGGTCTGCTGGGTATCGCAGTTGCCGTTGCTGGTGTTGCGCAATTCAGACGCCATCAAACGACGATCAACCCAATAAAAATCGACGCTGCAACTACGTTAGTCACGAATGGCGTATTTCGTTGGAGCCGCAATCCGATGTACTTAGGCATGCTCGTGTTTCTGATCGCGATAGGTATCAAGCTAGGCAATATGGCGTCACTCATGAGTGCGACGCTGTTCATTCCGATTGTCACGACGCTGCAGATTAAACCCGAAGAAGCCGTAATGCGACGATTGTTCGGCGCGGCGTTCGAGCGATATTGCCAAACCACACGCCGCTGGCTGTGAATTGCGCGACAAAGCCATCGCGTTTCATGTCGGTCCTTATTGATGGCGACAGAACCTTGCTGCGACCGACTCAACAGAAATATCCGTGAGCGGCTACACTGAGCAATACAACACACTTCAAGAGTCCGGATATGACTAATAAGGCACCCGCTGAGTCCGCCGTTGAACAGAACGTTTACAAGGTATTCCCGAATGACCTGAACTCGAAATACACCGTATTCGGCGGTCTTGTGATGAGCTTGTGCGACCGCACCGCGTTAATTGTTGCAGAACGACATAGCGGCTGTGCTTGCGTTACGGCTGCGCTCGACAGCCTGCAATTTCTATCAGCAGCCAAAATCGGCGACACACTCATCATCAGTGCCGCAGTCAATCGCGCGTGGCGTACGTCAATGGAGATTGGTGTACGGGTGATCGCCGAGAATTCACGTACCGGAGAATCCAGACACGTTGTTTCGGCGTACTTGACGTTTGTCGCATTAGGCGAGGATGGCCGGCCGTCGCCAGTTCCCGGCATCGCACCCACCAACGATATTGAACGCAGAAGATTTGATAAAGCTCAGGATCGTCGCGAACAGCGTCTTGCCGACAAACGATCAGACTAACGTCAACGCACCCTCAAAAGATCTTATGATGGCAGTCGCAACCGACCTTCTTCCGCGCAATGCCTTACTGCAACGCTATAACGTGGACGGTCATTACGCGGACTGTTTTGTGGTCGTAGTGCCGCGCACCATCGACCTTGTCGCCTTCATCCAGGCGTTCTACACAACGCGCCTGTTCCGGTTGGAACGCCTTGTGCTTAGCGTTGCGCTGCGCCGTCGGATTACGGACACTGACGTAGACTGTTTGGCGCGCGCCGAAACTGACGCCTTCGCGGCATGGACAGTGGAAGCACGCCGTGACAAGGAAATTCTGCTGTGCGATATCGCAGGTCGCACACGTTCGTGGCTCGCGTGCGAAACCGATACAGCGGGAACGACTACGCTGCGGTTTGGCTCAGCAGTGCTGGCACGCGATGGCGCTTTATCGCCATTGATACGTGCAACAATACCGTTACACCGTTGCTACGCGCGGGCGCTACTGCGTGCTGCACACCGTCGCCTGTTGGACAAGCGCGTATTGCCCACGTCATCATAAGGCGACTGGAAGCATACAAAGGAGCATGGCCATGCAACGCCTGTGTTTTTTCATACTCGCGATCTTTGTATCGCTACCGATCGCCGGCGCTGACGAGGTACCCATTGATGAGTGGGATGTACCTTACGATCAATCACGCCCGCGCGACCCGTTTGCGCTGGCGAATGGAGATGTTTGGTTTGTGGGGCAACGGGCGGGTTACCTTGCCCGATTGGATAGCGAAAGCGGCACTTTTGAGAAAATTGCACTTAAAGACGGCTCTGGTCCACACAACCTGATCGTTGCACGCAACGGGGATGTTTGGTTTGCGGGAAACCGTACCGCACTCATCGGACGTTACGACCCAAGTAACGGTGATATCGAGGAAGTGATGATGCCCGATCCTGCGGCGCGCGATCCACATACCTTGGTGTTCGACGCTGACCAATCCCACATCTGGTTTACCGTTCAGGGTGGTAACAGGATAGGCCGCTTAACCCTTGCGACACGTGCCGTTAAATTACTGACGCCTTCGGTGGATCGCGCTCGACCCTACGGCATCAAAATGGCACCGGACGGCTCTGTCTGGGTCGCACTGTTCGGCACGAACAAGCTCGCACATATTGATGCGGACACACTGACCGTTACCGAAGTCGATTTGCCGAGCGCAGAGGCGCGACCGCGTCGTTTGGAAGTACTCGCCGACGGCAGCGTCTGGTACGTCGACTACGCACAAGGCAAGCTCGGGCGCTATTTACCTGAAACAGATGCGTTCACCGAGTGGCAGATGCCCCAAGGCGAAGGCGCGCGACCTTACGGCATGGCAGCGGATAACTCCGGACGACTATGGATGGTTTCCACCGGTGTACAACCGAATGTATTCGTTGGGTTTGATCCGGTCAGCGAAACATTCTTCAGCCAAACACCTGTCGCATCGGGCGGCGGTACGATACGTCACATGCACTACCATGAACCGACTGGCAGCATCTGGTTTGGCACCGATGCCAATACTGTCGGCCGCGCAATCGTCGAGCCGGACGCCTCGCGGCTAGCGCAGTAGCCTTGAACATGCGCACCTTCCGCCCCGCACCGCCTGTTCTGGGATTGATACTCGCGTTGTTGCCGCAAGGCGTCAGCGCCTATCCCGAAGGAGCCCCCTGGGGCGCCGCAGACCGTGCGGAAACAGACCACTGCGCAAGTTGTCATTGGGAACGCTCACCACAGTATTCGTCAGCGAGCATTACACTCGCTGGTCTTCCTGATAAGGCAACAACCTCGCAACGCTACTCGCTCATACTGTCACTCAAAGACAGCGCCATGAAGATTAGCGGCTTTCAAGTGATTGCCATCGCAGATGGCCAACCTGCCGGGCAGTTTATCGTTGCTGCACAAAGCAAACTGGAAACAGCCGCACTCGGCACGATGGTGCGCTCAACGGCGCCCGCCGCCGCGCTGGCCGAACGCGTGCGCTGGCGCTTTCAATGGCATGCGCCTTCGCTGCTACGCTCGCCGATCGTATTTCTGATCGCAGTGTCGGCCGCTAACGATGATGGCTCACCGTTCGGCGATACAATTCACTACCGCCGCATTGAAGTCCCGGTAGCGCACTAAAGCTTCTTGGACATCTTGATAACGGTGTTCGGCAAACCATTCGCGCCGGTATGCGTGACACGCGAGAGTTCGACGTAACCGCGAGCGACGTACAAAGGCTCACCCGGAATCGTTGAGCCAAGCTCAATGGTCTTGAAGCCTGCTTCGCGCGCGGCGGCTTCGCCCACATCAAGTAGCAGTGTGCCGATCCCGTTGCGTATCCAATCCGGATGGGTGTACATCGCCCGGATACGTGCTGGCTCCGATGTCGGGTCGCTCAAACTATCGTCGCGACCAGCCGTGTGATTGCCACCATACAGGGTGCGGCGCTTTCCCCAACCACCGCAGCCAACCAGCACCGGTTTATCGTCCACGATAGTCTCAATCACAAAGTAAGTACCGTCGTCGATCAGTGTCTGATCCACGCCCATCGTTTCTTTGGCAGCCTCAATTTCCTCGGCTGACAAGAACGCACGCATGTTGGTCTCAATCGAGGCTAACATCAGCCCACGAATCTCGTCGACGTCAGCAGGGCCTGCGACTCGGTGGGTAAATGTATAACGATTGTTTCCCGTCTCCATGCGCCCCATCATACTATTCGTATTGGTTCCGGCTCCACCCAAAGGACACCGCATTGCCCCAATCGACAACGACCAAAACCGCAGTTGTCATCACTGCACTCATCGCTGCGATCTTCACGTTATGGTTTGCATTGCGCGCTGACACACCGACAGCGGCATCGAGCCCAGATGCTGTCGGTGACACACATCCTGCCAGCACACCTGCACCATCGAACACACCAGCGCCAGAACCACAACCGACGCGTGTCGCCGACGTCGAAGCCTCGCGAGTCGAAGACGCACCTGCGCCGGTTGACTGTATCGACGAAAGAAACAACCCGTTCGATCACCCGATTATTGCCGCCGAGCTAAAGCGGCTGGCACCGATTCTACCGATGGGCCCAGAGTTCGAGGTGTTTCGCGGCGTGGATCGCAACGCGGTGCGATCTCTTGCGATTCAGGGAGACTCGGCAGCGATGTACATTCTGGCCAAAATGTACCTAAACAGCGCCCGGGGTTTGCCGGACAGCCGCGTGTATCAGGACGTCCTCGACTTTCAACAACCTTACCAATCGCGCCGACGCTACGAACGCAATGAAGTCTCAGAAGAGCAACGCAATGAAGACCAGGCAGCGGCACGAGAGTGGCTTAAGACCGCGGCTGTACACGGCCGGCTGTTTGCACTCATGGAACTCGGATTCCTGGAACAGCAGGCTGGCGAAACGATCGTTAGCAAGCAATGGATATCGCAGGAAGCGTTCGATGCGTTGGAGCCAGATACGCAGCGGATCGCAACGGTACCGGGCGTCTACATCGCGATGGCGGATCTGCTTGTGCCCGAGCTCGCCACGGGGATTGGAGGTGCACTGCGCGAAAAAGAAATCGCAATCGATAAGCTCGGTAGTCTCGCCGTCATCGCTGCTGATGAATTTATGGCCGATGTCACCGCTGCAGGCCAGACCTTACCGCGCATCGAGCCGTCGACAGGCCCGGATTGGGAAACCATCAAAGGGCGGTTCTGCGACCATGCTCTAGTCAACTAGGGTCGATGGCATGGACATCGCAAACGTTGTTACGCAGGCAATACTGTTCGGGCTCTATTTTGGCGAGACTAAGTCGCGGCGACGACGCATCGTAAGCACGCCGCCAAACAGAGCAAACACCCACAGGCCGAATGCGCCTCCGCCGCTATCAACGCCAAAAGGGTTTGATGGCGTAGGCGTTGGCTCATCGACTTGAGTCGTATCGAGTAGTGTCAGCTCAAGCGGAAGATACGACAGGTCTGTAACGTACTCCTCACCAGGCATGACTTCTTCAAGCGGGTTGGACGAGACAACGTTGTTGGAGTTCTGTATCCGACCAGTCCCATCTGCGTCTAACGTCAGTATGGCAGGGTGAAATCTACCGTTGTCGACTTCGCGGCCATCAAATGTGAACACGGCATCCGCCCCTACCAATTCTGAAACCTGGACACCATCTTGCAAATTCGCGTTTGCATCGACTTCAAACCGCAGCGAACTGCCTTGCGCGTAGAAATCAGCGCCTGGGATCGAACGAGACAATGCGAATGCGGTAAACCCCGACGGCGTGCCGGCTGCGAGCGTGCCTGTGACGTCGTAATCGACGCTCACCAATGGCGGATTGTCGTAGACGCCGACTGCTACCGCCTGATCGATCTCTATGGTGATCGTGAATTCACGAATATCGCTGAAAATCGGGGAGACCGTAAAATCTGCGCTGCTCAGTGTAATCGTGCTGGTTTGAGCAACTGCTGTTGCAAACGGCAAGCACAGCACAAGCGCCAAGAAGGTTCTGAACATCGAAATTCTCCAACATTTCACGTGTCGAACGATAAGGTTACTGCAAAAACGAGAGGCATTATGTGAACCAATACCGAAGAGTCGTTACCTTTTACCGACAACAAAGGTTCCAAAGAACACGGGTATCCTGATCATCAGTCGCGCGGCGAGACCATCACTGACGTTCCAGATAAGCCACTAACGCATCGATAGATGCCGTCGTATTGGCTTCCCATCGCGCCAGCCCGGCAAGAATTTCCGGATCATTGGCAATCGGCGCTGCATGCTCGGAGGCAAGAAAACGCCATTCAAAACCTTGTGGCTGGCGCACGTCGCGGCTCGGAAACACGGTATCGATCAGAAAGCGTTTCATCTGCGCATAATTGCCTTCGAAGGCGAGCACAATAAGATTGGCGCTATATACATCTTCGATGACCCTTTCCGCTTTGTCGTAAAACGCACGATGGACGGCAGCCTCAGCCTTTTTTGCATCGGCTTCAGCGCCTGTAAGCAGTACCGTTGACGTTCGCAGTCGGGCGATCGCAACGCGTGGCTCGATATTGTCTGCCAGTGGCGTCTCAAAGCCCGGGTACAGCTCAGAGATTCGTGCCCTCGCCGTATCCAGAACACCAAGAGTCGCCGCGGTTTCAACGTAGAGGTCCATGGCGGTCAGAAAAGCGCCCCGGCGATTCTCGATATCCGCCTCAATCATGTCCAGTGCAATGGCATTCGTTTGAGAGGCGGACTGTGTGCTGTGCGCACGAATGAGCGTCACCATTTTCGTGTATGCACTATCTCCGCCCAACGCAATCGCCTGGCTCGCGTAAGCCTCCGCGTAGTCAGGTAAGCCGAGCTCGTAGAGCATGATTGCAATACTCCCCGGCAATTCCGGGTCAGCTGGGTCGAGCTCTGCAGCGCGCGTCATGTATTGCAACGCAGACACGTAATCGCCCGCTTCTTCAGCCAACACTGCGTACGAGCTGTAGACGTTTGGTTGATCGGGCTCCAGCTCCAGCGAACGGTCGTAGGCGGCGAGCGCATCCGATACACGATCACTTTCGGCGTAGTAACCGCCGAGCCAGTAATGCAACTCGGGATTCAAAGGATCGAGCTCTATCGCTCTTTGCATCTGCACAATCGCACTGTCGCTATCACCCGACCAGGTCAGAAAACCCGCATACGACACTTTTGGTGTGACCTCGCCTTTGGCGCGATCGACCAACGCCCGAATCTGCTCTCCGGCAAGTGTGGAATTGATCGCATCGCCTTGCATGTACGCCTGGCGACCGCGTGCTTCGATCAGCAACACGGCGGCTTCAACGTTGTCAGGGTCTAGGGAAAGCGCGTGCTGCGCTTGAGCAATGACCTGCTCGAAACCTTCCGCTTGCGGCACCGCACCTGTTTGGAGTTGCCAAAGATATACGGAACCCAATGCTGCAGCAGCCTCAGCGTAGTCAGGCTCTATTTGAAGTGCACGCTTCAGCAACTGCTCGGCCTCAGCCAGGCTTACAACCGATGCCTTGCGGTACTCAGAGAGCGCCTGCAGATATAAATCGTAAGCTGCGACATTGCTCGTCGTGACGCTGGCAAAACTCGCATCATCACCGGAACGCAGTAATGACACCGTAAGCGCCTTGCTGACTTCGGTGGCGATGTCATCCTGAATCTCAAAAATATCGTCGAGCGTCTTGTCGAAATTTTCGGACCAGATATGAAAGCCATCTTCGGCGCGGATCAGCTGCGCGGTGATTCGCACTTTGTCACCCGCCCGTTGCACACTCCCCTCAAGCACGTGAGCCACACCTAACTGACGCGCGATATCACGCACATCTTCATTGCGCCCTTTGAATGCAAAACTGGACGTTCTTGCCGCGACTTTGAGCTCCGGTATGCCGGCAAGCACGTGCAACAGGGTTTCTGTCAGGCCATCCGAGAAATATTCATTCGCTTGACCTGCTGACAAATCGGCGAAAGGCAACACAGCGACAGAGCGTGCCTGTGGCTGCTCCAACGCCACAGCTGCCGCCGGCAATGGCTCACTCGTTGCGGCGGCGGTTGGCTGCTCTTGCGTGTCGGACGACAGCAGACGGTCGGCAACAAATACGCCTAGCACCGAAACGAGCAACGCGATAACAACGACATCGAGCTTCTTCGCTGTTTGGTCTGTGACCGATTCACCGGACGCTATTTCGGATTCTTTCTTGATGCCTTCGGGTGTGATTTCGTAGACCCAAGAGAAAATTAACGCGAGCGGCAAGCCCAGCAACAAGATCATCAGCACGAAGCGTAACGTCCATTCAGGGACGGATAGAATTTCGGTGAGAAGTTCAGCAACTTGCAGGATCAGCCACGAGCCAACGACGTAGAGGATCGCCATGCGGATCACGTTACGACGCTTGAGTTCGGAGAATACGCTCATGGTAGTCTTGGGTGGATAAGGTACATCGTAGTCGCGAGCCTCGATCCTACCTTAATCAGCGCTGTGGCGTCGCCGGCGTCCAGTCACATCCATCGCACGCGGCATCGATGCCGGCCTCGTCAAGGCGCGCCAGAATGAAATCAGTCCAGATCTGGTTAGGCGTCCACACCGCATTCATGTCTGCTTTGGCCTCGGCCAACGGCACGTCGTCAAAAATGACGCGGTAGAGCATCGCGAACGCAGTCGCCCGAAAATTCATCTGGCAATGCAACAGCGTTGGTTTGTCAGGCGCGGATTGCATGACACTGGCGAACAACGCAAAGTCGCTCGCAGTCGGCTCATTCCACTCAACCGGTATATGGATGTACTCCATCCCCAGTTTCTTGGCCACGCGATCCTCGTGCTGCAACGAACGCTCATGATCGGAATATGCGATGTAGACAATGCGCTCGAGACCCGCGTCGTGCAGCGCACCGAGTTGCGTTGCGGTAGGTTGCCCTGCGCTTGCAAACACCGGTGAGTACGCGACGTAGTTGATCACCTCATCATCGGCGCTCGCCGTCGTCGGCACCGCACCAATCAGACAACACGTCAGGCACCACAATGCATGACGCGCGCGTGACACGACTGGACGCATTGCATCAGCCACAGTTGGCAACCATCCAGTTCAATACAATTTTCTGCATCGCAATCCGCTGCGCCGAAAACGAATGATCTCCTGGAATCTCCAGCGCTGTCACTCTGATACGCGGGTTCTGACGGTACGCCTCGGCAAGACGTCTCTGCACATCCACGGGTACCGACTCGTCGCTACTGCCAGTGATGAGAAGAACAGATTTACCCGACATGCCTTGGACATCGTTCAGCAAATTGTACTCGCGCCCGTTCGTGCGTATTTCGCGAACGATCTTGCGCCCCGTCAGCCCATTAAGCATGAACAAGGTGTCAGAGTAACCGGCGAAATCGTCCATGTCTTTCTGCGGCGCGTCGGCATACTCGCCGATGTTCGCGGCCGCCAGACCTACAACGCAATCCAGACGCGCGTCGCGGGCTGCTGTGCGCAATGCCGTAAACCCACCCATAGAATGTCCGACAAGCCCCAGACGCAATCGGTCTACCCGATAGTCATCTGCTTTGGTCCGCAGAAACTGGACTGCCGCTGCCGCATCACGAGACAGGTTCGCAATCGTGTATTCGCCTTCTGCACCCCATGCCCCACGGTAGTGAAAAAACATGACGTTAAAACCCGTACGGCGCAGCGACTGGGCAAGATCCAGGTTTTTCTCGTTACCCGGGTAGCCGTGCAACAAGACCACCGTTGGGTGTGGTCCTTTGCCATTCGCTAGCATCAAGTAGGCCGGCAATCGCTCGCCACCGCTCATAAACGACAGTTCAACATTGGCCGGAGGGAAAGCCGGATCCAGTTGTTGTACGTCCATCGAGATTGGATCGAATGCGTTATTGCCTTGCGAGGCACAGCCGACCAACAATACGAGCGCTGCTATAACCGGGAGACCTATTACTGTCGATGCTCTCATCATCCCATACCTCTCGTATATAACTGCTCAAGATAGGCGCCATGCTCATGATATTGCTGCACAGCTTGCTCACAGCTGTCATGACAACGGCGATGATTTTTCTCCGGCGAACGCAGCGCTTTCTTGTCCGCCGCATCATAGCGACCAAGACCCGAAAACAAGCAATACCAGGAGGCACGCTTATAAGGGTGTCGATCCAGCTTGCGTCCGACTGCATTGTCAAAGCTGCCCGTGCTATCCCACGCTGTGACAATTTCTCGCAAACTGTCTGACATGTTCGGGTTCGCACGCACGTCACGCCAATAGGCTGTGTCATCGCGATTGCTCGCAAGGTAGTGTGCCTGCAAGTAGTCGCGCGTGCCGTCGACCAAACCATTGACAACATCGTTGTAGTCTTCCGGCGCGTTCGGACTGAAACCCTGATCTTCAAAACGCTTGGCGAACGACTCAAGCGTAAACTGAATCACATTGAGCATCGGCGCTTCCAGCGGCTCAAGGAATCCTTGCGAAAGGCCGAGCGCGAGGCAGTTTTTCTTCCAATGCTGCTTGATCGTGCCGGGCTGCCATTTCAGGTGCAGCGCTTTGGCGTCGGCGGCGGCCGACCCTAACACGCCGCGCAGCTCCGCCTCAGCCTCTTCAGCACTAATGTAGTCACTGCAATACACATAGCCGTTGCCGAAGCGCTCACTCAGCGGAATATGCCAGGCCCAGCCGCATTGCATCGCGGCGGACACCGTCTCCGCAGGAATATTCTCGCGATCAACGATGGGCGTTGGCATTGCCACCGCAGCGTCGTTAAACAACGCATCGCGATACGACACATACGGCTCATCGAGTGTCTGTCGAATCAGCAACCCCTTAAAGCCCGAGCAATCGATAAAAAACGACGCCTTGTGCGTGCCGTTCTCTTGGGTTGTGACGCTTGCGATACTGCCATCCTCATGCTGAGCGACGTCGACGATGTAATCGTCAATCAGCGTCACGCCCAAGTCCGTCGCGCGCTGGCGCAAGTACGCCCCGAGCAACGCGGCATCGAAGTGATACCCATAAAATTTCTGATGTGCCAGCGGTTGTTTGCCGATCGGCGCACGGCAGTTACGTCCGAGGTGGCTCGACACAAAATAGCTATCCGGATGCGACGATACCGCATAGCCCTCGCGACGCAGGTTGCAGTTCTGAAAGAACATGTTGGCGCCGTCGGCATCGATTTGCGAATAGAACGGATGACAATAACTCTCATAGCCCGTCTCGTTGGACCACCCGGGGAAATTAATGCCGACTTTGTAGGTTGCGTTGCACGCCGGCATCCATTCGCTTTCGGGTACGCCCAACAAATCGAAGTAGTCTTTGACACGCGGCGTCGTGCCTTCACCGACGCCAACGGTGCCGACAACCGTCGACTCAATCAACGTCACGTTGACACCTTTGTCTGCCCACAAGTGTTGCAGCAAATTGGCGGCCATCCAGCCGGCTGTGCCGCCGCCTACAATCAGAATATCTGGTGCTGTGTGTTGTGCCACGGCTCGCGCTCACTTAAAACTCACGATGAGTCCAGAAGAATAACCGATTTATTGATGCCGAGGCAGCGTGTCGTCGCCGTCAAACCGGCGTCCACAAAAAAGCCGCCGACGCCTAAGCGGCGTGGGCGGCTATGATCAGACATAAAGCGTCAGACGTTATGCAGCCTCTGCTGCGTCAGATTCAACTTTCGGCGCATGCATGATCAGGTACTCAAACGCGCTAAGCGCCGCCTTGCTGCCTTCGCCCAGTGCGATGACGATTTGCTTGTACGGTACGGTCGTCACATCACCACAGGCAAAAATTCCGGGTTCGCTGGTCTGTGTTTTCTCGTCAATGACAATCTCGCCATACTGAGTCATGTCGACAACGCCTTTCAGGAATGCAGAGTTCGGCACCAAACCAATTTGAACGAATACCGCTGACAGCTCCAACGATTTCACACTGCCACTGTCGCGCTCTTCGTAATCAATGCTGCTGACTTTGCCGTCGGTCGCCTTGATCTCTTTCGATGCCGCATTGGTAATGATCGTGATGTTGTCACGCTCCAACGCTTTGTCGACCAACACCTGATCCGCTTTAAGCTCAGGCATGAATTCAAGAACGGTCACGTGACGAACAATACCGGCGAGATCCAGAGCAGCCTCAATACCTGAGTTACCGCCGCCGACAACGGCAACGTCTTTACCTTTGAAGAACGGCCCGTCGCAATGCGGACAGTAAGCAACACCGTTACCGATGTATTCCTTTTCGCCAGGAATACCAAGCTCACGCCAATTGGCACCCGTCGATACGATCACGGACCGCGCATTGATAACCTCACCCGACGACAGCGTCAGTTTTTTGGTATCGCCGGATTCAACGGAATCCACACGCAGATGCTCCTTAAGCGTGATGTCATAGTCTTTCAAATGTTCGGCCAGACCTTTAACGACCTCGGGTCCCGTGGTTTGCGGGATCGACACCAGGTTCTCGATACCCATCGTATCTTTCACCTGACCGCCGAAACGCTCCGCGATGACCGTGACTTTGAAACCCTTGCGTGCCGCGTAAATCGCAGACGCAACGCCTGCCGGACCGCCGCCGATCACCGCAACATCCTGCAGTGGCAATTGCGCTGCAGACTCGGCACCGGCTTTGGCGATATCGGGATACTGCTCTAGCAGTTTTTCGATGATGATCGCCGTATCAATCTTGCCATTCGCGAATGGCTTGCCGTTCAGAAATACCGCAGGTACGCCTTGAACGTTACGATCTTCAACGACATCCGGGTACACCCCGCCGTCAATCATCTCCGCACCAATATTGCTGTTCAGTGCAGCGAACTGATTCAGTGTTTGCACGACATCAGGGCAATTGTGGCAGCTCAGGCTCACCACTGTTTCGAAATGCAAGGGCTCATTGACGATCTCGACAATGCCCTTCAGCGCATCATCCAGTTTCACGGGCGTGCCAGCATTGTTCAGCACGGCCAGCACGAAAGAATTGAATTCGTGTCCACCAGGGATACCCGAAAAAATCACGCCCGTCGGTTCGCCGTCTGCTTCGATCGTGAAGCTTACGCCACCGCGCAGCAAACCTTGGGTGTCGCGTTCTTCGACGCGCATCCGATCCGAGACGCGTGCGAATGTCTCCAGAAAATCGACAAGTTCTGCGCGTTGCTCATGCTCGCCGGTCTGAACGACGAACGTGAGGTCACGCGTCAAATTGGCGGTGTAAGACTTCACCGCATTCATCAGTTCTTCGTTAAGCATGAGTATCTCCTTGAGGGAAGTCGGGGCGGTCAATGCCGCCCCGATTCCGGTTTCTATTGACAAGCGGTGTGGCTTAGATCTTGCCAACCAGATCCAGCGATGGCGTCAGCGTTTTTTCGCCTTTTTCCCAAGCCGCCGGGCACACTTCGCCGTCGTTATCACGAACGTACTGAGCTGCTTTGACTTTGCGAACCATGTCTTTCGCAGAACGGCCCACACCCAACGTGTGAATTTCGTACACCTGGATAATCCCATCAGGGTCGACCAGGAACGTGCCACGCAATGCCTGACCTGCTTCTTCGATCATGACGTCGAAGCCGCGCGTGATTGCGCCGGTCGGGTCGCCGATCATCGGGTAAGTCACTTTGCCGATGGCCTCGCTTGTCTCGTGCCACGCTTTGTGGACGAAATGCGAGTCCGTGGACACAGCGTAGACTTCCGTGCCGAGTTCTTGCAGCTCTGGGTAGTGCGCTGCCATATCTTCGAGCTCTGTCGGGCAGACAAACGTGAAGTCGGCTGGGTAGAACAGGAAGATAGACCACTTGCCTTTGACGTCTTCGGACGTAACGGTTGTGAACTCGTTGTTGTGGAAGACGTCTGCGGAGAATTCTGGGATAGGTTTGCCGATCAATGCCATTGGACTAAATCCTTTGTGGTTAACGTATAGAAGTTGAGCGCATTGTTAGACATCTGCGCTCATCGAGGAAGTAAATTGTCTCAATAAACGTCATAGAC
>JBCBZK010000158.1:0-7332 GCA_039815365.1 Pseudomonadota bacterium | reverse complement strand
TGACTAAACAAGGACGTATCAAGCGTTTGTCAGGAGAAGAGCTGACCAATGTAACTCGTCGTGGAGTTACTATTTTAAAACTCAAAGAAAATGACGAATTACTGTTAACTAAGTTTTACGCCACGGATTGCTGGCGTTACAGGTGCGTAAGAATCCGGAAGCATTCCGGTCACGTGGTCACATCGCGTTGGTCGCCGTGCTTGTCATCATGGCGTTAACGGTAGGCTTCGTTGGCTATCAAGCAAGCTCGGTTTTGCTTATGGTCTTCGGATTCATCGCCTCATCTGGCGCGTTTTCAATGATTCGCGATATCCGCAAAGATTCTTTTACGCGCCGTGAGGCACTTTATGCCCACTTCAATGGTCTCATCGGGACAGGGATCGGTGCCTACACTGCCGTCATTGTGTTCGGCGGCTCCCGCCTACTGTCACAAATTCTGACCGGACAATGGCAGGTGATCCCCTGGGTAACGCCGGCCATTGTCGGCACCATTATTATCCGTCGAATGAAACGTCAACAGACCATTGGAGCTACCGCATGAATGCTTATTCTCGCTACCTTGCTACCTGCCTGATCGCAGCGCTGCTGTGCGCTACACCGGCCAACGGGAGCCCGGGCGCCGATGCACTCGAGGCCGGAGACTACACACGCGCGATACCCTTGCTGCGCGATGAGTTGAGTAAAGGCCAAAAAGCGCAGACCAGATTGCTGCTTGGGCGTGCGCTTGTAGAGACGAATGAATTCGAGGATGCGTACGAACAGCTCGAGCAAGTTGTCGAACTGCTACCTAAAAATGCAGACGCACACTACTGGTTTGGCGCTGCTGCTGGATCGTTAGCTGCTAACGTCAGCATGTTCAAAGCAGCGGGATACGCGCGCAAGGTCAAAAAGTCATTTACGACAGCCATAGAACTTGACCCGACGCATGTGCCTGCGCACGAAGGTTTGATTGCGTTCTACACGCAAGCACCAGCGATTGCGGGTGGCAGCCGCAAAAAAGCCATCAAGACAGCGGAGCAACTGCAAAAGTTTGCGCCTATCGACGGTGGGCTGATGCTAGCCAGCGTCTATGGCAGCAAGCAACAGGAAAAAGCGATTGAAGTCTTGGCTGCCGTCGCCAAACGCGCGCCAAATGACCCTCGCGCAATGCTCCGGGCCGGCTTCATTTACCAGGAAGACAAAGCGTTTGAGCAAGCGCACGACTCGTTCACGGCAGCAAGCACGGCCGGTATCGACGATCCGGACACGCTGACAGAACGCCTCGCTGCGCTATACCAGATTGGCCGCACAGCCGTCTTCAGCAAGAGCCGCTACGCTGAGGGCATCAAAGCGTTGGAACAATATGAAGCGCAGTTTATTGAATACAGCGGTGCACCGCCGGTCGCATGGGCAAAATACCGACGTGGGCAACTCTATACGATGGCAGGTGACGAAGATGCTGCGCGCGCTGCGTATCTTGATGCGAAGTCCATCACGGATGACGACGACCTCATCAAGAACATTAACCGAGCACTGAAGTAAGCCGAGCGATGACGTGACGCGGCAAATCACATCTGATGTTTCGTGCAGTAAGCCACCGGTCCTAGTCTGGTGGCTTACTGCGTGAGCACGCCTGGTCGAGCTCGAGCAGGCCTCATGCCAGCGCTACAGCGTGTCGTTGGTATGTGCGTTCAGAAATGCGACTAGATCATCCATAAACGGCTGATAGTAAGTATCTGACTCTTCAAACAAGCAATGCTTCGCAGCATCGTAGCGTTGCAATCGACAAGTGCCCAGCGCAGCGCACGCGGTCGTCGCTGCGTCGTTATCGACGAAGACATCTTCGCTCGCCAACGGCATCCAGACCGGAATCTCGATACGCTGCAATACCGCTTCGGAGCGTGATGTTGCGGCGGATGCTATTAACGCTGACACGAACGCATTGCTCGGGCCGCCTACCTTCAATGTCTCATCCCGAACCATTGAGGCAGACCACAGACGTGTTCTTGCATTGGGGTGACTGCACGCACTCGCTGTGCCTTCATGAGCGTCCATATCAAACACCCAGTCGGTACTCCCGGGCGCATAACGTTGCCCAAACCCGGCTTTATTGAGCATCGCCAAAAGCGCGCGCTCGATCGTGTTCGGCCCACCGCCGTACAACCCGAACGCAGGCGTAATGAGCGCCGCTGCTGTGAACGGAGCTTCGTCTGCAGCGATCACCCGCGCGCCAAGCTGTGCACCCATCGACAACGCCACAACGATTCGTTGTCCTGAGGAATACAGATCGCGCGTTACCGAATCCAGCATCAGCGCGGCATTGACGTGCCCATCGAGTGAAGTCGCGTGTATCTTTTGTGGGTTCGCGCTGCCGCGTGACGACCCGCCTTGCCCGGGCCAATCCATCGCAATCACAGCGTAACCGGCATTGAGAATCCGCGTGAAGCTCTCGAAATAGATTTCCAACGGGGCTGAGTATCCGGGAAAAAACAGTACGACGCCGCGCGGTGCCGCAGGTCCCGCATGCCCCCACCGAACGTCACCAGCGGCGGTAGCGAGCGTTTCCCATTGCCAACCAACCGGACGATCAAAGCGGGCGTCCTCGAACACCGCCAGCGCATCTGCAGGCACAGCAACTACGCTAGCCGGACGCTCCTTGGCGACGAACAACACAACACCAACCAGTAAGGCGAGCAAAGCCGCCACAAATATGAGCCATTTCATATCGCTAATAGTAACGTGTTTGCGATTATCGGCGAGGCGTTTGTCGCGTGCTATCTGACGACCACTGCGAATCGCCCTCTAACGCCGTTGCATAAATAGGCGACCTACCGATGAGCCAGCGCCAACCTCGTGTCGTACGCACAACAAAGCGGTGCAACATCACATAGAGGACCGGAATCAAAATCAATGATATGAACGTGGCGAACAAAATACCGAAACTCAATGAGATTGCCATCGGAATGACGAACTGCGCCTGCGAACTCTTTTCAAAGAGAATGGGCATCAATCCTACCGCCGTCGTCACGGACGTCAGGATAATCGCGCGGAACCGAGCGACGCCAGACTGCGTCACGGCATCGATGATCGGTACACCTCGCGCGCGCGCCTTGTTAATAAAATCGATCATGACGAGACTGTCGTTCACAACGACGCCGGCCAATGCAATAAAGCCGAACAGCGAGAACATGCTGATCGCTTTACCCATAATCATATGACCGAGAATCGCGCCAACCAAACCAAACGGAATCGCCGACATCACAACGATTGGTTGCAAATAGGAACGTAACGGAATCGCAATCAGAATGTAAATCAGCACCACAGCAACAGCGAATGCGGTCAGAAAATTGGCAATGAATTCCTGCTCATCCTGACTAGCACCTTCAAGCGCATACTCAACGCCTGAATAGTCACGCAAAATATCCGGAACGACATTACTCCTGACATCTTCAACGACGACACCGGATTGAATCACGGCTGTGTCGAGGTCCGATGATACGGTCACGGTCCGCTTACCATTGGTTCGGGTGATCGAGGAATATGCCTTGCCGTAGGTGACTTCTGCGACCTGTGCGAAAGGCACTCGCGAGCCATCCGGCGCCGCAATCAACATCGCCTCCAAATCAGCGATTGAGCGTCGTTCGGCTTTCGGATAACGCACCATGACGCGCAGTTCGTCGCTACCGCGTTGGATGCGCTGCGCCTCCTCACCAAAAAATGCTTGCCTTACCTGCGTTCCCAGGCTGCTCAACGTAATACCGAGCGCCTCTGCCGCGGGCTTAATCTGAAGTTGAATCTCATCACCCGCGGCACTGGCGGAGTTTTGAACGTCGAACAAACCGTTGTAGGCCTTTAGCTCGCTCGCCAGTTCGCCAGCGGCGCCTTCCAGCGCGCCAATGTTCTCTCCGGTAAACGCAAAACTGATCGGCGGACCGCCGCCAAAACCACCGCCGTCACCGAAGGAGATTTGTCGTACGCCCGGTATCTCGGGCACTGCATCACGCCACATTGCCGTGAGCTCGTTCGCCGTGATCGACTGTTTTTCTGCCATCGGCATCTCAACAATCATCGTGCCTTGGGTCACCGACCCCGTAAACGTAGCCGCATACTTGATCGGGTCAACGGCACCCTCGTTATCGCGCAAATACGCATCGCGCACGTCGAACAACACTTGCTCAATACGCAACAGCGCATCATTGCGCACACTGGTCGGTGTGCCATTTTGCATCGTCACATCCATCGAAACATACTCGCCCGGCACCTCCGGAAACAACGAGATTTTGACAACGCCGCTAAACAACGTGCCGAACATGACAATCAATACACCGATGAACGTCGCAAAGGTAGCGCCTTGCGATGCCAGCGCGCGCCGCAACACCGGCAAATAGACACGGTGAATCAGCCACTGTAGTCCGTGTTGCGTGCGGCGCTGCACGCGCTGGAGAAAGCGACCAACTCGCTGAAAGACGTTAAGCCCGTTATACCCGGAGAAAATGAGCGCTTCATCAACCGGTGCAAGTGTCGTATGCGCCAAATGCGACGGCAGAATGAGCTTAGATTCAATCAGAGAGAACAGCAAACAGAGTATAACAACGGCTGCAACCGCCTCAAAGAAAGCTCCTGCGGGACCACCGAGAAATAGCATCGGCGCAAAGGCGGCAATAGTCGTTAGAACACCGAATGTCGCTGTCACTGCAACGCGCTTCGTACCGGCGATCACGTTAGGGATCGAATGGCCTTCTGCGCGGACTGTTGTATAGATGCTCTCACCAATAATGATCGCATCGTCGACGACAATCCCGAGTACGAGGATAAAGCCAAAAATACTGATGACGTTGATCGTGACCGGCCACGGGGTGAACGACATTAACGCGATCGCACCACAGAACGACACGGGAATACCCACGACGACCCACAATGCAAACTTGAATCTTAAAAACAGTGTCAACACGATGAACACAAGCAGCGCGCCCTGCATCAGATTGCGTTTCATCAAGTCCAGTCGCTGCTCAAGATACACAGACCGGTCAACCCATGTATCTATCGTGACAGATGCCGGCAAACGCTCCCTGAATTCCGCTACAAAGTTACGCACCAACTCTGCAGATTCAAGTTCATTCTGCCGCCCACCGGCGAGCACCCGCATAGTTGCGACCGGCTGGCGATTAAACAGACCAAACCCATCGTTATCGACGAAGCCATCGTTGATGCTCGCGATGTCTTTCAGCGATAGTCGCGTGCCATCCGCAAATGTTCTCAACGTCAGGTCGCCGTACTGTTGACCGGTGTATACCTGCCCCTGTGTCCGAACCAGAATATCGCCACCCGCGGTTTCGATCGTGCCTCCGGGAATATCACGGGCGGCATTGCGGATCGCTTGCGCGATCTCTGTCATGGACAGGTCATAACGCCTGAGCGTCTGCTCGGAGACTTCAATACTGATTTCGTAGTCGCGATCACCGAGATACTCAATATTTTCGATACCAGGCAGCTCCAGCAGCCCGTCTTTGATATCGCCCGCGATCTCTTTACGTGCATATTCGTCAAGGTCGCCGTACACCGATAAGAAAATGACAGGCACGGGAATTTCGAACGTCTGAATCACGGGCTCTTCAGCAAGTTCCGGAAATGTCGATATCGCATCAACGCGGGTTTTTACATCACCCTGAACCTGATCAATATCAACACCGGTTGACACTTCGATGGAGACGGTACCGACGCCCTCGCTCGCCACGCTATTAATGTCATCAATACCTGGCACATCGGTGAGCGCCTCTTCGATTTTGATGATGACGCCTTGCTCTACTTCCTGGGGTGCTGCACCGGGGTATGGAACAACGACCTGCACGATATCGAGTTCGAACTCGGGCGTCGTTTGTTTTAGGATGTCGTCGTAAATCACCCATGCACTGAAGAAGATCAACAGCATTAGCAGGTTTGCGGCAACGCTGTTGTTCGTAAACCAGGCAATAAGTCCGCCGGCGGCTTTTTCGATGTTGTCTCTCATCATGCTTGCGCCGGTTACTGAGCGACCGCGGCGCCAACTGACGACGTGTCGCTACCTTCTTCGGTTTGCGCTTGATCCAGCCCGACGCGCACTTTCATACCGTTGAGTGGTGTCTGCAGTGTTGTCGTCATCACGCGATTTTCGCTGAGTTGATCCGCCAACACGTAAGCGTAACGTGCGTCTGTCCGCAGAAAATCGAGCTCCCGAAACACGAGTTGTTGCTCATCATCGACAAAGATAACTTGATTGTTGCCCCGCACGAGCTCGCGTGGAATTTGCACGACGTTGTCGATACTGATGCCTTCTATGTCAGCCTTAACAAACGTCCCTACCGGTAAGGGTGTGCGTTGCTCTGGTGCATCTAGCGCATACGGGTCACCCACTCTTGCGACAGAAAACACCATGCGGTTTGTCGCTTCGACGACACCTTCGGTACGCACAATCTCGCCACGCCATTGCGTCGGCTTGCCACGGAACTGTCCTTGCAGAGTCACCGTTGGCTGTTGTGCGTTTTGTGGTGCGTTAACCTCCGGCAGCGTCACGAACGCAAGATCTGCATCTGGTAAAGGCAAGCGAACTTCGACAACATCCGTGGCGAAAATCACGCCGAGCGGCGTCGCCGGCGCCACGTAGTCACCTAACTGGGCCGAACGCGTCCGAACCAACCCGTCGTATGGCGCGCGCACGACCGTTCGCGAAAGATCTCGCTTTGCCCGAGTGAGCTCTGCTTGCGCGGCTGCCAACTGTGCCTTGGCGCTCAACAGCGCAGACTCCGAGCCATAGCCATCCGAGCGCAACTTCTTCGCGCCGTCATACTCGACCGTGCGTTGGCTAACATTCGCCTGAGCAGTTTCGAGCGCTACCGCGTAGTTTGTCGGATCGATCTTCAGCAACACATCACCGGACGAGAATCGACCACCGGCGACAAACACATCTGACATATTGACAATCGTGCCGGCCACTTCTGCGCTCAACGCGGTCTGCGTCAGAGGTTCAACGGTGCCCTGCGAGGCAACCAAAAACCGCACCGTAGCGGGGGCAAGCTCGATGATCTCAACTAGTGGTGCACTGACCTCAACCGGCTTCTTGTCGATCGGCGGCTTGGCGAGACTCATTAAGACAGCTAAGCCTACGCTGGCGGCAAGAATGACGAAGACGATCCATCGCTTGAATAAATAAGACACGGTGATGCTCTTAAATTCTGGTTTGTGATCCCGCTATAGTGCGGACACTTTCGAGTCGCGTTACGTTCAAGGCAGACTTCCGGATTGGTACATGCGCGCTACCAGCGCCGTGCGTATGCTCGCCATCAACAAGCGGGCACCCGGCGACGTCTCCCGCCGTGC
>JBCBZK010000067.1:0-17788 GCA_039815365.1 Pseudomonadota bacterium | reverse complement strand
GCCGGTCGCGAGAATCGCCGTGGGGAAACGCGGCACCAAGCCGGTCTCAATAAAGGTGATGACAATCGGGACGGCAAGGATTACCGCTAACAGCGTCATCACCGCACCAATCGCACTGAAAAACGCTAACGGACGTTCTTCCTTGAGCATACGTACGATGGTGATCAGGATCTTGAAGCCATCGCCGTAGGTGTTGAGCTTGCTCTCGGAACCCTCAGGGCGCTCTTTGTAGTTGGTCTTTACTTCCGCTTGCGGCATGCCAAGCTCAAGCGCATGGATGGTCATTTCCGTTTCGATCTCAAAGCCGCCGGACAGTAGCGGGAATGATTTGACGAAGCGCCGCGACAAGATGCGATAGCCGGAGAGCATGTCCGAGACTTCGCTGCCAAAGCTGCGTGCCACGATGCCGGTCAGCACGCGGTTGCCAAACCGGTGGCCTGTGCGGTAGGCATCGTCAGAGGATGCGATACGCGTGCCGGTAATCATGTCGAGGCCGTCCGTGCGAAGTTGCTCAATCATTGCCGGTGCAGCGGCGGCTTCATAGGTGTCATCGCCGTCAACGAGCACATAAATGTCGGCTTCGATATCGGCAAACATGCGGCGCACAACGTGACCTTTGCCTTGATGCGTCTCGCGATGCACAACAGCGCCAGCAGCGCGTGCTTCTTGAATGGTGTTGTCGCTGGAGTTGTTGTCGTAGACATACACAACGGCATCCGGCAGCGCGCTTTTGAAATCTCGCACGACGCTTGCGATCGTTGCTTGCTCGTTGTAGCACGGCACTAGTACGGCAACAGTTGGAGTGCGGGGGGTTGTCGTTGTGCTCATCGTGATGCTAGCGCTGCTGAGTCAATGCGGAACAAACGTACCACATCAAAGTCACGTTGCTCATCGACATAGGGATCTTCCTGCGCTGCTTCGCCGTCCGCGACGGCGCGTTCATCCACATCTTCGTTAATCGCACGCGACCACAGCAACGTGTAATTCGGTGGTAAGTCATCCTCAAATGCCAGAGCCATCGCGAGCGGCGGGTTCGCACCGGCAAGCTCTGCCATGGTCGACGGACGAATGCCGGTGTCGGTATAAATGAAGAGCTTGCGCATCACCACCAGTACGTAACGGACTTCGTGTTCGGCGTCGAGTAGCTGTTCCGGCGTCATTGCCCACAGTGCATCAAGCTCGCGCACTTTGTCTTCGTGCTGTGCGGTCAATAGAAAGTTATTGGCGACGACCGTGCAATCGCTGTGATAGCGCGCCGGGTGACCGAAGTTGTTGCTGGTCAGCACAATGCCTGGCGCGGTTGCGCATTGCGCTTTGAGTGTCGGGAAGGCGTCTACCGCAATCTGGTAATCAATGTCGAACGACAAGTTCTGGCGCACCAGCAGCTGGTGCTTTAGCGGGCGTTGCCAGGCGACCGCGATCACGCCAAACGCGACGAGTGCGCACAACGCGCCGCGTTGCGCATGTTGCGGCATGTGTTGTTGCAAGATCAACGGTACGGCGAGCAACAGCGCAAAGCTGCCAAAATACTGTAGCCGGATTTGTGTGGCTAACAGCAGCAAACCAAAGGCGGCGCTGGTTGCGAACACGATGAAGCGCATGTCGCGCTCGGCGAACATCCGCCAGACGAACCACAGCACAAACACCGGCACGAGGTAGAGCAAGCTGCTGTAGAGCTGCACGGTGCGCGGTGCCATCTCCGGGTTCATCAGATGACCTAACGGACTTTTCATTTCCTCGATTTGATCGAGCAACAAAATCTCGCCGCGGATAAACGCAACGCCGCCGGCAGCAGCGCCCAGAATCGGTACAGCGAGCAACAGCGCCAGCCCGACGCCTTGCCAGAATCGCTTCATCGTAAACGTGTCGTGCGCGACGAACACGCACATGACCGCAACACAGACGCTTATATAGACGTGAAACCAACTGAGCACAGCAAAATCAAAGGTACCGCTGCGAAACGGTTGGCTCGGCAGTGCAACGAGAACCGTGCTGATGACCAATGCGATAGCGAAGCGTCGCGTGGCACGCTGGCCGAAGTCATAGCCTTTGAGCCAGCACAATCCGACCGCGATAAGCCACGGCAGTTGCAGGATAAACATGCCGTTGTGAAAGGCAGGGGCGATACCGAGCACGATGCCAAGGCCGATGGCCGGGCCGTTTTGCTTCGGCGCTTGCGCCCAACGCATGGCGAGCAACGTGCTGGCCAATACAAACGTGTGCTCGACGAAGTGATGGTCAATCGCACCGATGCCGTGAATCAATTGGGACATCGGAAACAACGCATACGTGAGTGCAGCGGCGCCGGTCAGCGGCAATGACAGTCCGGCGGCACGCGCGAGCGCAACGAACAGCGCAAGGTTGACGAGCAACCACAGCGTTGGCACGCGCGCCAAAAACGTCATCGGGTGTGCGCCTGGGTTCGCGGCTTGCCACACCGATAAGGCCTGACCTAAACCCCAGTCGTATGCCCACGGCCAGGTAATTTGGCTGCCTTCGGGCACATGAATTTTGTTGTCGAATTCGTAGAAACCCCGTTCGCCTGCCGTGTCGATGATGCGTGTGGCGTGATAGAACGCATCGTTGCCGACAGGATGGTAGACGCCGTCGTACAAACTGGCGCTACTAATCTGTAGCGCCATGAAAACGGCGATGCACGCGGTAGCGATATAGAGGGCAAGCACGCCCCATTTATCGAGCGGCGACGTTGCTTGCGGTTGTGGCTGATCTGACATAACGCCCAGTGTAACTGCGCGTGCAAGTGATTGTTGTGAAACAGGTCTCGCTGGCTGCACTGGCGCAACCTGTTGCTTTGGCGAGTCTTTGGCGCGGTCGGTGACGACTGGCGGCGTCAGCTAACCGGCTAAATCGCTACAGCGTATTGCAGGCTGAAGTGTTGCTCGCTATCGGTCCAGACTTGCTGCACGTCGAAACCGGCTTGTTTGGCGAGCGCCGCGAATCCTTCAAGCGCGTACTTGTAACTACACTCGGTGAGGATGTATTCGCCCTCAGCAAACGCAAAGACGTGTCCGCCGATGGTGACCCGTTGCGGGCACGTGCTGATCAGGTGCATCTCGATACGGCTTGCCGCCGCGTTGTAAACCGCGCGGTGATCAAATGCCTCGGGATCGAAGTCGCTGCCGTATTCGCGATTCAGGTGCACGAGCATGTTGCGATTGAACTGCGCAGTCACGCCAGCCTCATCGTTGTACGCGCGCTCGAGAACGCTGTGATCCTTTTTCAGATCAACGCCAATCAACAGACCGCCGTTGTCTTTGGCCACCGCGCGCATCGTTTGCAGCAAACCCAGCGCGGCGTCCGGCGGAAAATTGCCGATCGTTGAACCGGGGAAAAATACGATGTTGCGCGCCGGCATGTTAACGGGCGACGGCAGCGGGAACGGGCGGGTGAAGTCGGCCGCAACGGGCAGCACTTCAATGTCAGGGTAATCTGCTGCGAGCTCATCGGCGGCGAGCTGCAAATGATCACCGGAGATGTCGACGGGCACGAACACGGCGATGTCGGCGAGATTGTCGAGCAACACGCGCACTTTGACGCTGGCACCCGCGCCAAATTCGATCAGTGACACGTCGTGGCCGAGCGCATCGCCGATGGCATTGATGTTCTGTTTGAGGATGCCAAGCTCGGTGCGCGTCGGGTAGTACTCAGGCTGCAGTGTGATTGCCTCGAACAGCTCCGAGCCACGCTCGTCGTAGAAATACTTCGGCGACAGTACTTTTTGTGGCAGCGACAAGCCTTCCACAATGTCGTCGATGTGTTTTTGAGTCTGTGAGGTCTGCGCCGTCATCGGCGCACTAGCGTTACTCATCGTATCAATCCGTTGTTGTGTGCTAGGCGTCTTGCGCCAATCGCAATCCGAGACATTGCCAGCGCGCGTCCGGGTAGAAAAAGCTGCGGTAGCTGGCGCGCAAATGCGATTGCGCGCTCAGACATGAACCGCCGCGGACGACCATTTTATTGCACATGAACTTGCCATTGTACTCGCCCAGCGAGCCGCCGAGTGGCGTGAACCCGGGGTAGGCCGAATACGCCGATGATGTCCATTCCCAGACATCCCCAAACCACTGTCGGTCGTTGTCGCCGGCCGCCATCGGTTGCCAGTGGTCAGACTCGGCGAAGTTGCCGCGCACCTCGGCGTCGGTCGCATGGTATTCGAACTCCGCTTCGGTAGGCAGCCGTGCGCCAGCCCAGCGAGCGAACGCATCCGCTTCGTAGTACGAGACGTGGGCCACTGGCGCATCGTGATCGATATCGCGTTCGCCGCCGAGCGTGAACTCGCTATTGAGATCTGTCGACCAGTACAGCGGCGCACGCCAGCCGTGGCGTTGCGCAGCCAGCCAGCCGTCGCTCAGCCACAGTGTGCTGTCATCATAACCGCCGTCCTTAATGAACTCGGCGAACTCGCCGTTCGTGACCGGGCGCTTGGCGATTTTGTGGTCGTGCAGCAAGATCTGATGGCGCGGGGTTTCGTTGTCAAAACAGAACACGCCGGTCTGTGGCGCGGCGCCGATTTCGATGATGCCGCCGGACACTTCGTGGAACGAGGCATCACCCGCATGGCTGTTGGCGCTCACGGCCAGATCGTCGCGTAATGCCGGGTGCAACGGATTGCATGAGAGTAAGTGTTTGATGTCGGTCAGCATCAATTCCTGATGCTGTTGTTCGTGATGCAGTCCGAGCTGCACGACGTCGGCAAGGGTATCGGCCGGCGCCGCGGCATCGGTGTGCGCGGTCGACATCCGCCCGCGCCCGCGAATCGCTTCGGCTTGCAAGTCGTTCAACCGCTCATCCAGCACATTGAGCATCGCGGCGTTGACGTGCTGGCGATAGTCTTTGACGTTCGCAAGCGTTGGCCGCGTGAGCAAGCCGCGCTCAGGGCGGGCGTGCATGCTGCCTGCTGTGTGGTAGTAGCTGTTAAACAGGTGGGAGAACTGCGCATCGAACGGTTGGTAGCTCGGCGCGTGCGTACCCAGCACGAACTGCTCAAAAAACCAGGTGGTGTGCGCCATGTGCCATTTGGCCGGGCTGGCGTCTGGCATCGATTGCACCACTGCGTCTTCGGCAGACAGCAAGGCGCAGAGTTGTTCAGTGCGAGCACGGATGGTTTTGAAGCGCTCAATCAGCGCGTCGGCTTGCAAACCACCACCGCTGGCAGCGCTGCGATCAGCGGCCATAGGTTTTTCCATTCGGGGATGAGTGGATAAGGGTAGAAGGCTACCGGCGCGCTGTCAAAGCGA
The DNA here is from genome assembly GCA_039815365.1 of Pseudomonadota bacterium. Taxonomy (GTDB): domain Bacteria; phylum Pseudomonadota; class Gammaproteobacteria; order Steroidobacterales; family Woeseiaceae; genus CALBPI01. The sequence goes on along the minus strand of JBCBZK010000067.1, from coordinate 12,530 downwards.
CTTGGCAGGCGCGCCGTAGCGCTCGACGAACCACTCACAGCAGTCCTGCAGATAGGCGTCGAGATCGTCTATTTCGTGTCCAATTGTGCGCGGCTCAAACAGGAAGGCCTGATTGATGAGGCCGTAGAGCTGGCGGACGGCGAACGAGACATTGCAAGGCCGAAACAGACCTTGCTCGATCCATGCGCTGAGCGTGAGCTCGCCGACGGCCTGCATTTGCTCGCGGCCATCGTTCGTGCGAAAGATATCGGCGATTTCCGGGTATTGCTCGGATTCCAATGCAATGACGCGGCAAATGTCAGCAAGCACCGTGTTTTGCATGACGTATTTGCGTCGCTCCATCGCGAACTGAATCGCTTCCAAGGCGGTGTTGAACGTGGGCACGCTGCCGGGCAAAGGCTGGCGCGCGACGGTCGCTTCGCGATCAACAGCGAGGCGAAACAGCGCCTCCTTAGTGCCGTAGCGTTCCTCCAGCGTGGCGACATCGACGTTCGTCTTCGCTGCGATGTCTGCAAGCGTGGTGTTGCCGTAGCCGTTCTCAAGGAAGACCGAGATGCAACAATCCAGCAGGATGGCTTCGGATAGCGCCGCCGAATTGTCGTTAGGTGTGTCAGATGTCATCGGTTGATCATCGCTGGTTCGCTCTGGTCGCGTCGGGTTGCCCCGCGTGACGGTCACAGGCTCAGTGTGTCGCGCGGTCTACTTGACGCCGTATTCGCGGACGAAAATATCGCAACAGTGCTGCAGGTATTTCGCCTGGTTCTCAATCGGGCAGCCGCGCGCACGCGGCTCAAACAAAAAGGCCTGGTTCAGCATGCCGTAAAACTGGCGAACGGCAATTGCCAGATCACACGGGCGAAACAGGCCGCGCTCGGTCCAGACGCCAAACACGTGCTCGCCGAGTGCCTGCGCTTGTTCGCGACCATCAGGCGTGCGGAAGATATCGTCGATGGTGTTGTGGTTCTTGGCGGCCAACGCGACGACGCGGCACAGGTCCGGCATCAGCGTGGTTTCCCAGATCGTTTTTTGGTGCGCAGCAATGAATTGCACCGCTTCCATTGCTGTGTCGAAGTGCGGGACTTCATTTTCGTACGGCGAACGGACCTGCTGCGATTCGCGGTCAACGACGATGCGAAACAACACCTCTTTGTCGGTATACATTTCCGTCAGCGCTTTTAGCGTGACATTACAGCTGCGCGCGATGTCGGCCATGTGAGTGTCGTCGTAGCCGTGTTCGATGAACATGGCCGTCGCGATATTCACAATGTGGCGCTCGCTCGCCGGACGAGCGCGGGGTCCTTGCGGTATCTCGGTCGTGTGGGCTGCGCCGTTCATGATCCAGAGACTAGGCCTAGACATCTCGTGGATCAATCAAAGTTGAGAATTAATCTCATTCGTCACGAAGTCGCGATCTTAGGAAATCCCGTTCGGCAGGGTGCTGTGCGATGTCGATCGCTTGGCGTAAAAGCGCATCTGATTGGTCCGTTTTACCCAAATAATCAAGTATCTCTGCTTTGGCAACCAAGAATGGTCCATAGCTATCGAAATTTGATTGTGTCTGGGCATGCTCTAATACCTCTAATGCATGGGTACTTTCGCCTGATTTATGTAGCGCGACGGCGCGGTTAATTGTGACGACCGGATTGTGTACCTGTTGCTCCAAAATCTCGTACAGCGCAGCGATTTGCGCCCAATCCGTGCCTGTTGTTGCGGTATTGCAATGCAACGCGGCAATCGCCGCTTGTGTCTGAAAAGGCCCCGGTGCGTGTTTGCCGAGCACGTGATCGAGTAGCGCCTGTGCTTCGTTGATCATCGTGGTGTTCCAAAGCGCGGCGTTTTGGTCGGCCAGCGGGATCAGTGCGCCGGTATCGGATTGGCGCGCTTTGTGGCGTGAATGGTGGAAGAGCATCATCGCCAGCAGCGCGGTGAGCTCGGCATGGCCGGGGAACAAGCGCAGCAACAGACGGCCAAGCCAGATCGCTTCGGCGCACAAGGCGGGTTGCAGCAAACCGTCCTGCCGCGAACTGTAGCCTTGGTTAAAGATCAGGTAGATCACGCTGAGCACAGCGTTGAGGCGCTCGGGGAGTTCGGTGTCCGTCGGGATCGCGAACGGGATGCCAGCGGTGCGGATTTTGCGACGGGCGCGGTCGAGGCGTTGCTCCATCGTGCGCTTGGGCACGAGGAAGGCAAGGGCGACATCGTCGGCGCTGAGACCTGCGATGACTTTGAGTGTCAGCGCGACTTGCGCGTCATCGGCGATCGCCGGGTGACAGCAGGTGAAGATCAGGCGCAGCACGTCGTCGTCGATGGCCGAGAGGTTCGGGTCGACGTCTTCAGCGGCAGGCTCTTCGGTAAGCGGTGACTGGCGTTGGTGGCGGCGCGATGCATCGATCAGGATCCGCTGGCCGGTCTGGATCAGCCAGCCGGTCGGGTTGTCGGGCAAGCCGCTGGCAGGCCAGTGTTGCATGGCACGCACAACGGCATCCTGGAAAGCGTCTTCAGCCTGATCCAGAGTGCCGCAGCGTCGACGCAGCGCCGCGATGGCACGCGGGCGAGCGGCTTTCAGCGCTGCGTCGAGGCCCTGCACTAGTCCATCTCGAAGACGGGCCGGATCTCGATGGAGCCGGTGTCGCCTTGCGGAATCATGCTGGCGTAGGCAATCACCTGGTCGATGTTGTCGCAGTCGAACAGGTAGTAGCCGCCAAGCTGCTCTTTGGTCTCGGCAAACGGGCCATCAGTGAGGCTGATCTTGCCGCCGTGCTCGCGGACGGTGGTCGCCGCGCCGACATCGACAAGGCGATTGCCGCCTTTATAAGTGCCGTCCTTTTGCGATTGCTCCATAACAGCGAAGTGCCCGGCCATGATTTTGGCCTCTTCGGCCTCGGACAAGGCGGCCCAGCGTTCCTCAGCGTTGTAGATCAACATAACGTATTCCATCAGTGTGCTCCTTTTGAATGGGTTACATGATAGATGACGAACGGCGAGGGGCGATTACGACAGCGGCCGCGAATTTATTTTGCGCTATTGACTCTGCGGGCGGTGGCGGTTGTAATACGCGACCCTGCAAAAGGGCGCGCCAATGCAATGTTGGCCGAAGCAAGAAGGCCAGGTAGCTCAGTTGGTAGAGCAGCGGATTGAAAATCCGCGTGTCGGTGGTTCGATTCCGCCCCTGGCCACCATTTCCTCAGCGAGTCACTTCTCGTGTCGTTAGCACCTTGTTCTGGCGCGATCCGGGACCAATAGCCGTCACTCACGGTTCGCATAGTGCTCTCGAACAAGCAACGCGGACGCGGAGGGGCGAGGCCACTTTGCCTCGCCCTTTTTTGTGGTAGCAAACTTGTACAGACAATCGGGTGCGCCTCCACTGCACAACGCAGATCCGGACCTACCACCGGACAATGAACACACTATGTAGTGGTCAAGTAATTTTGGCCACGGAAGTAGAGGATTTCCAGTAGATTTCCTCATGGCGTTTTGGCGGCGTGCTGCCGTTGTTTTGATGCGGCCGATGCCGACTGTAATACCCAGCCATGTACTCGGTCACTGATCGCTTTGCCTCAGCGAACGAACGGTAACGAATATGCGTTAGAAAAAGCGCGTCATCGTACGTCTACGTAAAGATAACCTCGACCTCGCACAGTCTTGATGTGTTGTCGACCGTCCGGCAACGGACCGAGTTTCTTTCTAAGGTTTCCGATATGCACATCAACGCTACGGTCATAAGGAAGAATCCGGCGACCCAATGCTTGTCGCGCGATCGCGTCCTTCTCGACCACTTCACCCACTGACTCACACAACATCGCGAGGATCAAAAACTCAGCGCCGGTGAGTCCGATCAACTCATCTCCGCGGTATACCGATTGCGTGCCAGACTCAATAATCAAATCCCCTACAGACTTGCGAGTATCATCGACGGCGATCTGCGATTTTTGTCCGCGACGCAGAATCGCGCGGATACGTGCAACCAATTCTCGCAGGTTGCAGGGTTTCGGCACATAGTCGTCAGCGCCTATTTCCAATCCAAGAATGCGGTCGATGTCATCGCCTCGCGCCGTCAACATGACGACAGGTACATCAGACTGGTCACGAATCTGCCGAAGCACCTCGAACCCATTCAGATTGGGTAACCCAACGTCCAGTACGACCACATCGTAGGTGCCACTCCTGGCCTCATCAGCACCCGCTTGGCCTCTATGGACACAGGTAATCTCGAACCCGCCTTCGCCTTGGACGTACTCCGCCACCAACTCTGTGAACGCGACATCGTCATCAACCATCAATACACGGACCATGTTCATTCCTAATCGAATCGCACTGGACCTATCCACAAGCGGGTCTGGCCACATTAGGCCGACTCCGACTCGTGATTCGAATCTAGCTGCCTCTGTCGATGCTTTTCACGTCGCCAGTCACCCTTCAGAAGCTGCCATACAGGGCGGAACTGAACCGTCAGCGGGTGGTATCCCATCGACCCAGTCGTGACACCGAAGCGTACCGTCTCTGTTTCCGCCGTGTAGGTGCCGAACAGACGATCCCAGACTACGAGGATCCCGCCGTAGTTTCGATCGATGTAGCGCGGATTGCTTCCGTGGTGGACCCGGTGTGCCGAGGGCGTATTGAAAAACACTCCTTCCCATTTACCCAGGCTGGGCACAGCCTGCGTATGCAGAAAGAATTGGTAGAACAACACCGCACCGAGGGACAAACCAACAAACTGAAAAGGCAAACCAAGGATTACGAGCGGCAGGAAAAACAACGGGCTGATGAACTTCCCGAGCCAGTTCAGCCGCACTGCTGTCGTCAGATTGAGCCATGGGCTGGAGTGGTGGGTGTGGTGCAGTGCCCAAAGCGCGGCAACCTCGTGATTCAGCCGGTGGTACCAATAGTAGGCAAAGTCTGTCATAACGAGTGTCAGCAGAAACACCCCCGCGGTTTCTGGCAACCCGATCCAAGCAAGCGGCACCGCTTGACTATACAACCAGATGGCCCAACTCGCTGCTGTCGCTTTGAGGACCGCGCCACCGAGAAAAATCAAACCGTTGCAGCACAACTCCGGAAAATGGTAGACCGTGCGTCGGTGTCGGATGGACCATAACCACTCGGACACCAACGCAAAGAACACCAACAGTCCGGCAATCAATGGCGGCGACTGCACACTCACTACCTCCACAGGCGTTCGCGCAACTGGGCCCGTCGTTCATCAGCCTGCGCTTCCTGAGTTTCGGCGAATGCATCCAACTGCTCTTCCGTCAAAACGGACTCGAGCTGCTCGAACATCGCTTGGCGAACCGCCTTCATTTCGTTGCGGACAGACATTGCTTGACGGCGGCTGAGCTGCGGTTTGGTATCACTTGTAAAGTCGATACCGTAATTCGCAAGGATGTCGCTCTGTTGTTGGCGACTGGTCTCGAGGATCGGTTGCATGTCCTGCACCTGCTCGTCGGTCAACCCAAGCTTCTCCTGCATTTCGGAGATAAACGCTGCGGATGACTGTGCGTCGGCTGTTTGCGCGGCTGCAACCGTCCCAAGGAAGAACCAGCCAGCGAGGGCTAGCATGACGAGGCGTTTGACGATGCCCGTGAAAGGCATCAACGGGATCCGTTGTTTCACGTAGGTTGCTCCTGTAAACGTTGAGTACAGGATGCACTGTAATGACCTGCTTGTAAGCCACCGATAGGTAGAGAAAAGAAATGTAAAGCCGTGTCTGCTGGCGCATTACACACCCTTACATTTCTTTTCTTTGGTTCACCGTCCCTTACGCTGTGAAACCTAAGCTTCAGTCTCGATATCGACGACCAACGGACGAGACACAGTATGAACAAGTTCTATACTCCCACCTGCGTACTGACGATGCTGATCGCAGGAACATCACTAGCGGACGACACCGCGAACGATACGTCGACCACAGACACAGGGAACGTGTCGCGCGGAAAGTTTCAAGTCTACGGCGGAGTGATGACGGCCCGAACGCCAATTCTGGTCGATAGCATCGAGGTCATCTCGACCGGAACCTTGCTCGTCGACGATGTCGACGTCGATCTCGGCGATCAACTCGATATCACGTCAAGAAACTTTCATGTTGGCATGACCTACAGACCAGTGCCGATTTTGGAGGTCTCCCTCTCGACCGTCCTCATGAGCACGACATCAGATGCCGAAACAACAGTGTCTGGCAGCTTTTCTGAACCCCTACCGATTCTCGGGGAGACTTTCTCAGTGACGTCCACCAACGAAAGGGACTCAAGTGGAGTCTCCTACCAAGGCGGCGTCGGTATCTTGCTGCCGATCGTGAGGAGCGACGATGGACCCTGGCTTATGCGCGCTGGCATCACTTTCGGATTCAATGATTTGGACAACATCGAAACACAAACCGTCGCATCCAGCCTCACGCTCGTCCATTCGAAAGAATTGTTCTCTCGACGCATGAACTTCGCCGTTGGCGTAACTCACCTCGAGATCGATCGAGTTGTGGAGTTTTCCGCATCAATCGGTGGCGGTCAGATCACGCTCCGCCAGGAACAAAGCCTCGAGGAACCTTGGAGTGTTTCCGCTTCGATTATCGTGCCGTTTGAAGACGATTTGTCAGTTTCGTTCACCACGGCAAACAACTTTGAGGGGATGAACACAGTCGGGATTCGGCTCGGCTATCACTTTTGAAAGGCAATGAACACGAAACACTGTCATTACGTCGCGCTCGCCGCCGCGATGGTCATCTTTCCTACATGCGGCATCAACAACTCGCGAATCGCCGGGTCACGGAACGAGCCGCCGTCGGGCAGGGCCACGCCTTTGTGGGTGCGGCAGTGCGGGTTGACGACCAACACCGAGTAGCCAGATCGCTCATCGAAGCCTGGCGATGTCACTACAACCACGAACGGCCCAACAGCTCACTCGACTTCTAGATCCCGGCAGTGTTCGAAAAGCAGGTGGCCTGATACGGTGTTTTATCTCTCTTCAAGTGGCATCCTCGAAGGGGGAAGATCGCGCCAACTGTGTCGTCAAAACATTACTTCCGCGCCACGTTATGTGCCTAACGACATCTCAAACGAGCGTTCCGGAGATCATCGCCGCTTATCGATCGTACGCATGCTGAGCTTGTTCTGTTGTCATCCGATGGAAAACTAACGTTTTTGTGATCCTCGGCTCGGCTGCATAGTGCCAGTCTGCCAGATTCTACAAATTCATAGAGAAGAGATTGGAAGTCACAAACCAGTTCTATGGAATTCGCTGGCGCCGAAGAGGTTGGTAGGATAGTTCGTCAATTGCTCTTGTCAGTGTCAGGTTTATCGGTCAAATTGTGGGCGTTATGAAGAGATCAACACTTAAGACGATTGGCTTGGGTTCCTTACTATTGTTGGCCATAAACGCCAACGATATTGTTGATGGGATTTCTTCCGCGTTCCCGATCTCGGATGCGATTACGCAGAATGTAAAGCGATCTATTTACGTTGCTCTCTTCGTGGTTATCGTATTGATCGGCATTAGGTCGATTTTCGGCTTCAAGAAGAAGGAGCAGATACCGTCGGCCAGTAGGGCAGACTTGAGTTTTGGGTATGCAAGACCTCAGGATATCCCAGATATTGTTGCGCTCGACAAAACGTACTTTGAGAAGGGTGATGTGATACCCGAATTCGTCTTTAGTACCTGGCTTAGCCGCAATGCACGTACTTTCACTTGTCTCTACGAAGACGGGCGAGTCATCGGATATTTCTCGATTCTTCCCGTGAAGCCTGAAACTTTTTCGCGTTTCGTAAATGGTGAAATCGCGGAGACCGATTTCGCAGCGGAAGATATCTTGACAGATAACGAGATCAGCCAACTCGGTGCGAATCTGTATGTTTTTTCCATCGTTGTGCGAGAAGAGTCGCGTCATTCGGGGTTAACGTACAGGGAGTTGGAGAGGCGCGTGGCGGATGAAATACAGCGCTATCAGGATTTGACGCCAGTCAATTTTCTGTACGCCGCTGCTGCATCGGACGCAGGAAGGAACAAGATTTTGCAGCACGGGTTTCTAAGAGTAGTGGAGGCCTGTGATCGTGCGGATGGTCACGATCTTTACCAACTAGACGTAACGGATTTAGATGATTTTAGATCGCACATAAGGGCCGTCTCGATGTGACGCACGACGTGTTTGTCGCAGACAAGCAAGCTTGAGAGCTCTACAAATCGCTGCCGCTCAAATGGGGAAGCTTGCGCGTCGTTACGGCACGTCCGCTTTTCGACGGGTGAAACATCGCCCGAGAAAAACGTTCGCCCGATGCGATCGTCTTGGTGTCCAAAGCTGCACTCTTGATCGGCACCTGCTCGATAGAAGCCAGCCACGTTTCCATCTGCCTTCGCACTTCGGCCCTCGCAACGGCGGGTACAACAGCAGCAACAGTGGCTTCTTTCGGCAAACTCAGTACAGCCCCCTCGTAGAGTACGTTGATGTTGTTGCCGAACGCGTGCGGATTCGAATCAAACAGCGCGATCATCACCTGATGCGTCGTTAGGCTCTCGTCCGACAGCGTGATGGAGCGTGCAATCTTCATTAGCGTCTCGCCCCGGTCGACCGGACCATAGGTGCCGGCAGAGGGCAGGGCCGGCTTGGCGGTGGCAGGCAACGTGATGTCGGCCAGCTGCAAAGCAGGCGGCGCCGAATCTGCACGCCAGCGGTCATGATGCTGCCGCACAGCAACTGCCGCGATCGCAGGCGCTAGACCGTCAAGGTCTTGCTGATCCGGAATCCTCAGTGTTGCCCCAGCTTTGAGCCGGTTGACGTTGTCGCCGAACGCTCGGCGATTGTCATTGAACAGGGCGAGCATCATCTGATCCATTGTCGCGCCGTCCAGTTTGTAGCGTCGCGCGATGCCTGACAGCGTCTCGCCGCGAGCGACGACATGCTCAAGGTCAGCGTCTTGCGGCATGTTCGACCGCCTTATTCCCTGCGTCGGGCGAGTGATGACCATCATCCGTTGGTCACGATCAGTCCGCGGCGCCGCTGTAAACGAGCCGCCAACGGGGACGACCTGTCGGGTGGATCCTCTGCGAATTTGGATCTGCCGATCATCTATTGATTCTATGATGACATCGCCAATGCGCGTGCCTTCGCGAATCGTGTCGCTATTCAACAGGGCAGTGCGCCGTGTACTGGAGGTCAGCACGCCGGACAGGCGATACTCTTTGAGACCACTTGCGCCGGTCTCGTGAGTCTGCGATGCAGCGGGCTCAGCGATAAGCAGGCCACACAGAATCACCGCCAGATACTTTATATACACCTACTCACTCCCAGCGCCCGATATTGCGTCATGAAGGCTTGGTCGAATCGGACGCACTCTGTTAGTCGAATCGGCCATTTATGGCGATCCTTTAGCTTTGCGGTGGCGTTTTCCCTTTAAGAGGCCAATCAGCCTCCCTTTGGTTTATAAACCTCCACGGTTTTATGGTGCAGGTGCTTTTTCTTGTCGTTCCAGTGCGTCGTTGTCTTGCGAGTGTCGAGAGTCAAACCGCACTTACAAGGTGGGAGGCATAAACAGGGGTCACATTCGCAATATGGATTTGGGCATGCTTGGGGCGTATCCGGTTTGCGCTCCTCGCAGTCACTATCTGCTTGCTCAGGTCGCTCTTTCGCTGGCGCACAAGGGCATGGGTCCTCCAAATCGCGCGGATCAAGGCCCGGTTTAATAGCATCGGCGTCAATGCCAAATCCGTTGACACGTCCCCTGACGAGTCCCAGCAGTCTTGAAAGCACCGCATGCCAGCGATTGTCCGGATTCATCTTCTGGATTATTTGCTGCAATACGGCGTACCAGCGTGCTTCATCGGTAGCCAACTCATCGACCGAACGCACGGGAACTCGAAGCTCGAAAGCACCAACTATCACGCTGTGGCGATTGGATGCCTGCCTGACAACAACGCTAAATTCCTGCCCGTAGCGAACACTTTCGGGTAGCTGAACCGTAAGGAGGCCAGCCAGACGCCGACTCGATAGGCCCGGCAGTGGCACATGTGATACGCCGCCGACACCCAGTTTCAGCGTGTGTGCATCTACTGCTTCCATTCTAGGCCAGGGACTCCGCAGCCTGGCCGCACGAACAATATTCTCCGCAGGCAGATTAGGCAGATATAACGTCGCAACGCTTGATTCGGGCAGCTCGCCCCATTCAATCATCAGATCATCAGGTGTGAACCATGAGAAATCGGGCGGCGAACGATGCTCGTGATGTGCCGGCGCGAAACGCGCTCCTACTGGATCATCGCGCATGAAATCGGTGCGCTTGCCGAGCAGGTCTCCTAACGCCAAATGACCCACAATTCGCTCGGGCGCTGGCGCGTGAGTGGGTCGATCCGCAAGCGGGTTGATGTCGTTATGATCGTGATGACCGGTTTCGGTGACGACCTCGTCATGCTCACTGCCATGATGTGCTGCTGGTCTGTGCGTCAATGGCCAACGTGTTTCGTTGACTGGCGGGATGTCAGCGTTCTTGGCACCTTCTCGTACTGACCACGTCGGCTTGATGTCGAACGTCATCGCAACGGTATGCGAATCGCTTGCTCCGGGATTATCCGAGCCCTCAATAATGAGATTACGTTGCGACAACATATCGTTGTTTGCCGGACTTTCGCCCACATCGATGGGCAAATCATCAAAGTCAATTTCAGCCACCAGACATTGATGTCGACCCCTGACAAGCTCGGCCAATGGCTGCAAGTCGCTCGCGTCAAACGGTCCATTTTCGCTCGGGTTTAGTGACGCCGGCAATTGAGCATCCGGCTGGTTGAGGTCGAGAAAGGCCCCAAAATAGCGACGCGCTTCTGCGCCCGATGCGAGCGCCGGGAGATCTTTTTGGTTGAGGTCATCCGTTTGATCGGTCAGCGCGGTTGTTGCTGCATTGACGCGCTCACGCCCAAAGAACGGAATGGTGACAAGTTCGCCGGATGCAATTCCTGGCAAAGCGATCTTGCTGCTTGCCGTTGTCGCTGATCTGTATGTTGTGGCCGGATTGTAGTTCAGGTTCGTCGCCGCCGTTGTAAAGGCGCGAAAGTGCATCCTCACTCTTTGTGCATCAACGCTATTGGCGCGATAGCGCGCTCGACAGATTGCAAAATTGTATACAGGCGTACCGCCTTCCGTCGTTGCAAGCTGCAAACGACTTTCAGACTGATCGGTGGCAATCGATTCGAACGGATGCGAAGCCAGTCCTGGATCAGCGTCGAAAGCCGCGATAACGTCCCGAAGAAAACGCAGCGGTTGACCGGTTTCGAGGGTAACTCCGAAACGACTTTCACCTTCACGGATTCGGAATACGCGAACATCTGTACTTAACCAATGTGTCGCGCCGTCCAGCATGTATGGCGCGGGCTGACGTGTAAGATCGAGTCTGCCATCGCATGACCAGTCGCGATAATTGACGTCCAGACGCAGTCTATTGCGATCAGGTCCGCCGTCTTCTGGAAACGCGCCGAAGTCATCAAAAATGACGCGGTACCGAAATGTCACGCGTTGACGCAAGTCCGCTGGCATAGCCGGATCTTCAAGCAGCATTTCCACCGGATCGAGACGTACACTTGTCAGCGTAGTGCCGTCATCAGACGCGCTAATACGCGGTGCCCACGCATCGATCAGTTCGGCGGACGGCGTTGGGGTCGTCACACCGAGCTCCGCGGGCAAGAAGCCGTCTAGATGAACATACACGGCACTCTCGATCGTGCGAGACGGCAGCGCTTCAATTTCCTGAATGCTTATGGATGATCTATCTGTAATGAGGGAGCATTTACGATAGCTGAGCCGCACGAATGGTGCTCGCTCACAGGGTATGCCAGAACCGTCGACAATCCACAGCATGTAGTAACCTGGCGGCGCAACGGTGGCATCCAGCGGTGCCGTAGCGCGAAGCGTATCGCCTGAAACATAGGAAAAATTCAAAGGCACATGCCGCTGCTCTGTATCTGTGTGATGTGTCGCCGAGCCAGGGCGCATCAAAACGACTTGAGCGATGTTTGACGCCTCTAATTCATCCCGACAACGAATCGTGAAATCCGCGCCATAAGCGATCTCATCCTCGGGTGCGTTTGTGACACTGACATTCTCGATAGCAGGTTGTGGACCGTTGTGCAGATACGGCGGTTCGTAGATCTCGACCGAGGTTTGATTACCGCCGTGGTGAGCATTGTCTTCTCCACCTGTGAGCAAGACACGCCCATCGGGTAGCAGGAGTGCTGCGGCGTGGTAGTTACGTGAGCGTTGTAGCGGATTGGTCTCAGTGAAGGCGGCCGATGGATCGGCGGGATCGTAGACGACGGTGGGATCGTAGATCTCACCTATCAAACGATCAATATGCGCAGGATTACGTTTAACACTATCGTGCCCGCCAACGATGAACACTTTACCGTCCGGCAGCAGTACCGCGTGCACATTGACGCGGCTATGGCGCAGCGTACCTGCCTCAACCCATCGGGGCGAATCACCCTGGGTCTCCAAAATTTCGCAATGATCGGGCCGCGCAACTGGCCGTTGATCCGAGTCCCCAAGCGCATCTTCTGCAAAGCCG
>JBCBZK010000098.1:0-13126 GCA_039815365.1 Pseudomonadota bacterium | reverse complement strand
GAGCGTGGGCGTGCGGGTCTTCCGCCCACAAAAGACACCCGAATCGGCGCGGATCATGAAACCGCAGCGCTAGATCGTTGTCGAAAACAATATCGACGTGATCATGTTTGCGCCGCCGGTGGGCTGGGTCTGTAACGACCAGACGCCCGGACATGCCCAGATGGATGATCGCGCTGCCGGTGTTGGTGTTGAGTAGCAGGTATTTCGCGCGCCGTTCGATCGTGTCGATGCGTTGACCGGTCAGCAGGCTCGCCATATCGGTGGGCACAGGCCAGCGCAGGCGGGTTTCATGGATATCCACGCGCACCACTCGCTGCCCGACAATATGCGGGCTTATGCCGCGGCGCGTGGTTTCAACTTCTGGTAATTCAGGCATAGATCAAGAACTTGGGGTTGGCGTCGCTAGCAAGGCGACAACCTGAGAAAGAGACTTGGCTCACAAAACGCGCCTGGTCTGTGATGTACACCTGTCGTCGTGGTTTATCAGCTTGCCGTATTTTGACATACTGCGACCACCACGACGGTAATAACCTCGGTATTCACCGAAAGGATCCTTTTGTGATCGATTTTGTCATGACTTATCTTTACGGCGGCCTGCTCGACCTGAGCTTCTGGGGCTACGTTCTCGCCACCGTTATTATGCTGCAGATCTCAATGATGGCAGTGACACTGTATTTGCACCGCGATCAGGCGCATCGTTCGTTGAACCTGCATCCGGTATTGCGCCATTTCTTCCGTTTCTGGATCTGGTGTACCTCAGGCATGCTCACGGGTGAGTGGGTTGCCGTGCACAGAAAGCACCATGCGTTCTGCGAAACCGAAGGCGATCCGCACAGCCCACAAGTGTATGGCTTGAAGAAAGTGCTGCTGGAAGGCGCCGAGTTGTATCGGGACGAAACCAAGAATCCCGAGACCATTGAGAAGTACAGTCGCGGCACACCGAACGACTGGCTGGAGCGGAATGTTTACACACGCTTCCCATGGGGCGGCATTTTGCTGTGCGTCATTTTTGATCTTGTGATGTTCGGCGTGCCCGGCATCATCCTGATCGGTATTCAGATGATTTCCATGCCGCTGTTCGCTGCCGGCATCATCAACGGTATCGGTCACCACACCGGTTACCGCAACTTTGAATGTGATGATGCTGCACGCAACATTATTCCTTGGGGTGTATTCGTTGGCGGCGAAGAGCTGCACAACAACCATCACGCGTTTCCGACATCTGCCAAGTTCTCCATGCGTAAGTGGGAGTTTGATATCGGCTGGATGTACATCAAGATCTTGAGCGCGTTCCGTCTGGCGAAGGTCAACAAAATCGCACCGCAGCCCGAGCGCTTGAGTGGTGCGAGCGACGTCAGCCTTGATACTCTGCGGGCAGTCATCGTTAACCGTATGCATGTGTTGCGTGATTACACGCGGGAAGTGACGGTGCCGACGTTAAATCTGGAGCGCCAGAAGCACAGTGCCAGTGAAATGCTGAATCGCGCCAAGCGCGTGCTGATTCGCCAACCCGCGTTGTTGGACAGCAAAGCGAAAGAGCGTCTGGAGCGCATTCTCGAAGACAGCACAGCACTACGTACCGTGCACGAGTTCCGCGATCGCTTGCAGGCGCTGTGGAAGAGCGGCGCGACGATTAGCAACGAGCGTTTGCTCGAACAGCTTCGCGAGTGGTGTGCAGAAGCCGAGGCGAGTGGCGTGCGTGCATTACAGGAATTTGCGGATCGTATTCGCGGTTATGCGATGGCACAGGCAGCGTCTCGCGGCTAGCGTTCTGCTCTGATGTTCAGATAAAAAGCCCGCGTCAGCGGGCTTTTTTTTGCGTGTTGTTGGCGGCTGCGCCGCTGGCCTAAACCGCGTCGGGCTTGCGGACGAAATCATCGCCGAGCAGTTGCAGTACTTCAGTGCGCCTGCGTCTGCTCACCGGAACGCTGTGATTGCCAGCAAGATCCAGTTGCCAGCCATTGCCCGATTTACGCAACCGTACCACTGCATCGAGCAACACCCAGTGCGAGCGATGCACGCGCAACCCTGCGTCGCCGAAACAGGTATCGACCTCGGCTAATGAGCCAAGAATGGTAGCCCGGCCTGCACGTGTCATGACTTGCAAGTAGTGCAGATCGGACGAGATCGCAACGATGTCGCGCCCTATGGCTGGTGGCAGTCTCTCCTGAATCGAGTTGCGTTTTTCTGCGTGCCGAAGCGCCGCTGCAGATGATGGTTCTTCTTCGGTATCGCTATCAGCATTTGCATCGACCTGTGCTCGCAACGCCGGACTGATCGACTCCAGATTGATCAGTAGCCATGCGGTCAGATACGGCGGTATGAGCTCGATGGCTTCGATAAGCACGGCACCTACTGTCGACGTAGCGGCGAATCGGTCAGCCCAGCTGTCAGCCGGGCCATCCGGCGCGAGCGGGAACAGCGACTCTAGACCTACGGCGATCGGTGCAAAAATCAATGCGCCGCATAACCCGGAAGCGACCACCAGTCGCCAGTCACGCAGTGATACATAGCGCTGCACTAAGAAACGTGCGGCGAACACGGCAGCGGCGAGCCCCAAGCTGATGTGCAGCGCCCAGAAAAGCGTTCGCGGCAGCAGCGTTAATGGCTCAGATGATTCCGGGGCGATGACGGCGAAAAGCGCGGTAAGCGCGGCGCCGGTAATGATGAGGCGTTGCGCAAAAGGCCCAAGCTGTGCGTTTTCGAGCGACCGTTCGTACATGAATACGCAGTCTAGCCGGTCTGAATAGCGACCGCTCATGCAAAAAGGTGACCGCTGGTTCATGAGCGCCCAAAAGGCCCTTTTGTCGGCGTGGTGTCTATGCCAATTTGCCGTCTCGATTGATTGCTAACTAATTGTTTAGAAAGGTTAAGGGTTACTCAAATGAAACAACGTCGCTATGGAATTGCTGCTGCCGGTATGGCGCTTTTTACGTCCATGAATGTCGCCGCAGATGACGCTAAAGGTGCCTATGTGAGCGCCGTGGCGGGTGTCGGCTTTTTGGGCTCGCAGGATCTCAACTATCGCGATGCGACAACAACCAGCACAGCAGAGGCGGACTTCAGTGCGTCCTTCGCTGGCGGCGCAACGTTGGGTTATCGCTTCAACGACGCATGGCGCATCGAAGGCGAACTCATGTACCGCCGAAATGATATGGATGCGATCACGCTTGATGGCGTGGGCGTCAGTGCGGAAGGTGATTTCGCGTCGCTGAGCACCGGCATTAGCGCGCTGTACGATTTTCGACCGTTCGACAACGACCGTTTGAGTGCGTATGTCGGCATCGGCGCGGTATTCGTCCAGGAAATCGATATCGACTTCGAGGTCGATTCACAAGAAGTCTCGTTCGAGACCGATGAAGTGGGCATTCAGTTGCAGCTCGGCGGTCGCTACGACTTCAATGATGCGTGGTTCCTGGACGTGGGTCTGCGCTACTTAAACGTCAGCGAGGTCGAGATGCAGTTCCCGTCGGATACCTCGCGGATCGTCGAGGCTGACTATTCACCCGTGACGTTATCGGTCGGCCTGGGATGGCGTTTCTGACGCCGTCGACACGGTGCAACGCTATTAGGGCGCCTGTGTCGTGTTGCGAGTCTGTCCCACCCACAAAAAAGCCCGCATCAGCGGGCCTTTTTTTTATTGCCGTCGCAGCGCGCAGCAGGTAGCCGGGATCACTTGATCTTGGCTTCTTTGTACATGACGTGCTTGCGAACGACCGGGTCGTACTTTTTGGTTTCCATCTTTTCAGGATGCAAACGCTTGTTCTTTTGGGTGGTGTAGAAATGGCCGGTACCGGCAGATGACACCAAACGGATCTTGTCGCGCATAACTGCTACTCCCGCGCGTTAAACGCGCTGACCTTCGGCACGCAGGTCAGCGATGACCTTCTCGATACCGTGTTTATCGATAATACGCATGCCTTTGGTCGAGACACGCAGTTTCACGTAGCGTTTCTCGGACTCGAGCCAGAACCGATGTGATTGCAAGTTCGGCAGAAAACGGCGGCGCGTCTTGTTGTGCGCGTGCGATACGTTGTTGCCGGACATAGGGCCTTTGCCGGTCACCTGACAGACTTTAGACATGACGTTTACCTAAATGCTATTAAAAACAGCCGGTTAAAGGCGAAAGCGGTAGGCTACGCATTACATCCGAGCTGTTGGAACCAATATCGTGGCGCTGGATTGCGTCTGCAAGCAGCGAAACAGCCGGCAAAGATACCGGAGCTATGCAGCGATAGCAAGGCATCTAAGCTGCTATTGCCAACCTGTTCGGATCATCAGTCGAGGCCGTCTGAGACCAGCAGTGTTTCGGTGTCACAGCTAAAGATCGCCGTGCTCCACATAAAGCGAATGACGGGCATATCACGGTATCTCGACACGATTGACATCCGCAAACATTTGCGCAAATATTTGCGGATATTGTGATACCTGTTTTGCTATGACCCATCTTCCGTTCTATCTCACACTGCCCTTTGAGTCCGCATTTGTCGGAGCGCGTCTGCAGCGACTGGCCGATTTGCTGGAGACTCAGGGCAACGCGTTCTTTGAAGCGGGGGGGTCCGCCACGCCAGCTCGCTGTGCGTCATCGGTCTTGTTCCTTGATGCGAACGGACCGGCCTCACTCGTCGAGATTGCGCGCGCCATGAAACAGGACCACCAACTGACCGCACACCGCATACGACAGCTCAGCGAACTTGGATTCGTGGCACGAAAGGTAGACCCGCATGACAGTCGCAAAAAAATACTCTCACTGACGAGAAAAGGTAAGGCGCAGGCTGATCTGTTGATCGAACGTTGTCAGCAAGCAGCGCAAGTGTTTGAGAGGCTCAATGTCGAGCTCGGCTTTAACCTTGCCGAGGCTTTGGACGCAGCGTTCGCGGCACTGGAGCGCAAGACGATTGACGAGCGATATTCAGATGTTGCTGACCAATGAAAGGTCTGCGCTATCTGCTAGCAGTGCTTACTCAAATCGCCGGTTACTGCATTGGCGCGATCGGTTTCGTCGCGGTGTTTTTCGCAAGCGCCACGCTGATGAGTAATCCGTTGTCATTCATTGTCGTGGCGCTGATCGTTTCACTGTCGAGTCTTGTGCTCTTGTCCTGGTTGTCTGGCAGCATTATGAAACTACAGCGGCGTTTTCACTATACGTTGTCTCACTTCGTTGCTGGTTCGTTGTTGGTTCTTGTGTTTGTTTCAGTGTTCCTGCTCCGACCACTGGTGCCGAAAGAGCTTCAAACGACGCCGACTGCGACAGATGGTGTCGAGTATTGGGATCTGCCGACAGGCTCACGCATCGCAGTTCGCAAAATCAGCGGCGAGGGAGGGCAACCCCGGGATCCGGTGATCGTATTGCACGGTGGCCCCGGATCTTTTGCGGTGGGACTGGATCTGACGTGGCAGTCCATAGGTGCGTTGAGCGAGTACGGCCATGATGTGTATTTCTACGATCAGATTGGCGGCGGACTCTCGCATCGATTGGAGAACATCGCCGACTATTCGCTTGAGCGTCATGTCGCCGACCTCAAAGCGGTCTATAGCCGCATCGGTGCGACTCAAGTTGTATTGATTGGCTCGTCGTTTGGCGCCACTTTGGCCGCGCAATATATGGCGGAGTTTGCGGACGACGTTTCTCGTGCTGTCTTTACTGCGGCTGGCCCGATGTATCTGCCTGATTGGCAAAAAGGTGAAGATGGCACGTTAGATGCGGTCATGAGTCGCAATGAAAAGGCAGCCTTCGAGGCCGCTATCAACAAACCGCGTTTGATTGCAGCGATCATTCTGGCCGATATTAACCCAGAGGCAGCCGAGCGGTTTTTGCCGGCACGCGAGGCCGGCGCGTTTTTTGACCAAATCGCCGAAACACATTACCTGCGCCATATTGTTTGTGACCCGAGCGACGTCGACATAGCGATGCAAGGCTTTGGTTTTTGGTCAAATCGAATGACAGGCATCTCTCTTCGCGAAAGAACGAATGACCCGAAACCGCAGCTTCGGACGAACCACACGCCAGTGCTCATACTTCGCGGGCAGTGCGACTACAAAGCCGAAGCGGTTGCCAGACAATACGATGATGTTTTTCCGAACTCCCGCTATGAGATTCATGCAGGTGCCGGGCATATGTTCTACTGGGACAAGCCGGCCCTCTTCGCGCGTACCGTGGGTGTTTTTTTGCAGTCGCCGCGCGAGTGATCGTGGCGCATGCGGCTCGCAAGGTCATAGCATTCCGCGGTTTGCGAGCGAAACAGCGGTGTTGTCACCAATAACGATGTGGTCGAGCAGCCGGATGTCCACGAGTGCGAGCGCATCCGACAAACGCTGAGTAATGTCGCTGTCTGCGCGGCTCGGCTCGGCGACGCCCGATGGGTGGTTGTGCGCGACGATTAAAGCCGCTGCATTACGCTGCAAAGCCCTTTTTACGACTTCCCTTGGGTACACCGACGTGCCATCAATGGTGCCTCGGAACAACGCCTCGAAACCCAGAATGCGATGGCGTGTATCGAGGAAGATCACGGCAAACACTTCATGCTGCAAATCCCGCAGCTTGGCGACCAGGAAGCGCCGCGTATCTGTTGGGCTGGAAAGCACTTGGCCGACGCGCAACGTCTCGGTGTAATAGCGCTCTGCAAGCTGCGCGACAGCGACGAGCATCAGTGCTCGGGCCGCGCTGAGACCCCGTTGTCGCGACAGAACGTCAATGTCGGCGCTGAGCAAGCCACGCAATCCACCGAAGTGAGCCAATAGGCGTTCTGCTAAAACGATGGCGGTTGCGCTTGGCCTCCCGCGGTGTATCAGCGTGGCCAATAGTTCGGCGGTGGAAGACGGGGCTTTCACCGAGTGATCGTCAGATGGTTGCAAGGTTGCGCCTCTTCTCAAGAACATCGTTCATTCTGCGTGGGATCTGACGGCGTCGTCAGTGACGTTTTACTGCAATCAACAGGGTAACCCGACCTGCAAGAGTCGATCGGACGGGCTGTTAACGTTCTTTGCGCTGCTGCGATCTGTCGCGAAGTAAGCTACGATTCTGCGTTCGCTGATTAAAGGAAACCGACATGCCCGTCATGCAAACGTCAGACCTGACGCCGCGTCAGTACTGGGAACAAGTCAAAGCCAACCCCAAGCGTTCCAAATTCGGTTTCGGTGAAAAGGCAGCAATCATCAATATCGATATGCAGCGCGCGTATACCGACATTGATACCTTCGCAACGGCGTATCAGACGGACCCGAAGCAAATCGACTACATCAACGAGCTGTCGACGCTCGCACGCGCAAAGAATATGCCAGTGATCTGGACGTATGTGGCATACATGGACAATGCCGACGACGCTGGCGCATGGGGCACGCGCACCAACACGCCGGACTCATTGCAGAACATCAAAGTGGGTAGCGAGCGGGCAGAGCTTGATCCGCGTTTGGATATCGATCGTTCGCAAGACGCGGTGCTCAACAAACGTATGGCGAGTGTGTTCCACGAGACATTGATCCCGTCGCTGTTGGTGTGGCACAAAGTCGATACCGTTATCCTGACCGGCGGCAGTACGTCCGGTTGTATCCGCGCGTCGTGCGTCGCCTCGTTGTCCGGCGGTTATCGCACGATCGTGCCGGAAGAATGTGTTGCCGATAAACACGAGATCCCGCACTACGCGAACCTGTGCGACATGATGCTGAAGTACGCTGATGTTGAGCCGGTGCAAACCGTACGTGATTGGCTTACCAACCATCCAGGTTGCGAGCCTATCCGCACTGCACGTGGTTGTGCGTTCTAAAGCAGACGAGCGGTTCGACGACGGAGCTTGATGGCATGAAAGAAGATCCTGGCCTCTACGACTACTGGCCTTACGAACATCGGCCGAAAATTGTCTGGCCCAATGGTGCGCGCGTGGCGTTTTGGGTAGCGCCGAACATCGAGTACTACGAGTTGGACCCTGCGGTGAATCCGCACCGTGCTGCATGGCCGAAACCTGTGCCGGATGTCGTCGGCTACGGCACTCGCGACTATGGCAATCGGGTGGGGCACATGCGCCTGATGCGAGTGTTGGACAAATACCGTGTACGCGGTTCTATTTCGCTATCAACAGCACTGTGCGAGCATCATCCGGAAATTATCAGCCTGTGCGCTGAGCGCGATTGGGAATTCTTCAGCCACGGGATTTACAACACGCGTTATAGCTATGGCATGGATGAAGCGCAGGAGCGTGAAGTCATCGAGGATGCGGTAGCGACGATCCGCAAGCACACCGGACAACACTGTGCTGGTTATCTAGCACCTGCGTTGACGCACACGGAACGCACGCTGGACCTGTTTGCAGAAGCGGGTGGGCTCTACACGTGCGATCTGTTCCATGATGATCAACCGACGCCAGTGCACGTGCGCTCTGGTAGTAAATTCGTATCTGTGCCGTACTCGCTTGAGATGAACGACACCATCGCTTACGTGGTTAACAAGATCGAACCGCGGCGCTACGGCGAAATGATGAAAGCAAACTTTGACCGTCTGTACGCGGAAGGCGCCGACAATGGCGTCGTGATGTGCATTCCGTTGCATGCCTATCAGGTGAGCCATCCGCATCGATTGCGCGCATTCGAAGAGGCGCTGGAATACATCACGGGCCACTCCGATGTTTGGGTCACAACAGGCCGTGAGATTGCCCAGCACTTCATCGACAACCACTACGATTCGGCTGTCGCAGACATTGCGCAACGCGGGGTATTGTTATGACGCTGGATCGTTCCTATTTTGACTACCCGCATCGCAGCTATGGCATGGATCATGATCTCTACGATTGGTCGATGTTGGCGGATCGCAAACCCGTGCAGTGGCCTGACAACCATCGAGTCGCGCTATGGGTAAATGTGTGCCTGCAGTACTTCCCGCTGGACCAAAAAGGCAAGCCGTTTCCGCCGCCGGGTGGCATGACGACGGCCTATCCTGATCTGCGGCACTACACGTTGCGCGAGTACGGTAATCGCGTTGGCGTATTCCGCATGTTGCGTGCACTGGATCAATTCAATGTGCGCGCCTCTTTTGCGATCAACAGCCGGCTTGCACAAAAGTATCCGTACCTCGTGGCGCGCATTGCCGAGCGCGACGACGAAATTATCTGCCATGGCTGGGATATGGACACACCGCATTACGGTGGCCAGGACAAAAAGACCGAATCTGATGTAATAGCGGAATCACTCGATGTGTTGCGCAACGCAACGGGTCAGCCAATCACCGGATGGATCAGTCCGGGTAAATCGCAGAGTCAGCATACGCCTGAGTTGCTGGTCAGCAATGGCATTGACTACATGTGCGATTGGGTCAATGACGATATGCCGTTCGAGTTCCGCACGCCGGCAGGCGGGATCACTGCGATGCCGCTATCAACGGAGCTGGAAGACCGCTTCGTGTTGATGAACAACCTGCACTCCGAGGCGGAATATGCCGATCAGATTATTGATGCGTTTGACTATCTCCATGCCGAGGCCGGTGAGCAGGGCGGACGATTGCTCGCGCTGAACGTGCATCCTTGGATGCTAGGTCAACCGCACCGCATCGGCCGGTTTGAGCAAATCCTGGCGCACATTACGAACGCATCGGGGGTTTGGTCTGCATCACCGTCCGAGATTTGCACCGTTTGGAAAGCCGCACAGTCGCCATCCCCTCGCTGACCGCCTTGCTGCGTCATATATTGTGCGCTTGGCAGGTCTGTATAAGCGCGGACAAATCCTGTAAACAACGGGCTAAACGCGTGAGCACAGACGGCACCGCTGCTACCATGGCGCGCTGACACGCATTATTGGCTGCTCGCGCGGCCTGTGACGGAACGATAACAATGACACGTATTCTTCTTGGCGTTACTGGCGGTATCGCCTGTTACAAGAGCCCGGACCTCGTGCGGCGCCTGATTGATCGCGGCGCCGAGGTGCAGGTCGTCATGACGCCTGGCGCGCAGCAATTCGTGACGCCGCTGACGTTCCAGGCTGTTTCCGGTCGCGCCGTGCGCACCGATTTGTTCGACGAAGAAGCCGAAGCGGCGATGGGTCACATCGAGCTGGCGCGTTGGGCTGACAAAGTCCTGATCGCGCCTGCGAGCGCGGATTTCGTCGCGCGCTACGCGAATGGTCTGGGTAACGATCTTTTGTCCACCGTATGCCTTGCGACCGAAGCGCCCGTTTTGGTCGCACCGGCGATGAATCGGCAAATGTGGTCGAGCGCCGCTGTGCAGGACAACATGGCAACACTGCTGAGTCGCGGCGTGACGGTATTGGGTCCCGGTGAGGGCGATCAGGCGTGTGGAGAGACAGGTGCCGGTCGTATGCTTGAGCCGACCGACATCGCCGAGCGCACGATCGCTTTGCGTCAGGGTCCATTGCAGGGTCGTCATGTTGTGATTACAGCTGGGCCGACGCGCGAGCCGATCGATCCTGTGCGATATCTGACGAATCGCAGCTCAGGCAAGATGGGCTACGCGATGGCCAAAGCCGCGTTAGCTGCTGGCGCGAATGTCACGCTGGTCAGCGGGCCGGTCGCGATCGATGCGCCGCACGGCGCACAGGTTATCGGCGTTGAGACGGCAGAGCAGATGCGTTTGGCCGTCGACGCAGCGGTCGCGGATGCCGATGTGTTTATCAGCGCGGCGGCGGTATCCGATTATCGCCCTGCAGCCTATGCCGAAAACAAAGTGAAGAAATCCACCGAGTCGCTCGCACTCGAGCTGACCCGCAACCCCGATATTCTTGCAGGCGTGGCGCGCCGGGACGATCCGCCGTTTGCGGTTGGCTTTGCCGCCGAAACGCAAAAACTCAAAGAGCATGCGTTAGGCAAATTGTCAGCAAAAGGTTTGGATATGATCATTGCCAACAAGGTTGGTGAGAAGCTCGCGTTCGATCAGGATGACAATGCCGTGACGGTTTTTTGGCAAGGCGGTGAACAAGCGTTTGAGTTGCAGGACAAGACAACGCTTGCGGGTGAACTGTTAGCCGTGATCGCGGCGCAATTCAATGCAAAGAGAGCGAACACATGAAGCATAAGCTAGCGGCCAAGATTCTGGACCCGCGAATCGGCGATAGTATTGATTTGCCGACATACGGCACCGAGGGCTCTGCCGGCATGGATGTGCGCGCGTGTATCGACGCGCCGCTTTCGGTCAAGCCCGGTGACACGCATCTCGTGCCGACCGGTATGGCGATTCATGTTGCGGACCCGTCGCTCGCGGCGATCTTGCTGCCGCGTTCCGGCTTGGGTCACAAGCACGGCATTGTGCTCGGTAATCTGACTGGGCTCATTGATTCTGACTATCAAGGTCAGTTGTTCGTCTCGATCTGGAATCGCGGCTCAAAGACCTACGATATCGCGCCAGGTGAGCGCATCGCCCAGTTGGTACTTGTGCCAGTCGTGCAGGCGGAGTTAGAAGTGGTCGAGGACTTTACGCAGTCTGAGCGCGGCGCTGGCGGTTTCGGCCACACCGGGAAGGCTTAGCGGCTGGCAGTCGTCAGCTGGGTGTAGCGATCAATCGCCAGTGCAAACTCGTCACGCAAACCCTGAGCATTGCGTTTGTGATCAGCCAGCCGACCTTCGTACGTAATGATGCTGTCTTTGGTGACCTTGATGTCGTCCGCTAACGCAGGACGAATCATCGGTGCGTCTGGGTCGACGGTGTAAGGCTTGAAGCCGGAGGCTTCGTCTAACAAAGACACGAGACGCTTTCGCAGGTTTGTCAGGTACAGTTCGGAGACGCGCGATTGCGCATCCAGCAACTCGACACGTCGATCACGATGTCGCTCGATCTCGCCCACTGACAAATAAGTAGCGAGCAATGCCTTATCAGCGCGTTGTGCGAGTAACTCTGCCGCTCTGGCTTCAGCTTCGATTGCTTGCTGTGCGAGCTCTTCTTCGGTGGCCTTGCCCGCGATACGACCAATGGGGACACCCTGATCGTTCAAGATCTGCTTTTCTTTCTCAGCATATTGAGCGGGAATCGAATCTCCGAAGTGTACGACACCGTTTTCGTCCACCCACCGGTAAACCGCGACCGAATTGGCCGATGCGGCAGCGCTTAACAGCAAAAGCGCGATAACAGCTGAGAAAAAGGTCATTCCACGCATATTGTTGAGTTTACCTAATAAATTGGCGCTATCAGAGAGATTGGTCACGTTTTGCGACTTGTCATAACGAATTACTCGCTCGCGATACTATAACGCCGTTGATATTCACGAACAGCTGCAAGATGGGCAGTATGTTCGCTTTCCTGACTTAATAGTGTCACAAGGTCGGCTAATGTCGCGATTGCAGCGACATTTACCCCTGTAGCGTGTTCGACCTCCTGAACCGCTGATAGTGCCCCTTGGCCACGCTCCTGGCGGTCAATCGAGATCACGATACCGCCAACGCTGGCACCTGCGGCGCGGATCATTTCAACGCTCTCGCGGATCGCGGTACCCGCTGTGATGACGTCGTCCACAATGACGACCTTGCCGCTGAGCGCCGCACCAACAATATTGCCGCCTTCGCCATGTTGCTTGGCTTCTTTGCGATTGAAGGCGTAGGGCACATCGACACCGTGCTGGTCGTAAAGCGCCGCGGCCGTCAGCGCAGCCAGCGGTATGCCCTTATAAGCAGGTCCAAAAATGACGTCGTAGTCTTGATAATGCTCGTGGATCACGTTCGCATAACAGCGCGCGAGCATTGCCGCCGCACGGCCACTCGACAGTTGGCCGGCATTAAAAAAGTAAGGGCTTTGGCGGCCTGATTTGAGTGTAAAGTCACCGAACTTGAGCGCGCCCAGGTCGAGCGCGAGATCCACAAATTCACGTTGGTAGGCTTGCATCGATGGTCCCTTCAGGCTACGGCGTGCAGGTTTGCTATTATGCCATTTTTCGGCGGGTTGCCATGACACGTATTATTACTCTGAACGCTAACGGCATTCGCGCCGCGGCAAGAAAAGGTTTCTTCGACTGGTTAGCCAAGCAGAATGCGGATGTCGTCTGCATTCAGGAAACCAAGGCGCAGGAATGGCAGCTGACCGACGATGTGTTTCGTCCCGAGGGTTATCACTGCTATTACGAGGACGCCGAGAAAAAAGGCTATAGCGGTGTTGCGATTTATTCTCGCCACGAGCCGGACAACGTCGTGCGTGGCATGGGT
>JBCBZK010000173.1:0-5995 GCA_039815365.1 Pseudomonadota bacterium | reverse complement strand
CCGCAAATCCAAATACCTGTCAGAGAAATAATCACGGCAATCAACAGTTCTAGTTGCCAACCCAACGAAACGGTAAGCGAAGCAAGCAAAATACCCCAGACACTGCCTGCTGTACCCGGCGCTCTTGGTGCGAGGCCAGCAGCGAATCCGAACGCAAGCCCATGCACCGGATCACTAGGCACGGTGCGCGCGGATACGTTCATTGCGTTCTTGTCATTCAAAGTGCCGATACCCTTTTTGCGCCAGCAATGCACCATCTACTGATACCGAACCTGCGCCTGATGACAGCGAGCCAATACGCGTGACGCCTTGGAGGCTGTCAGCCAAGCGACTGTCCGGCGAGGTAAAACACAACACGTAATCATCGCCGCCCGTCAACGCTAGTTGCGTCGCACCCTCGCGGCCGAATGTTTGCAGCAACGGCGCTGACAGCGGCAACGTATCGCTATGAATCGTCGCATCAACGCCGCTTGCTACCGCGATGTGCGTCAGATCTGCGAGCAACCCGTCAGAGACATCAATCGCGGCACTCGCGCGCCCTAGCAGCGACTGACCGAGCGCCACGTGCGGCTGCGGGTACAAAAACCGCTGCACTAACGTGTGCGCCTGGGAAGACGAATCGGCCTGCTCCCAGCACTGAAGCCCACCGGCGCTATCGCCCAAGGTACCGCTCACGTAAACGCTGTCCTCTGGCTGGGCACCCGCACGTGTCAACATGTCGTCCTGCGCCTCACCCATTAACTGAACCGTAATCGTCAACGGTCCGCGCGTCGTATCGCCGCCAACCAACGACACACCGTGTGTTTTCGCAAGCGTGCGCAGCGCAGCGCTGAACTCGCTCAGCCAATGCGTATCAACACTTGGCAGTGTCAGCGCCAGCGTCATCCAGCGCGGCGTCGCACCCATAGCAGCAAGGTCACTCAAGTTGACAGCTAACGCGCGATGGCCGATCGCATCTGCCGGCGCATCCATCGGGAAATGAACCCCCGCAACGAGCGTGTCAACGGCTACCGCTAATCGGCCTGTCGCGACCTCCAAAACAGCCGCATCATCACCGATACCCAACAGGGCGTCTTCGTCGTAGCCCGCAAAAAACGTGCTGATTAGATCGAACTCGTGCATCAGGTTGTTGCTGACGTCAGGCGCGTTCGCGACTCTTCGTTTCCGCCGCGCGGTGTGTCGTCGCGGCTCGATCCAACACAGCATTGATGTATTTATGCGCGGCTTCAGCAGCAAACCGGTGAGCCAACGCAACGGCCTCGTTGATGACGACCCGGTACGGAATGTCCACACGTGCTTTGAGCTCGGTGATCGCCACACGAAGAATCGCGACTTCTACAGGGTTCAATTCTTCAGCGCTGCGATCAGCCAGGTGCACGATTTCGCTATCGAGTGCATCGATATCCGCTAGCGACAGTGTCAGCAACGCATCGAAATACTCCGGGTCGACACGCTCGTACTCGCGGCGCTCGGCGAACTGACTCGCAAGCTGCGCGCGCGACGTACCGTCCAGCTGCTGCTGATAGTGCGCCTGCATCAACAAAGCTCGCGTATGCGATCGACGCGTTTGGTTGGAAAGCCCGCTCATCAGCCGATCGCTTTGATCAAATTGACCATTTCGATCGCGGTCATCGCCGCCTCAGCGCCTTTGTTGCCCGCCTTGCTGCCTGCACGCTCTATGGCCTGCTCAATGGTATCGACAGTCAGCACGCCGAAGATGACCGGCAGACCATGACGTTCGCCCACACCTGCAATCCCAGAAGCTGCCCCGCCGGACACATAGTCGAAATGGGCAGTGGCACCGCGAATCACAGCACCAAGACCGATGATGGCATCATAGCGACCCGTTGCAGCAAGCTTATCGGCAGCCAGTGGTACCTCCCACGCGCCCGGAACCCATACAAGATCAATAGCGCTGTCGTCCGCACCATGACGCAGCAGCGCATCCTGTGCGCCACTAACGAGCTTCTCGACAATAAAATCGTTAAAGCGGGCCGCTACAATCGCAAAGCGTGCACCGCGCACAACCAACTCACCGGTAATGGTATTCATAGCGCCCTAACCGTTATCAATGTATTCGACAATCTCAAGGCCAAACCCGGAGATCGCATGCATTTGCACTGGCGCTGACAATACGCGCATACGGCGAACGCCAAGGTCACGCAAAATCTGTGCACCCACGCCGTACTGTCGCAGCTCGTTTCCTGCGTCAGGTGCGACTGCATGCGGTTGCGCGCGTTTGGAAAGTGCTTGAATCGTATCGACCAGGTCGCGTGGCCCTTCCGGATAGCGCAGCAGCACAACCACCCCGGCCCCGGCATCAACAATCTGTTGCATCGCATCGTGCAACGGCCACCCTAAACGACGATCTCTGACGCCAACAATATCGCCGATGGTATCGGTGACGTGCACGCGCACCATGGGTGCGCTCTCAGCATCGATATCACCATGTACGAGCGCCAAATGCACATTACGATTCACGTAGTCCTCGTAGGCGTGCATCGTAAAGTTGCCCTGCTCAGTATCAACCGGCACTGAATAGATTCGCTCGACCGCCACTTCTTTTTCGAGCCGGTAACGGATCAGATCAGCAATGGTGCCAATTAACAGATCATGTTCATCGGCAAACGTCTCCAGATCCGGCCTGCGTGCCATGCTGCCGTCCTCATTGAGAATCTCGACGATCACGGCAGCCGGTTCTTGTTCACCCGCGAGGCGCGCAAGATCGCAACCTGCCTCTGTGTGCCCCGCGCGGGTCAGTACACCGCCGGGTTGCGCCATGACGGGAAAGATATGCCCTGGCTGCACCAAATCTGCCGCGCCCATGTTCGGGTCGACGGCGACCTGCACGGTACGTGCACGGTCATGTGCGGAAATACCTGTCGTAATGCCTTCAGCGGCCTCAATCGAGACGGTAAAATTTGTGCTTTGCTGCACGTCCGTGCCACTCACCATCAGCGGCAATCGCAACGCCTCGCAGCGTTCGCGTGTCAGCGTCAAGCAAATCAGGCCGCGTCCGTAACGAGCCATGTAATTGACGTCTTCCGGGGTAACCTTGCTGGCGAGCATGATCAGATCGCCCTCGTTTTCACGATCCTCATCATCCACCATGATGACCATGCGACCGGCCCGCAATGCGTCGAGAACATCTTCTATGGGTGCAAACTCGGTCGCGTCTTGTCGTAGTTGTGTCGTTGTCATGTCAGTTTCCAAAAACCGCGTTAGCGGGCAAAGCCAAGAGAGCCCAGGACCTTGCTATTCACAGCGCCGTCATCGGCGGCCTCGCCGCCACGCAAAAGACGCTCCGCATAGCGCGCCAACAAGTCTACTTCGATGTTGACCGCATCGCCTACTGCCAGTGCTCCGAGCGTCGTCTGGTCTGCTGTGTGCGGAATGATATTGACGTCGAAGGTATCCGCGCCGGCCTCATTGACCGTCAGGCTGGTGCCATCAACACAGACCGAACCTTTCTTCGCGATATAGCGCGCCAGATCCGGCGCCACCTGGAACTGCAGCCGCACCGAACGCGCGTCAGCATACCGCGACGTGAGCGTCGCAACACCGTCAGTATGGCCAGTCACC
Organism: Pseudomonadota bacterium; assembly: GCA_039815365.1. Classification (GTDB taxonomy): domain Bacteria; phylum Pseudomonadota; class Gammaproteobacteria; order Steroidobacterales; family Woeseiaceae; genus CALBPI01. The sequence continues at coordinate 2,413 of JBCBZK010000173.1, read as the reverse complement.
AAATGACCTCCCAAACGATCGCCGATAGCCAGCGACGGCTCGAGATTGACGACAGTGCCTGCCTCCCACGAAGAAAACGCAGTCACGTCCAAGGTCTCGCGCGACACGTCGGCCGAGAAACCATCGGTGTCGATATCCAACGCAGTCAAACAAACGCCTGACACGCAGATGCTCTCACCCTCTGCGAATCGTTGTGGTTGCAAATCCGGGCAACGGATGCGCACCGATACGTCGCCGCCTTTCGGAGTCAGCGATGCAATAGTGCCAGTCGCAAGAATAATGCCCGTAAACATAGTCGATAAGCCGCTTGTGCCGAAATATTACCCAGAGATAGGCATCGCAATGATGCGTAGGTCGTCGCCGACGCGACGCACATCCTCAATTGCCAGACTCTGGCCTTGTGCAAGTGTAATCCAGTTCGGCGTCCGGATCAGGCCTTGCGTCTCACTGCCAAGCAATTTGGGCGCCATGTATAAGACGATTCTATCCACTAGTTGCGCCGCCAGCAGGCTACCGCACAGCGTTCGACCGGCCTCTACAAGCACTTCGTTAACGCCACGCTCAGCCAGCGCCCTCATAACCTGCGCAAGATCCAACTGTCCTTGCGCGTCCGTTGTCAGGCGTGTCACGCTCACGCCAGCTTCTGCGAGCCGCGCTATGTCAGTGGCGGCCGTCATGATCAGCGTCTGACCTTCGAGCGCGAACATACGTGCCCGCGATGGCATGCGCAGCGCGGTATCGAGTACAACCCGCATCGGTTGACGACCCAGATTCCCGAGACCATCGCCGCGCACGTTGAGTGACGGATCATCAGCCAGAACAGTACCGATACCGGTCATGACCGCACACGACGCTGCCCGCAAACGCTGCACATCGCGGCGTGCCGCATCGCCAGTAATCCATTGACTCTCACCGGTGCCCATTGCGGTTGCACCATCAAGACTGGCAGCAATCTTCAGCGTCACTCGAGGATTATTCGCCTGCATGCGCATGATATAGCCCGGGTTGAGTGCTTGCGCAGCGTCGTGCATCAACCCGTGTTCTACCAGGATACCCGCATCACGCAGCCGCTGAGCGCCATTGCCGCTCACGGCAGGGTTCGGGTCCTGCATCGCAAACACGACGCGCTGTACGCCAGCCGCGATCAATGCATCGACACACGGCGGCGTGCGCCCGTGGGTATTGCACGGCTCGAGCGTGACGAATGCGGTTGCGCCGCTGGCGGCGCCTGCAGCCGCTCGCAAGGCGTTCACCTCGGCATGCGCATCGCCTGCTCTTTCGTGATAACCCTCGCCTACCACGCCGGTCGCATCGGCGATAACGCAACCGACAGCAGGATTCGGAGACACGCTATTACGACCTCTATCCGCAAGACGCAAGGCGCGCCGCATCATTTGCTCATCATGTGCACTGAATGACATCAACCTGACCTGCTAGGGCTCGTCACGGCGCTTCTTTTGCCCGGAAGCGCGGTCAGGCAACAATGACATCTGCTCGCGATCATCGGCGCGTGACATTTGTTCGAGCTTCGCAATTTCTTCCTGAAACTCGGTGACATCCTGAAAGCTGCGGTACACCGATGCAAAGCGCACATAGGCTACTTCGTCGAGCTTGCGCAATGCATCCATGACGATTTCACCGAGCAACTGCGACGGAATTTCGCGCTCACCCATCGTTTGCAACTGGTGCACGATTCGGCTCATTGCCGCTTCCAGCTGTTCTGCACCAACCGGACGTTTCTCCAGCGCACGGGACATGCTCGCGCGCAGCTTTTCATCGTCAAAAGGCTGCCGGCTGTGATCACGCTTGATGAGGCGCGGCATCACCAATTCGGCCGACTCGAAGGTCGTAAAGCGTTCGCGGCACTCCATACACTGGCGGCGCCGACGTACCTGTCGACCGTCGGCCGCAAGCCTTGAGTCGGTGACTTTGGTCTCTTCGCTACCGCAGAACGGACAATGCATTGGCTCGAGGCTCGGCTATCCGCCGCTGCTACGCACCTCTGGCGCGTGATCGGCGTGCGTCGACGCATAAACGGGGAAACGCGCACACAACGCCAGAACTTCGGCCTTGATGCGCGTCTGGCGTACCTCGTCGTTAATGTCATCGAGGATATCGGCGATCCACCCAGCCAGCATGGCCGACTCTGCCAAGCCAAAACCGCGGGTCGTAATCGCTGGTGTGCCAATGCGCAAACCACTCGTGACGAACGGCGAACGCGGATCACCCGGCACGGTATTCATGTTGACCGTGATGTTTGCGGCATGCAGCGCAGCGTCAGCGTCTTTGCCAGTGATGCCTTTGTCGATCAGGTCCACGAGAAACAGGTGGTTATCAGTGCCACCGGAGACGATCTTATAGCCACGTTGTTGCAGTACATCCGTCATGTTTCGGGCATTCGCGACAACGTGCT
>JBCBZK010000119.1:0-10917 GCA_039815365.1 Pseudomonadota bacterium | reverse complement strand
GTAACCGAAATTGTTTCGCAATGGAACGACACAACCAAGATGGTCTTTGTCACCACACCGAACAACCCCACCGGGCATAGCTTTGACATGACGCATATCGAACGGCTCATCGCAGCCACTGCGGGCAAAGGCATTGTGGTTATCGACGCCGCTTACGCAGAATTTGCTGACCCAGAGGCGATCATGGCGCTGCGACGCAATGACCATGTTGTCGTACTGAGAACACTGTCAAAAGCCTACGGTCTCGCAGGTGCCCGATGTGGGTCCTTGATCGCTGATCCTTGCATTATCAATCTTGCCGAGAAAGTCATGCCGCCCTACGCCGTACCAACGCCGACTGTAGAAAAAGCGACAGCGGCGATTGCGAGCGAGGCGTTCAGCATCATGCCTAACCGTATTCGTGCATTGTGTGAGGAGCGCGAACGCGTGCGCGGCGCGCTTAGCGCAATGGCAAACGTCGAGTACATCTGGCCCAGTGATGCCAATTTTCTACTGGTCACGTTTACCGATGCTGACAACGTCATGCAGCGCGCCCATGACGCTGGTTTTTTGCTGCGCGACTTCAGTCAACAACCTGCGACGCTCAATAGCGTGCGCATTACCATTGGCGAACGCTCTGCAAACGACGCGTTATTGAGAGCCATTGCCTCGGGTGATCACTCATGAGCGCACGCAGCATTCTCTTTATCGACCGGGACGGCACACTCATCAAAGAGCCACCCGATGAGCAAGTAGATCGAATCGACAAGATCGCACTCGTAGACGACAGCATTCCAGCGCTGCTCGCCCTGCGCGATGCCGGATATGAATTCGTACTCGTGAGCAATCAGGATGGACTGGGCACCGATGCGTTCCCTCAGATCGACTTTGATGTGCCGCACGAATTCATGCTCACACTGTTTGCGTCTCAGGGTGTTTCGTTTGCAGAGCAAATGATCTGCCCGCACTTGCCGGCTGACGGCTGCGGATGCCGAAAACCCAACACCGGCTTGCTCACCCGGTTTCTCGCGCAAAACACTTTAGATTTGAACCGTTGTGCTGTGATCGGTGATCGCGAGACCGATATACAGCTCGCCGATAACATCGGGATTCGTGGCTTCCTGCTGGACGACAACTGCACCTGGAATGACATAGCACATCAACTCATCAACCAACCAAGAACTGCAACGCTGCAACGCAATACCAACGAGACACACATCAGCGTTATCGTTGATCTCGACGCGCCGGGGCCACAAAAAATACAAACGGGCATCGGTTTTTTTGATCACATGCTCGAGCAAATCGCCAAACACGGCGGCTTTGCGTTAACACTGGACTGCGAGGGTGATCTTGATGTAGATGACCATCATTGCATTGAAGACGTTGCGCTGGCGCTAGGTCAAACGTTGCGCGACGCGCTGGGAGACAAACGCGGTATCGGTCGCTACGGATTCACAGTACCGATGGACGAAACACTCGCAACTGTCGCCGTGGATATTTCAGGTCGGCCGGCCGCCGTTATTGACCTTGCGCTTGATCGCGAGTTTGTCGGCGGAATGGCAACTGAAATGGTGAGGCATTTTTTCGAATCATTCGCGCAATCACTTGGTGCGGCCATCCATATCAGCGTCACCGGCGATAATGCACATCATAAGGTGGAAGCATGCTTCAAAGGGCTCGGCCGAGCACTGCGACCTGCGTTGCAACGGCGTGGCACTGACCTGCCGTCGACCAAGGGCACACTATGAGCGTCGCCATCGTAGATTCAGGTGGTGCCAACATCGCGTCGCTGACCTACGCGTTGCGCCGACAGCACGCGGACTTTGTGCTGAGCACCGATCCAGACGTATTAAAGAGCGCCAGTCACGTTATTTTGCCCGGCGTCGGTGCGGCGGACGACGCAATGCGACGATTGGAAGCACAAAACCTCACGCAGACCCTCAGGCAACTCACACAACCCGTACTCGGCATCTGCCTCGGCATGCAACTGTTGGCCGCCGGCTCTGCAGAAGACAAGGCAACGTGCCTCGGCATCACAGACGACAACGCCGAGCGGTTTACCGCTACCCCGCGTATGCCTGTCCCGCATATGGGTTGGAATCAAATTCAGATCACGCGACCGACGCCGTTACTGACCGGCATTGCGTCAGGAAGCTATTTCTACTTCGTCCACAGCTACGCACTCGCCCCAGGCAGCAGCGCGGTTGCGACTTGTGACTATGGCCTTGAGTTTGCCGCCGTTATTCAACAAGACAACTTTTTTGGAACGCAATTTCATCCGGAACGTTCAGCTGCAGCTGGAGCAAAGATCCTGGAGAACTTTCTGGCGTTATGACGATGAATATTATTCCAGCTATTGATATCCGTGACGGCAACTGCGTGCGACTGCTCTACGGTGAGTATGATCGCGAAACGCGTTACGACGTCAATGCCGTTGCGCTCGCAACACGATACGCAGACCTTGGACTCACGCAGCTACACACGGTCGATCTTGACGGCGCCCGCGATGGCAAGCCTGCGAACACTGGTCTATTGAAACAAATGAGCGCAGCTAGCGATGCACAGATGCAAGTGGGTGGCGGCATACGCGATTCACAGCACATTCAAGAACTGCTTGATGCAGGTGTTTCACGAGTGGTCATTGGCAGCCTCGCTATCGATGATCCTGACACCGTGAAAGGATGGTTTGATGCGTTTGGTGGCGAGCGCATCGTACTCGCACTCGACGTTCGTCTGAACAAAGACGCAGTACCGATGGTCTGCACGAAGGCGTGGACGCACACCAGCGACAGAACGTTGTTCGACACCATCGATGCCTACGTCGCCTCTGGTCTTCGCCATGTTCTTTGCACCGATATTGCCCGCGATGGTGCGCTGAGCGGTCCGTCCATCGCACTGTATCAGCAGCTAGTCACTCGCTACCCGACGCTCGGCATTCAGGCATCCGGAGGCGTGGCGAGCATTCACGACTTGCATGCACTGCGAGACGTTGGCGTTGCCGGCGCGATTACCGGCAAAGCACTGCTGGAAGGCAACATCACCGATGAGGAGATCCGCTCATTTTAACGCGACGCATTATTCCTTGCCTTGACGTACGCGACGGCCAAGTCGTTAAGGGCGTGCAATTTCGAAACCACAAAGTGGTCGGAGACATCATTGAATTGGCTGCGCGTTACCGCGACGAGTCTGCCGATGAACTGGTGTTTTACGACATCACGGCAAGTCCTGACGGACGCTCTGTTGATCGCGGCTGGGTCGAAGATGTCACCGCGCAACTCAATATCCCGTTTTGCGTTGCTGGCGGCATCCGCAGTGTCAGCGACGCAGAACAAGTACTCAATCGGGGTGCTGACAAGATATCGATAAACTCGCCCGCTTTGGAAAACCCGGCGCTGATCGAATCGTTGGCACGCCGATTCGGCTCACAGTGTGTCGTTATCGGCATCGATACACGCCATGAGACGGACGACTGGTATGTGTACCAATACACCGGCGATCCGAGCAAAACCGCGGGCGCCGGTCGTCGCACGCTAGACTGGGTACGTGAGGTACAGGACCGAGGCGCAGGAGAAATTGTCCTCAACTGCATGAATAAAGACGGCGTACGAGACGGTTATGATTTGGAACAGTTAGCTGCTGTTCGTGAAATCTGCGATGTCCCGCTTGTCGCATCCGGCGGCGCAGGTCATGCACAGCATTTCATCGATGTGTTCGAGCAATGCCGGGTCGATGGCGCACTGGCCGCTAGTGTGTTTCACAGTGCGGAATTGCCTATACCAACACTGAAGCGAACACTGACCAAAGCAGGTATTAGTGTCCGACCTGCCGAATCACCCACACTCAACAACGAGAGCGCCGCATGAGCCTTGCAATCCTAACAACGCTCGAGGCAACGATTCAGCAACGCCTCGACAATGCCGATACCCACGCGAGTTACACCGCACAACTGGCGACATCTGGCGTCGAGCGCATTGCCCAAAAGATTGGCGAAGAAGGCGTCGAAGTGGCACTGGCAACCGTTACCGGCAGCGACGATGCGTTGGTCAGTGAATCAGCAGACCTGATGTACCATCTTTTGGTCGCACTTCGCTTTCGCGGGCTGTCCCTAAACGCTGTTTGTGACGAACTTCAGCGGCGCCACTCGAACGAGTCTGGGTAAGGCGTCCCGCTATTCGCGAAAGCGACCGGTCTGGTAGCTCGTTGCCAGTAGCAGGCCATCCTCGCGATACAAGTACGTTTCCTGATTCAGAAACCCATGGCGGATGACCTTACACTGCGTGTCGAGCAACAAATAGCCTGTTCCTACCTCGGTAAGCTCTGACTCGCTGGCATAAACGTAGGTACTCAGACTGATGGTCGCCGCAAACGTCATACTGTTGGCTCGAAAAAACGTGCGCGGCATCGGTGTGTCTGAGATAGCAAGCAACGCCTTGGCGTCAAGTTGGCGCCCGTCTGCTTCTCGCACATAGGTTGCCGAGTTAGCCGTTTGATTCATCGAAAACGGCCGACCTTTGGCAAGGCGAATATCGAAATGCTCGAACCAATTCGGCGTCGAGTCTCCGGAGGGCAAACGTACACAATCAGCGACAGCCCGATGTTCCGGCATATCTGTCTCATACCCAATTTGAGTCGCCTCCTGCTCGCCACATACAATAGTTGCAGACGCGTCCACGCGTTCCGGCTGATCGCTGGGACTCACATCGATCTGCCAAAAATCCATCGTGCGGCGGCGCTCGATCAAACGTACACTGACGACCAATGATTCACTGCGCACTGCAGCATGAAAATTGATCTGCTGCGTCACAATCGCAAACCGGAACTCACGGTGACGTTGGACTGCTTCGGCGCAGACGGCGCCGACCCAGCCACCGAACGCGCTACGAACGTTCCAAAAACGCTGATCGAGCGTCACGTTGTAACGATCGTCGTTGATAACTGTCAGGTGCGTTGCCTGATCGAGCGCATAGTTCAACGCGATTACTCCTCAGTTGATGTTAAGACCGACATCAGTCGGACAACAATAGCCCTTCCGCCGGTTCCCGCAGGTTGTACCGAGACGCCATCGTCTCACCATCGGCACCCGCGTTAGCGATCAGTATAATGTCTCCGTCTCGGCACTCGGGCAACCAGCGATCCGTGCCGAGCTTGTCCCCCGTCTCACAGACAGGACCGACGACGGTCGCTAATCGGTCAGGCGTCTCATCGAGACGCGTGAGATTCACGATCTCGTGGTAGGCGCCGTAGAGCGCCGGACGGATCAACGAATTCATGCCCGTGCTGACACCAACGTACTGCACGTCCCCCTTCCCCTTTGTCTGCGTCACGCGTGCCAGCAAAACCCCGGCTTCTGCGATCAGGAACCGGCCAGGCTCCAGCCAGATATCAAAAGCAGGGAACGCTTTACGTACGTCTTGCAAAGATGCGTCGAGCGCAGCGAGGTCTAACGAGGCATCGCCGGGTTTCTCCGGCACACCGAGACCGCCACCCAAATCCAACGCGCGCACGTTGGGGAAATGCGAAGCAGCATCAGCGAGTGCCTCTGCAACAATCCGCCAGTTGTCTGCGTTGGTAATGCCACTGCCGGTATGCGCGTGCATTCCAACGACAACACAATCAACAGCATTCGCGGCGTCTGCGAACGTTGCTAGCTCAAAGGTCGGCACACCGAACTTGGAGTGGACACCAGCAGTTCTAACATGTTCGTGATGCCCCCGGCCTTGCCCCGGGTCGACGCGCACGAAAATCTCTTGGCCACAAAACGTATCTGGCCATTCAACGAGCGGGTACAAGTTATCGAGCGTGACGTGAACCCCAAGTGTGAAGCCATATTCATAGTCGGCACGCGAGCAAAAATTAGGGGTGTACAAAATACGGTCGCGATCAATATCCGGAAACAGTTCAAGCACCAAATCGAGCTCGCCTGGCGAAACGCATTCAAACCCAACGCCGCGGTCGTGTATGTGTTGCAGAATGCCGCGATGCGAGTTCGCTTTCATCGCATAAAACACTCGGTCCACGCTATTCAGCGAGAGCAATCCATCTACGCGCTGGCGCACTGTCTCAACATCGTAAACGAATGCCTCTGTGCGCTCGGCCAATAGTGCTGTGAGTGGCGCTCGTGCAGCGCGCCACCAACTACCTTTGGTATCAACCGTTACCTCGTTATCCGATTGCAGCGATTCCCAACTCGGACCGAGCGTGTCGTCGTCCGTGCGACTGCGCATAATCGCCGGATGTAACTGCTGAATGAGTCTGTAACCTTGCGCCTGGTCGACAACAACCGTGAAATTCAGATCATTCGCGGCTTGCGACACTAAATGCAGCCGATGCTCGGCAAACACTTCGAACGACGGGCCCAACTTCGCGAGAATGGTCCGAATCTTTCGACCAACGATGCTTACCGCAGCGCAATCACGTATCACAGTGACACTGGCGAGCTCCGACAACGCTGCTACTAACTGATCAAGCGCACGCGCATCGACTCCCTCGTCGCCTTCGTCGAGCGATACCGTAATGCTACTTTCGGATGTGGATACCAGCCCCGCGGAGATTCGCTGTTGACCGAACACTTCGAATACCTTGGCAAGGAACCCGACGGCCTGCCACATGACGACACTTTCCATCGACAGCAGTGTTACACCGTGTCTTAGCACGATGGCTTTTACAGCAGGCTCCACTTCGCCGATCGTTTCCGCAATGATCGTGCCAGGCAGCTCGGGGCGCGACGTACACATGACGTACATGGGGATATTGTGCTGCCATAGCGGCGCGACACACCGCGGGTGGAGCACTTGCCCGCCAGCCGAGGCGATCTCTTGCGCTTCACTGTAATGCAGTCTCTTCAGTAATCGTGCCGCTGGCACGACACCAGGGTCTGCGCTGAACAGACCGGGAACATCCGTCCAGATTTCCACCCGGTTGGCTTGTAGCTGTGCGCCAAAGTAAGCGGCAGACGTATCTGAGCCGCCGCGGCCGAGCAAGACGGTATCGCCCTGTGCGTCGCTCGCGATGAACCCTTGCGTGAGATTCACAACGCCTTTTGTCAGTTTCTCGTGCAGCGCCGGCTGGGGCTCAGCGCTGCATGAAGCGCTGAGATAATGCCGACGCTCGCGAACATCCGCGGTAGACGTTAGCAGGGCTCGCGCATCGTGCCACTGGATTGCCAGTCCACCAGCGCTCAGAAACGCATGACTGACGCGCGTCGCCATGATTTCTCCCAGCGCCATGACGCGTGCCGATATGCGCGGCGTAATTTCTCGGATGAGTCGTACACCGGCTATGAGCTGACGAACCTCATCAATATCATTGCCGATGACGGACGCTGCATCGACGCCAAGCGCTTGGCCCAAGGTCACGTGCTGCGACTCTATCGCGTCGATGTAACCATCATCATCGTTGCCCATCGCCGCGCTATGGAGCGCCGCTTGCAACGCGTCGGAGACACCTTTCAAAGCCGAGTGAACAACCAGCACCTGCAAACCGGCGGCTTGGCGCTCACGCAGCCGCGCCTCAATTAAAGGCCAGTTTTCAGCAGAGGCGACACTCGAGCCACCAAACTTGAGTACCACCCAGCCAGATGCGTTGGGCGCCGATAATTCGTAGCGATCTTCTACGGTCATCGGTCGAAGTCATCGGTAATTGCGCCGCGCGATGCAGACGCAACCTGCGCTGCGTACTTGGCAAGCGTGCCGCGCGTCGCTTTCGGTGTCGGTGGCTGCCATGCCGCGCGTCGCGCAGCAAGCACGTCGTCTTCAACCAACATGTTAATCGTGCGATCAACCGCATCGATACGCAGCGTATCGCCTTCTTCAACGAGCGCGATTGGACCGCCTGTCGCCGCCTCCGGTGTCACATGCCCAACGACAAAGCCGTGGCTGCCGCCCGAGAATCTCCCGTCGGTAATTAGCGCGACTTTGTCGCCAAGACCCTTACCCATGATGGCGCCCGTCGGGCTCAGCATTTCACGCATACCCGGACCGCCTTTCGGACCTTCGTAGCGAATGACAACCACGTCACCGGCCACGATATCGCCATCAAGAATAGCTTGAAGCGCATGCTCTTCTGCAGCAAAGACGCGCGCGCGCCCTTCAAAACTCAGACCCTCTTTACCACTGATCTTTGCGACGGCCCCCTCAGGCGCGAGATTGCCGTACAAGACCACCAAGTGGCTGTCCTCTTTAAGCGGCGTTGACAACGGCATCACAATATCCTGACCATCTGGATACGGCGCGACATCAGCCAAATCCTCAGCCAGCGTTTGACCCGTTACGGTCAGACAGTCCCCATGTAATTTGCCCGCATCCAACAGTGACTTCATCAGCGGACGAATACCACCAATCGCGACGAGCGCGGACATCGAGTAACGACCACTCGGTTTGAGGTCTGCCAACACTGGAACGTTGGCGCCAATATTTGTGAAATCGTCCAAAGCAAGCGGCACATTCGCCGCGTGCGCCATTGCCAACAAATGCAGGACTGCATTCGTTGAACCGCCAAGCGTAATGACGACGGTAATCGCGTTCTCGAAAGCTTCACGCGTCATGATGTCCAGAGGCTTGATGTCTCGCTCGATCAACATCGCCACCGCACGGCCGGCTGCCTCGCAATCGATTCTCTTGTCATCGGAAACCGCTTCCTGCGCGGAGCTACCGGGCAAACTCATGCCAAGCGCTTCAATTGCGGACGCCATGGTATTGGCGGTATACATCCCGCCACAGGCGCCCGGCCCTGGGATGGCGGTTTTTTCCACATCCATGAGCTGTGCATCGTCAATCATGCCACCCGCATGTTGCCCTACTGCCTCGAACACCGAGACGATGTCGCGGTCATGGGCACCTGGCTTGATCGTGCCGCCATACACGAACACTGAAGGTCGGTTCAAACGCGCCATCGCGATCACACACGCCGGCATATTTTTGTCGCAGCCACCAATCGTCACGACACCGTCAAAGCCCTGACCGCCCGCGACTGCTTCAATCGAGTCCGCGATAATTTCGCGTGACACGAGTGAGTAGCGCATCCCCGGCGTGCCCATCGAAATGCCGTCAGAAACGCTGATGGTATTAAATCGAACCGGCTTACAACCGGCACCGGAAGCGCCGTGCTCCACATGTTTTGACAGCTCGTCAATATGCATGTTGCAAGGCGTAACCATGCTCCACGTTGACGCAATACCGATTTGCGGTTTACCGAAATCGGCATCATCAAAACCTACGGCACGAAGCATTGCACGCGATGGTGCTTGCGATGCGCCGTCAACGATCGTGCTTGAAAACGGTCGATTCTTCTTGTCACTCATGAAAGGGTTTTCCGTCAACGATTGAGCAAATTCTTATAACGTGTCGAGTATACGCACTGTCACAATACGATTGATATCCTCGGGGCTGGCCGCATCATTCAGTGTCACACGAAACAACTCCACGTCTTCCGCTTCGGCATCCGAAACGATCGGAATAAACACCGTTGCGACTGTTTGGTCTGGCTCAAAACGCACAACTGGCGGCACCGGCGAAACGAAGTCCTCATCATCAACCGCGCTCATGCCGATGACGCTTAGCGTGACATCGAGTGCCTCGCCACTTGAATTCAAACGCCACAGCGTTAACGTCGTTGCGCCGGTGTCCTCGGACACCTCCACGTTGTCTTGCGCGAAACTTACGGTATCAACAGGTAGCTCTGACAGGACACGGGCGCGATCGTCATCGATTAAACGAAGCGCGAAGTTACCGACTACCTGGCTCGTGTCGAGGCGAACAATGTCGTAGGTGACCGTCGCATCAGGCTCAACCACAGAATCAGACAAATTCTCGATGCCGATACTGACCCGATTCTGCTCAGCGCTGAATACGAAGGGTTGCGGTGTGGCGATGCGCACATGCTCTCCGAGTACGCGACGCATAGACTCGGAGACGCTGCTGCGCCGTAGCCGCAATGACACAGGCGCATCGACCTGCGGCATATGCAAGCTGACTGTCGCAAGACCACTGTCTTCGACAAGCCGGATAACAGGTGCCACGACGTCATCCTCAAAAGGCAGAATCAATGCCGCTGACGATGACTGCGCCTCACTATTGACGTATTGGGCCGACGTCACCAAAAATTGTGGAATCGGAATGGGCTCAATGACGTTGTCTTCAATCGTCGGCGCCCCGGTAGGTATTGCCTCCGGCACGACTACTGCCGCCTCCATTGGATCCGTGTTTCGCCAGCGCGGCGACATGACAGCGACGATAGCAAGCCCCGTTAGTGCAGCCGCAACGCCTGCGTAAAACAACCAACGCGGCCTGCGCATCGCGTCCTGACGCACACCAAGATCCTGAAGAAACGCCTCAACGCTCTCTGTACGTTCCGCTTCGTCCAACGCCAATGCGCGCTCAAGCGCCCGCCACAAACGTGTTTCAAGATTGGGAATTCGTGGTGGTTTGTTACCCTGTTCCAATGCATCCAACGCCGTTCGATCACGAAATACGCGACGCCCGCCAAGCAGCCGATACGCAAGACAGGCTAACGAGAACACATCATCGATCGGCCGCGCGGGCGAGCCTTTGAGAACTGCCGGACTGGCAAACGCTGGCGTTGCTGCTTGCAAGAAACTGTTGTCGCCCTCCGGCGCATCGGAACCAGCATCACCGCGAGCTCGGGCAATGCCAAAATCAAGCAACTTCACCGTGCCGTCGTCTAGCATCATGACATTGCCGGGCTTTACGTCTGCATGCGTCACGCCAACGCCATGCGCGTGTTTCAAGGCATCACCGACGTGGGCAATAACGTCAAGCGTTTGTTGCCGCGGCATCAGTCCGCCGGGTTTCTCTGCGGTCGCCGCCTTCCTGCGCGTTGCCGATGGTTTCGAACACCCGAGCGATGATGAGTTGAAAGCCTTCATCCGAGAGCGACTGTCGCCGCAAAAAACGCCGGCCCATTGGGTCTGGATGGAGGAAT
>JBCBZK010000082.1:0-15633 GCA_039815365.1 Pseudomonadota bacterium | reverse complement strand
CTCGCTCAAACGCGAAAACACCGTCGCACGTCGTGGCGCCGAGAAGCTGTGGGATCTCGTCAACGGTGGTGCCAAAGACAAGTTTGGTAAGGACTACGTGAATTGTCTTGGCGCGCTGACGGGCGGGCAGGCAGTGCAACAGGTCAAAGCCGGCGTGCAGGCTATCTACTTGTCCGGCTGGCAGGTCGCGGCGGACAACAACTCTGGTATGACGATGTACCCGGATCAGTCTTTGTACCCGGTTGACTCTGTTCCGAAAGTCATTGAGCGCATCAACAATTCATTCGCGCGCGCTGACCAGATCCAGTGGCAGAAAGACATCACGCCTGATAGCGAAGGTTACATCGACTACTTCGCGCCGATTGTTGCGGACGCGGAAGCCGGTTTCGGTGGTGTGCTGAACGCTTTCGAATTGATGAAGGCAATGATTGAGGCTGGTGCCTCTGGCGTGCATTTCGAAGACCAACTCGCATCGGTCAAGAAATGCGGTCATATGGGTGGCAAAGTGCTCGTGCCGACACGCGAGGCGGTTCAGAAACTGGTTGCAGCTCGATTGGCTGCGGACGTCGCTGACACACCGACGATTGTTCTGGCACGCACCGATGCAAACGCGGCCGATCTCATGACGAGTGATAGCGACGAATACGATCGTCCATTCATTCAGGGCGAACGTTCACCGGAAGGGTTTTTCCGCACCAAGGCAGGCATCGATCAGGCGATTGCACGCGGTATCGCCTATGCCCCTTACGCCGACCTTCTGTGGTGTGAGACTGCCACGCCAAGTCTGGAAGAAGCGAAGAAATTCGCAGAGGCCGTGCGTGCTGAACACCCGGATCAACTGCTCGCTTACAACTGCTCACCGTCGTTTAACTGGAAGAAGAATCTGGATGACGCCACCATCGCAAAATTCCAGCGTGAGCTTGGTGCGATGGGTTACAAGTATCAGTTCATTACGTTGGCCGGTGTCCACAACATGTGGCATGGCATGTTCAATCTTGCCTACGAATATGCGCGTAACGACATGAGCGCGTATGTGAAGTTGCAGGAACAGGAATTCGCCGACGCTGATAAGGGCTACACATTCGTTGCGCACCAGCAGGAAGTGGGTACCGGATACTTCGATGACGTCACGACCGTGATTCAAGGTGGTCAGTCTTCGGTGACGGCTCTAACTGGTTCTACCGAGGAAGAGCAGTTCTCGTAATCTGATACGAGCAGCGGGTGCTCTCGCAGGGGCGCCCGCTGTCGTGATCAGTGATGTGGTTCGGCCTGGCGTGGATAACGGCCGCTTCAAAACAACGTCAATCGGTTGCGTCACTTCCCAAGCAATGAACGCGCGGAAGTGATGACGCCGTTGCTGTCAGCGTAGACATACTCACCTGGTGTAAACGTGACACCACCAAACGTCACAGGAACGTTGAGATCGCCGAGGCCGCGCTTGTCTGTCTTAACGGGTATGGAACCCATCGCTTGAATGCCGAGATCTGTTTGCGCCAATGCGTCCACGTCGCGCACGCAGCCATAGATGATGATGCCCTGCCAGCCGTTGCGCGACAGTGCGAGCGCAATTTGGTCGCCGAGTAGCGCACGTCGTTCAGATGCGCCGCCGTCGACCACGAGCACTTTGCCGCGGCCGTCTTCGCCGCCTTGCGCTTTGACGAGTGAGTTGTCCTCGAAACATTTGACGGTCACGATCTCACCGTTGAATGCCGTGCGCTTGCCAAAGTTTCTCAGCAGCGGCGCGAGCACTGTTACGTCATCGGGATGTGCATCGCACAAATCAGGTGTGGTGAATTGTGCCATCGTTGGACTCCGTTGTTGGTCGATCAGGGGCGCGTGATCTCAGTTAACCGCAGCACCGCTTTAATGTCATCTTCTTTGCGTGCTTCAACAACCAGTGCCAGCCAGTCGCTGTCTTGTGTTGCCCAGATTCGTGTACTCGTTTGTTCGGCAACGTTCGATAGATCGGTGGGTATCGCCGTACGTTTGCCATCAGTCGTCCGCACAGTGGCTTCGGTGCCAACGCGCACATCGAAACGCTGCATGCCTGCATAATCGAGCACATCGTAATGCGTGGGGACTTGCGCGGTTGCCATGGCGTGCATCAACGTGATTTGCATCAGCAACGGGTTGCTGGCATTGCGAGGTATTCGCGCGGTCGACGTTTCACCGTCGTACACCACTACTGCGGTGCCCTCGTCCGGTGAATAGGTAATGGATACGTTGCGATCGATCGGGCTCAGCGTATCGCGACGCTCGAGCGATTCTGCAAGGACATCGCCATCGACGAAGCGGAAAACGGTGCGTTCATACACTTCGCCTTTTTTAAACCAGCGAGCCACGCCTTTAGCTTGCGTCGTTGACGTCACCGCGTAGCGCCCGTCTTCGAGGGCGGTTAGCGTTATCGTGGTGTTGGCGCGTGCTACGCCAATCTTGACGGCATAGCTTGCCTCGAACGGCGGTACTGACCAGCGCATGCTATCGCTCGCTGGCGCGGCATGGGGCAGGCTCAGTGCGATCATTGACGTCAGCGCAATGAGCAAGGCGTGTGGGTGGCGCAGATTCGACATAGCGTTGTTTCCATAAAACCTTGTGAAACAGTTCGATGCGTGAGTGGCTGTAGATACAATAGTTGCCACGCGCAGCACAGTAATGCGCTATCTTCGTGGGTAGACTATCAGTTCGTGAAATTCGGACTGCACGACAGGCGTATTGAATGCAATCAGGTTCCTCAAACGACAACCGAGTCCTCGGGCAACTGATCCCGGTTCGAGATGGTCCCGAACGTCATGCGCTGCCTGCAGGCGGTGGCGTCGCCGAAGTCTTCTGCGCGATCTCGCCGGACAAGCCGCAAGATAATCAAGACAGTCTGATGGTGCTGCAGCTCAGCGATGATGATGTGTTAATCGCCGTGGCCGACGGCGCTGGCGGCATTGAGGGTGGGCGGCGTGCGTCGCGCCTTGCACTGTCAACACTGCGCGACATCGTGACCGACAAAAGTGTTTCGCATGAATCCTTGCGTGAGGCTGTGATCTCCGGCATTGAGCACGCCAACATGGCCGTTATGTCAGCCACCCGCGGCGCGGCAACGACGTTGACGGTCGTATGCATCGAAGGTCGCCAGGCGCGTGTATTCCATATCGGCGACTCGGTTGCATTGATCACTGGACAGCGCAGCGCGGTCAAATTGCAAACCGTAGCCCATTCACCTGTCGGGTTCGCTATTGCCGCGGGTTTTCTGACCGAAGAACAGGCGATTTATCATCCGGAGCGGCACATCGTTTCCAATTTTGTCGGCACCAATGAAATGGTGATCGAGGTCGGTGCGCCGGTAACGCTCGCCAAACACGACACGGTATTGTTGGCTTCCGACGGATTAACCGACAATCTCCACATGACAGAGATCCTGCAAATGATGCGCCGTGGCGCGGCAGATCAGACGTTGGACAATATTGTGCAGCTCGCCTCGGAGCGGATGACGCGCCGCGAACACCACTCGCCGGGCAAAGCCGATGATCTGGCGGTGATTCTGTTCCGAAAACCCTGATTGTCGTAAATATGCAACAATAGTTCGTCACGACTGGCGCGACTTACAGGTTCTGGTAGTCTTCATTCGTTGGTAAAAACAAACGTGAGCTACAGGGTTCGGTTGGCAAACGAAACTCTAACGCCCTGTAACACTCTAACCATTGATCGGGTCTGCTTTGATGAAGGCAGGCATTTCACCACGTTTTACTTAGGTGCCCAAGATGCGACAGATCCGCACAAATCAGCCGTTGCGAACAGTGACCGGGCTTGCAAAGCTCACAGTATCAGTCGCGGCTGCGCTCGCACTGGGTGCCTGCGCATCTGCGGGCTCTTCCGGATCAGGCTCACCGCCACCACCGCCTGCGGGCGGTGGTCAACAAGGCAGTGGTGCACCACCACCACCCTCGTCAGGTGGCGGTCAGCAAGGTAGCGAACAACAAAGCGGTGGTCAGCAAGGCGGCGGTCAGCAAAGTGGCGGTCAGCAACAGAGCGGCGGCCAGCAAAGCGGTGGTCAACAGGGTGGTGGTATGCCCGGTGGCCAGCAAGGTAGCGAACAGGGCGGTCAACAAGGTGGCCAGCAGGGTAGCGGTCAGCAAGGCGACGGCGCTTCGGGCAGTGGTGCCGGCGGTCAAGAGGGTGGCGGTGCTGGCGGCGAAAGCGGCGACGGCACGACCGCTGGCGGCCAACAAGGTAGCGGTGGTCAGGCCGGCGGCACTGAAGGCGGCGGCGCTGGTGGCGAAGGTGGTAGTGGCACGCAATCCGGTGGCAGTGGCAGTGAAGCGGGCGGTCAGTCGGGTGGTGGTGCCAGCGGCGGTGGCATCGGCTTGCCGGGCGGTATCGGCATCCCGGGCGGCATTGGCATCCCGGGTGGCGTCGGTTTACCCGGTGGTAACGGTCAGGGTGGCGACGGCGACGGCGACAATGCCGGCCAGGGGCCAGGTGGGACCGGTGGCGGTACTGGAAGTCAGACCGGCACAAGCAGTGGCAGCGGTCCAGGCGGCAACGGTGGTCTTGATGATGAGTTCAACAAATCGTTGGGTGATTTTGACGGGATGATTGGCGGAGAGCAGGAACGCGTCACAGAAGTGTCTCGCAATACAGGTAACGTAGGTGGTTCCGGTGCCGGTGGCAGTGGTGCTGGCGGCAGCGGCGAGGGCGGTCAACGTCAGCCCGGAACAATCGTGGTCGCGAACGAGGGTCAGGGAAATGGTAATGGCGGCGGCGCCGGCTCCTCGTCAACGGTGGAGGCGATCTCCGATGACGTGATTGCGGAACGCACGCCAGAGGATATTCCGTCGCCGACGAATGACGATATCGTCGCTCGCCAATTGCGTGAAGCTGCACAAGCAGAGCAGGATCCGGTCATCCGGGAGAAGCTGTGGGGCGAATACCGTAAGTACAGAGGCATTAAATAAGCAGGTACGAATAATGACGACAACGCAGTACACCCCAGATTTTGCACCTCTCATTCACAGGCTGTGGCGCCGTGCGGCGAGTCTGCTCGCTGTGCTCGCGGCTGTCGGTTGTACCTCCGCAAATTACGTCGCACCGAATATTGACTTGACCGCAGAGCCTGAAGCGGTACCCGAGTCGCGATTGCTCGATCTGGGATTAGTTGAGTTTGACAGCGGACTGCCAGACGATCCTGACGGCTTTGTCAAAGATACCGTTTACCCTGAGATTCGCCGTGCCGAGGCACGGTTCTTTCCTTACCATTTGAAAAGCACGTTGCAGTCGACCGGCCATTGGGGCGCCGTTCGTGTGATTCCCAATGAATCTGTGGTTGCTGACTTGTATGTCGGTGGCGAGGTTGAGCATTCCGACGGGAACAAAGTATCTGTCACAATGTTCGCGCGTGATGCTACGGGTCAACGTTGGTTCAAGCGACGCTATGTGACCCGAACCGACAGCAACGATTACAGTCGCAACCGCGATCGCTCAGCGGATCCTTACCAGAATGTTTTCAACGAATTCGCCAATGATCTCTACACTGCCTTCAACGCACTGAGTGACGAAGAGATCACAAAATTACGCACGACAGCACGCATGCGCTTTTATGCAGAGATGGCGCCGGCGGTGTTCGGGGACTATATAGAAACCGGCAAACGCGGGCGTGTTGAAGTCGTACGGTTACCGTCGGTCGAAGATCCGATGGTGCGCAGGCTCGATGCTATTCGTGAGCGTGATGCGTTGTTTTTGGACACGCTGAATGAGCACTATGCGAACTTCTACTACGGCATAGCATTGCCCTATGAAGACTGGCGCGAGGCCTCACGCGAAGCTGAGCTCGAATACCAGCGTTTGCGGCGCTCGGCACTGTTACGTGGTCTTGCCGGTGTGGCTTTGGTCGCGGCATCGACCGAGGTGCCACGTGCTCGACCCAACGATTCAGGAACCGTGCGACGAACGAAAGGCACGCTCGCCAACTATGCCATCTACAGTGGCTTTAACGTCATCGCCAGTAGTTTCGGTCGACTCGCTGAGGCACGTTTGCAACGCCAGTCGATTTCCGAGCTATCCGATTCTTTTGGCCAGGAAGCAGCGCCAATGACGGTCGCAGTGGAAGGGCAGGAACAACGCCTGACCGGCACCGCAGCCGCGCAATACGATCAGTGGCGTGAACTGTTGCGAAAAATCAATCAAGAAGAAACCGGATTGTCAGACGCGCCGGAAATCGGTATCAATGGTCGCTCCGCTGACGACCCGTTGAATGGCGGCTGATGCAAACACCGAAGGTCGATGCTCCAACGCGTTATGCCGACCGCTACGCGCTGCTTGAGCAATTACATGTTGGGTCGGCTACCGAGGTTTGGCTCGCACGTGATGAACGTGCTGACATCGCCGTTGCACTCAAGCTTCTAAGCGCACAGGCTGCAGAAAAATCGCTGCAGCGCTCGGTGTTCGAGCGCGAATACCGGATCGCAAGATCGTTGAATCATCAGCACACTGTGCGTGCGCTGAGTTGGCATGACGGCGAGCATCCGGGCTACGCGATGCAGTATGTCGACGGTACGGATTTCTCCGATTTGGTCGGCTTGCCGGCAGATGTCTGGATGCCGGCGTTACTTGTTGTCATCGATACCCTCGACTACTGGCACAGAAAAGGTGTCGTTCACGGGGACGTCAAACCATCCAACTGCCTGATCGATCGTCGCGGTGTGTCATACCTTGCTGATTTCAGCACGGCGGCAATTGTCGATGATGATGAAACCATCGAGGCGCGTGGCGGCACAACAGCCTATGCCAGTCCTGAACAAATTGCTGGCCAACCGCCGCATACCGCAGACGATGTCTACGCACTCGGGCGCGTCATATCAGAGCTTGCTGGCGGGGCGCCCGACGCGGCTTTGCCTGACGATTTACCACCGGGCATTGCCGCTGCGGTGAGACGCACGCAAAGCGCTCGCGATGACCGGCCGAGCGCAGCGGCATTGCGAGATGCGTTTGCACAAGCTGGCGTTGCCCGTGGGACGGTCGCGTTGCGCGAGCATGGGATTACTTTGCGACGCGCCGCTGCCTCGGTGGCGGGAAACGTGTCAGCGCCGTCAGAGGCGATGCCTCATGGCGCGTTTGAACGCGTCCCGGCATCTACCCCTGAGGAACGCGAGGGCATCAGCCTGCAATGGGTGCTTGTCGGCTTGGCCTTGATCGTGCTGCTCGGAGTTGCCGTGACTTATGGTGTCAGCGCATTGAGATCTGACGGCGATACCGAACAAACCGCGGCAACCACCGAGACGATTCAACCACCCGCTGCGAGCGAAACGGTATCACCCGAACCAGCGCCGGCCGTTGCGTTGCCTCAATCCACGGGGAACAGGGCATCTGCCGATGCGTTGGTCGCAGAGGTCATCGATCTGCTGTCACGTTTGGAGGCGCGCGGCGTCGAACGCTGGGGTGGCGCGTCGTTGGAGAGCGGGCGTGCGCGTTATGCCGAAGGCGATCGCGCCTACCTCGCTGCGGATTTTGACGCGGCCGTGCAGCGCTACACCGATGCCAAAGGGATTCTTGAGCCGTTGGCCCAAGGCATAGATCAACGTTTTAGTGATGCGCTGCGCGCTGCAGATGCGGCGATGCTGGCACGTGATGCGAATGGCGCGCGCGCTGCGTTTGAGCTTGCGCTTGCCATTACACCAGGCAATGGCGTTGCGACTCGCGGTATCGAGCGCGCCAACAATCTGGACGCGGTGCTTGGCAAGATGGCCGAGGGCCGCGTCGCTGAGCGTGCCGGCAAGCTGGTTATTGCACTCGCCCATTACCGCGATGCGCTTGATTTGGATGATTTGTGGCAACCTGCTATTGAGGCGCGCGATCGCATCAATGCGCGCATTGCCGCCGATGCGTTTGCAGCGGATATGTCGCGTGGTTTGAGTGCGATGGAGGCAGGCGACTTCAGTACGGCGCGCACAGCATTTAACGCGGCGGCGCGATTGCGACCTGACGCGCCTGGGCCTAAAGATGCGTTGCTCGATCTGCGCTTGAGCGAGCGGCTTGAACGGATTACTGGCTTACGCGTGCAAGCGGAGTCGGCTGAATCAGCTGAGCAGTGGGGTGTCGCAAAGCAACGCTATGAAGACATGCTCGAGATTGATGCGTCGCTGGATGTTGCCAAAGCGGGCGTGATCCGAGCCGACGAGCGTATTGTCTTGTCGGAGAAACTGTCTGCGACGCTACGTTATCCCGACGCACTGAGTCAGACCAGTGCGCTTCGTGAGGCATCGGCTTTGCTGACGATAGCCTCTGCTGCGCAGCCGCGCGGCCCGGCGCTTGCGAAACAAATCGACGCCTTGACAACACTTTTGACCACCGTCGCGCTGCCACTACCCGTAGAATTGCGTTCAGACGGATTGACGAGTGTGACATTGCTAAAAGTAGAACGACTGGGTGAGTTTGATGTAACACAGGTACGCCTGCGGCCAGGACTGTACACGCTCGTGGGTACGCGTCGTGGCTACGTTGATACACGTCGCCAGTTCCGGGTTGTTGCCGGCGAGGCGATTCAGCCGGTCTACATTGCCTGTGAGCAACCGATATGAGTCTGGCGCTAACCTCAGTGCTGTGGCGCCATGGTAACAATTCGGCAACTTTTTCAGCAGCCGATTTACCCTTAACGATTGGCACTGTTAGTGCCGCGGACATCCGAATCAGCGGGCCCGGCGGCCAGAGCCTCGCGCAAATCGACCTTGTCGACGGCACGCCGTTCGTGCAACCGCTGCTCAGGCCATCACCATTGACGCTGAACGGCGAACCCTTAGCCAAGACGCATTCCTTATCCGGAGGCCAGCAATTGGCGGCGTTTGGAGTCACGCTCGATGTAACGGTTGACCGCGACGTGTTAGTGGTGACACAAAATGCGAGCGCCAGTGCGTTCGAAACAGCGCCACCGATCATTGCGCAGACGGAAGACGACGAAACGCCACTCAGCGCGGCGCAATGGCAACCGAGCGTTGCTGTAAAACGTAAGAGCAATCGACGGCCTGTTGCGATCGCATCAATTGTCGTCGTGCTGGCGTTGCTCGCCGGTGTGATCGGCTGGATTACTACGGCCGTGCCCGTGCGACTGGAGACCATTCCTGCGCAGCCCAGTGTCGTTGCGATCGACGGACCTGGAACACCGGTGTTTGTCGGTGGCCGTTACTTGCTTCGCAAGGGTGTGCAGACGTTTACGCTACAGACGCCGGGCTATGTTGATTTCACTCGGCGCGTCGACATCGATGGCAGTCGAACTGCGCTGGTTTTTGAGCAGCAACCTTTGCCAGGCGTACTTGTCGTCAGCTTGTCTGGCGATGCGGCCGATGCGCAGGGAACGGCAGCGGTGTTGACGAGCGATGGCAGTCGTTATGAGGCAGCCCTGCCGGCGCAGTTCGACGGACTGTTACCGGGGCGCTATGACGTAGAGGTGAGCGCAGCAGGTTTTGTTGGATTTAGCGGGTCGGTAGATGTCGCGGGTCTTGCGCAAACCCAGCAGCTTGCAATCAGCATGGTGCGAGATTCGTCTGTCGTGCAGGTCAGCACCAATCCGCCTGGTGCCACGGTGATCGCTTTAGCGTCGAATCAGACGCTGGCCGACGCGACGCCGGCGACGATTACATTGCCGGCCGGTCGTCAACGCGTGCGTTATCAGCTCGATGGTTACAAGCCGGTGGAGCGCACGTACGAAGTCTTCGCAAATGCACAAGATGTTGCCAGTAGTATTACGCTTGAACCTGCCGATGCAACATTGCGTGTCACGAGCCGACCGGTGGGTGCCAGCGTGACGCTCAATGGCAACTACGGCGGACGCACGCCGCTGACGCTCGCTCTGGAGCCAGGCAAGAATTACGACGTTCGACTTGCGACACCGGGTTACGCGTCCGCAACGCGTCGCGTGTCGTTGTCGTCCGGCCAGCGTCGCAATCTGGATGTCCGGCTTGATGCTCGCCTGGGAGAAGTCACCGTGCGAACCGTGCCGGTGGACGCGCAGATTCTGATTAACGGTGCGCCTGCGGGCATCGGTACGCTGACAGTGGATTTGCCGGCAGAGCCGCAGCGCATCACCGTGCGCAAAAAAGGGTTCGTTGACTGGCAGCAGACGGTGACGCCGCGACCAGGGTTCTCGCAGACGCTCGATGCGACGCTGCAGACGCCCGAACAGATTGCACAAGCCGCGATCAAACAAACCATCACTGGCGCCAACTCGCACAATTTCCAATATGTGCGCGCCGGTACCTTCAAGCAAGGCAGTTCGCGCCGCGAAGCTTCTCGTCGTGCGAATGAGAAGTTACACGATGTCAGACTGACCAAACCGTTCTATATCGGCACACATGAAGTGACAAATGCACAGTTTTCTGCATTTCGAGAGAACCATGACCGTGGTGGCAGGGTCTACCCTTCTATAGCAGGCGACGATAACCCGGTGGTGAACGTGAGTTGGCAAGACGCAGCGGCCTATTGCAACTGGTTGAGTGATCAGGATGGCTTACGGCCAGCTTACGTTGGTGAGTTTGGCTCGTTAACGCCGGTCAGCACCCCAACCAATGGCTACCGGTTGCCGACCGAAGCTCAATGGGTTTGGGTAGCGCGCTACGAAGGCGCGCAAAACGCGCCGCGCCGTTACGGGTGGGGTGCAGATATGCCGCCGCCAGAGGCATCTGCCAACATTGGCGACGATTCTGCGGACGATTTGTTGTCAAATGTCCTTTATGGTTACAGGGACGGTTATCCTGCGACCGCGCCGGTAGGCAGTTTTCCGGCAAATGCATTGGGCGTGTTCGATATTGATGGCAATGTCGCCGAATGGGTGCAGGATTTCTACGCGGTCAGTCCCGCCAGTGATGGCCCGCAAATCGATCCGATGGGTCCAGATGGCGGTCCGGATCATGTGATCCGTGGGCCGGGATGGCGCGATGCTAACGCAGGTCGTTTGCGACTTGCCTATCGCGCTTTTGGTCAAGATGCGGATATCCAAACTGGGTTCAGAGTGGTCAAGCCGGCGCCATAGTCGGTCGTGGCACAGGAGGTTAATCATGATTCGTACGATCAACAACAAAACCGGTGGCGCTCTGTGGATTGTCGCATTTGCCCTGGTGTTCTCTGCATGGTGGTCGATTTCGTTGGCGCAGACCGACGCCACACCTGCTGAGCCGTCGTCCGAAACCGCTGCCACTGAGGCACCGGCTGCCGTGGAAGATGAGGAAGCACTCGCTGCCGAAGATGCTGAGGTCGAGCAAGTGTTGAAAGACGCTGAGCTCATTTACAAAGACGATGACGACGGCGACTTCATTCCATCTCAAGCGGTGTCAGCAGACCAGTCTATTGATTATCCAATTGATATCTAACGTGCGTAAGCAACGGCGTAAAGCAACACGGCACGGAGGTGCCAATGAAAAAGAATAATCTGCCGGTAGAGTTCGTGTTCCAGTTGTTTTCTCTGGTTATCGCGATCGTCATCGTTCACGGCTTTTACGTATCTACGGTGCGACCTAACGCGGCGGATGATCTTGCCGCGCAGAACCTTGCAGCGCAGCAGGACCCCGATTACGTGCGCGAACGCTCGGTGTGGGTATTAGTGAAAGACTTCGAGCAGGAAGCGTGTTTCGTATTGATGTTCTGGGCGCTGGCGATCATGGGATTCAAGGCCGTCATGCTCATGAAAGAGCGCAAACTGTTGGACCGCAATCTCGTGGATGTCGCCGACGGTATGCGCGTGTTGCCCGAAGACACGCGCGAGTTTTCGCGACAGATACAGGCGCTCGATGTAGGCACCAGGCGCATGTTATTGCCACGAGCCTTACTCAATGCACTGCAGCGCTTTAGCTCGACCCGCAACGTTCAGGATGTTGCATCGTCGACGCATACCATTTGCGAATCCGAGGCAGACCGTTTGGAGTCAGAGCTTGCAATGATCCGTTATATTTCATGGGCGATTCCGTCAGTGGGATTTATCGGTACGGTACGCGGTATCGGCGAAGCGCTGGCGCAGGCCGATCGTGCCGTGCAGGGTGATATTGCGGGCGTTACGCAGAGTCTTGGCGTAGCTTTTAACTCAACATTCATTGCGCTGTTGATCAGTATTTTTCTCATGTTCCTCGTGCATCAGTTGCAGTTGATGCAAGAGCGACTCGTGTTTGATACAGAGCACTACTGCGATGATCGACTCGTGCGCCACATGTACGCGGAGCAGTCTTGATCGATGGCCGGAGATGCGCTCATTGTTGAAGTGAACGATGCGCTCGTGCGGGTGCAGCATGGCGCTACGTCGCTGCATGGCGAAACGGGATACGCAACGGTCGAAAACGGCAAGGTAGTGCAGACCGGTGATGCGTCGCGCGCCGATGCGAAGAGACATCCGCGCCGCACCATCAATGATTTCTGGCACCGTCTCAGCACCGATACGCTCGAAACAGTGGCGCTCACACGAGCGGATTTGGTTGCTGCGCAGATTCAGGTATTGCTACCGCCAGAACAATACGCCAATCGCAACGTGGTGTTGTTATTGCCGGGTGCGTTGCCCCGCGAGCAGCTTGGTCTACTGCTCGGTGTGTTCAAGGCCTGCGATCTCAATGTCATCGGCCTGATTGATACGGCAAGCGCAGCGTCTCGTTTGTTCTACCGTGATCAAACGCTGTTGCATGTTGATGTCTCGTTGCATGCGGCGACGGTATCTCGCATCAGTCAGGATGCCCAAAGCAGCAAACTCGATGATGTTCGCGCTGTGGAAGGCAGCGGCCTGCACAACCTGTACGAAGAGTGGATGACATTTTTTGCCAGCCAGTTCGTGCGTCAGTGTCGGTTCGACCCGTTACACAGCGCCGACGCTGAGCAGAAGTTGTTTGATCTGCTGCCAGCGTGGTTGCGTGAGATCGGCCAGAACGATGAGTTGGAGCTAACGTTCTCGCACGCGGGCCATAGCCATACGATCACGGTAGTCAGTGTCGATGTCATCAACGTGGTCGCGGCTCACTATCAGAGAATCGCAGACGTGGCGCGTGCGTTGACTGGTGGTGCCAGTGCACCGGCGCTACAGCTGCGCTTTGCAGCGGCGTCTTTGCCTGGTTTTGCGCAAATGCTGTGCGCGCGCGCCGGTGGTTCTTTTTTCACGATCGACGACGATGCCGCGATTCGCCATGCTGCAGCGGTTTTGCCAACACTGTCGTTGAGCGACAGCCGTGTGCTCAGTGAAATGCCGGTTGATGGCGAAAGCGCGTCAACAGTCGCCACAGAGCAGCGCTCGGACGACGTGCCGACGCATCTTGTGCTGGATGCTCGCGCCTATGCGCTGACGGCACAACCACTGACGCTCGGAAGTGGTACCGAGCATGCACCCGATCGCTATCTGCAGCTCGACGGCAGTCCGGCAGGCGTTTCCGGTGTGCACTGCGACATCCGCCTCGATGTTAATCAGTGTTTGGTTGTGGATCATTCGCGTTACGGCACATTCCTTAATGGCAACCGCATCAGTGCCAGCGCTGCGCTACGAATCGGCGATATTTTGCGCGTCGGTACGCCAGGACGCGAGATGCAACTGATCCGATTGGAGGCGATGTAATGGCACGCAAACGTCGCGGTGGTGACATTTTTAGCATGTCGTTCCTGGATTGCATGAGTTGCGGTTTCGGCGCTGTCATTTTGTTTTTTATGATTATCAACGCGAGTGTCAGAGAAAACTCGGAGACGATCAACAGCGAAGAGATGAACGAGGTGCGTCGCATCGAGCGCGAAGTGCTGGAAGGGCGCAAAGATCTACTGGAGCTCACCAACTCGTTGGCGGCCGAGCGAGACAAGAAGGCGCGATCGGAAGGCGAGACCGAGCAGTTAGTGCGCAGAATTCGCGAGCTTGAGATACAGCTGGCGCAATCCGATGACACGACTGTCGCACGCAAAGAGAGTGAAGAAGATCTGCGTGCGGATATTAAGCAGTTGGAGGAGGCGAAAAAACGCCTTGCCTCAGCGGCAACGGATACCGGCCCGAGCGGCGATGCAGTGCGTGCGTTCGTTGGCGATGGTTCGCGGCAATATCTCACTGGGTTGCGACTGCGTGGCAAGCGAACGCTGATATTGGTTGACAGCTCCGCGAGCATGCTTGACGAAACCGTCGTCAACGTGATCCGACGTCGTTTGCTGTCGGAGGAAGATCAGTTGCGTTCAGCGAAATGGCGTCAGGTCGTTGCCGCCGTCGACTGGATTACGACGCAACTGCCGGAGGAGAACGAGTATCAAATCTACAAATTCAATGAAGACGTCGAAACGTTGGTGCCCGGCGCTGATCGTGAGTGGTTAGAAGTGGGTGATGGTGAAGAGCTTGATGCCGCGATCGAGACACTCAAGTCAACACCACCCTCCGGTGGGACAAATCTGTGGAAGGTATTTTCGATGGCGCGGTCGTTGTCGCCGCGCCCGGATAACATTTTGTTGCTGGTCGATGGTATGCCGACGATTGGTGAGAACGCGCCGGCGAAGACGACAATCAGCGCGCGGCAACGTCAGAATTTGTTCGGACAGGCGATACGGCAATTGCCTGGTGGTATACCGATTAATGTACTGATGTATCCAATGGAAGGCGATTATTTCGCGCCCGTTGAATACTGGAAACTGGCGTATCGGACCGGTGGTTCATTTATGAGTGTCAGCGATGACTGGCCTTAGCGGGAGCGGGTAGATGGCGCGGCGCAAACGGCGTGAGGCGGACGGGTTTAGCTTGTCTTTTCTTGACTGTATCTGTTGTGGATTCGGGGCAATCATTTTGTTGCTCGTGCTCACACGAATCTACGAACCTACGACGATTGAAGCCGACCGCACTGATCTGGAGGCATTGATTAAGCGGCTGGAAGATACGCTATTCGAAATGCGTGGCGAGACGCTCGAAATTCGACGTGAACTTGATTCAATTACTGAGGAAAACACGGAGTCAGAAGAGCTGTTGTCGAAACTGCGCGGTGACTTTTCGAAAATCCGGGGGCAATTCGAGACAAGTGATCAAAACGCATCCGTCTCGAGCGACACGATCGGCTCGCTGCGCTCGGCACGACAACGCCTGACCGAAGAAATGCGGCGCCTGCAGGCCAACGTTGTGCAGCAGCCCGACGCGCCCGTGGGCGGTATTCCCGTGGATAGTGAGTACATCATATTCATCATTGACACGTCTGGCAGTATGCAGCAATACAGCTGGGACCTTGTGCGCAGGAAGATCGACGAAACACTGAACCTGTATCCACAGGTCAAGGGCCTGCAGATCATGAACGATAATGGCTCGTACATGTTCGGTTCGTTTGCAAGAAAGTGGATCAATGATTCGCCAGAATTGCGTCGCTCTATTCGCACGCGTCTGGCCGCATGGAATGCTTTCAGTGATTCCAACCCGGTGCAAGGCATCAACGCTGCGATCCGTACGTTCTGGGCACCGGACAAGAAGATTAGTTTGTATGTGTTCGGCGATGAGTTTACCGGCCGGTCCGTAGAGTCAGTCGCCGACGCAGTCGACAAAATCAATCGTCCGGATGCGAACGGCCGTCCACTCGTGCGTATCCACGGCATCGGTTTCCCGTTGCTGTTTAACTCGCCTGGCAGAATCCAACGCTCTACAGAACAATTCGCTGCTTTGATGCGCGAGCTATGCAAACGCAACGGTGG
>JBCBZK010000006.1:0-51162 GCA_039815365.1 Pseudomonadota bacterium | reverse complement strand
CGTTGCCCGAGATACGTCTGACTACCACACAGAGCACGCGCTTCAGCACGAGATTCGGACACACAGCCTGCCGTCAGAGATATTGCCAAAACGCTCATTGCAGCAATCGGAACTCGAATAAAATTCATACAAAACCTTCGGCGGAAAAACCAATACGCAATCGCTTTGAGCCGCAAAGAACGCAATCGTTCCCTCGCCTAAAGCGACAAAGTGTCTACGCTGGTTGGCAGTCTTGGCATAAGCTGTGTCACCATAAAGGTCTAACGTTATAACAATAGTCAATTGCAGGTTACCGTATGCCGATGCGTCATCGAACCGTTTCAGGAACCATTCTCTACACCTCCAAGAAACCGGAGCTCATGGATGCAGAGCGCGGCCGCGAGGTCTTCTGCTTCACCCATCATGCCGACGGCAGCATGATCATGCGAGCACGCTGTGAAATCGAAGAGCCAGATCCCGAAGTGCTGCGCGACATCGTTTATGCGATTGACGCCAACAAGGTGCCGCAACATCTGCATGTGCATCTTACGGTAGGAGACCAACTGATGGGGTCCGGCTGGTTCCATCATGATCAGAAAAATGGCGTGATCCAATGTGAGAGCTTCGGACCGTCGATCGGCCGTTTGTCGCAGCAGTTAGAAACCAACGGCCCATTCGATGGTTTCGGCACCCACCCGGTCGTTGGGGATGGCTATCTGACAAGTGTTGTCGGACTCGAACCTGGCCAACGCAAACAAGTCAGAGTGTTTCTGCCCTCACCCGATCACCGCGGAGCCACACCACCGATGATCGCGGAAGTATCGATTGGCCTTGAGTATGTTGGCAAGGAATCGAGAACCGTTAAAGCTGGCACATTTGATTGTCGCCACTACCGATACATTGACGACATCGGCCCCGGCATGGGCGGTGTCACGCATCCAACCTACGATATGTGGGTCACCGATGACGACGACGCTATTCTTGTGTACGGCAGTATTGATGGCAGTATGATGAACCGCTATGAGCTTGTAGCGCTGGACCGCTAACAGAGCGTCACAACGACTCAAACGTACTCAGACCACAGCCGATGTGATGGAGCCTGGAATGAATGCAGCACCCGCAAAGCCCGCCACGTGGTTCTGGATTGTCAGTGGCCTTGCGCTGCTGTGGAATCTGCTGGGCGTTGCCGCCTACCTGATGCAGGTGACCATGACGCCCGCGGCTATTGCGGCGTTGCCAGCCGCCGAACAAGCGCTATATGTAACGATCCCCGCATGGGCGACGGCCGCATTCGCTGTCGCTGTATTTGCCGGTACCATCGGCTGTGTTGCCCTGCTGTTGCGCCGTCGAGTCTCGCAGCTCATTTTCGTTTTCTCGTTGGTCGGCATCGTCGCGCACGTGAGTTACAACGTGCTGATGAGCGACGCGACCTCTGTGTACGGACCAACCGCAATGGTCTTGCCAATCACGGTTCTGGCGGTAGGTATCTTTTTGATGCGTTTCGCAAGATCGGTCAATGCACGGCACTGGTTTCATTGAGCGAAAGCCCGATCCGCAATGCCGACTGCGATAATGAAAGCCCCCTGATTCTATGATACAGAAAACTCGATAAACCACTGTTACTAAAGATTTTTTTACGCGGTATAAAGAAAGAGCGTGCATTAGTGCCGCTATACTGATGAACACCAATCTGCACGGAAAATAAGCGCCCACTTCGCATAAAAAAAAGGCCGTAAGGTATTGATACCTAACGGCCTTGGATCGCTAGCAGCATCGAACGCTACTAGCTATGTTGGCGGAGAGAGAGGGATTCGAACCCTCGGTACGGTATCACCGTACACTCGCTTTCCAGGCGAGCACCTTAAACCGCTCAGCCATCTCTCCGTTGTTTTGTTGAGCTGTTTCGCCCTGTCAGGTACCCGCAGCTGTGTTGTCATCGGAGAACCGCGGTGGTTTCTCAAGGCAACGTGCCTCGACGTCCGGCGGCGTTGACGACACAGGAATTTGCAAGCGCTCAGTTTGCGGCAATCCATCCAGATTTTCAGGCACTTCAATCTGGCCGATCTGCTCAACATTCTGATAATCATCACGTGTTTCACAACCGCCTTGCGTACCGCAACCTGCCAGCAACGCAAACGCGACGCCTGTGAATATCAATCTTGTTTTAGCCATTACATCAAATCCGCATTCTTGAGTGCTGTGACCACATCGTCCTGCCTATCAGTATCCAGCGTTACTAACGGCGAGCGAATCGAACCATCACCATAACCAAGCTCGCTCAGCGCCCACTTTACTGGTATGGGGTTCGACTCTGAAAACATCGCCTCGTTCAACGCCGCAAGCCGTGCGTCAATAACCTGGGCCTGTTTGCGTTTGCCGGCTATCGCTAACTCACACATTTGCGACATCAGTAACGGCGCAACGTTCGCGGTCACCGACACAACGCCATGCCCACCGCGCAACATAAACTCGCAGCCGGTGAAATCATCCCCGCTGAAATAGCGAAAATCGTCCGGACACACCGTCTGGTGCTCTGCCAAGCGATCCAGATCTCCCGTCGCGTCCTTAATCGCTACGATATTCTCATGCGCTGCCAATTGCGCCACACTATCCGCCGACAGGTCACTGACCGTCCGACCGGGAACGTTATACAGCATTATTGGCTTGCTGACCGCGTCCGCAATCGCTTCAAAGTGCGCTATCAGGCCGCGTTGAGGCGGCTTGTTGTAGTACGGGGCAACCAAAAGAAAACCGTCGACGCCGTCGATATCGGCGGCACGCGACAACGCAATCGTCTGCGCGGTCGAATTCGAACCCGTGCCTGCAATCAAGTGCATCCTGCCGTCGATAAGCTCGACACTGCGATGGATCAACTGAGCATGTTCGCTCGACGTCAGCGTCGCTGACTCACCGGTGGTGCCGCCAATCACAATCCCTGTCGTGCCGCTGCGTACATGCAACTCGATCAATCGCTCTAACGCGACATAATCAACCTGCTCGCCAGCGACAAAAGGCGTGATAATGGCGACAATACTGCCGCTGAACATGTGGAACTCCATCGCGAAAGGCCGCTGAGTGTAATCGCAGCCGTAGCTTCGCGGCAAGCAATCAAACCGCGTACAATAAGGCGCTGGTGCAGATCTGACGCAGGCAAGTCGGTATTTATGTCACAACTCATTGTCATCTCTGCTGTCGGCGCTGATCGCACCGGCGTCGTCCATGAGCTCTCGCAAGTCGTCCTGAAGCACGAGGGCAATATTCTGGAGAGCCGTATGGCCGCGCTTGGCAGCGAGTTTGCGATGCTGTTTCTCGTCGCCGGCCACTGGCATTCGATTGCGAAGTTAGAGCAAGCACTTGCGGCTTTTGCCGAGAAGAGCAATCTGACGGTCGATATCCGCGCAACAAGCCACAAACAAGATGCGCCGCCGCGGGTGCCCTACGCGATAGACCTCGTGTGCATGGATCAGGAAGGTATTGTTTACAACGTCTCTGGTTTCTTCAGCGCCCGCGACATCGAAATTGGCGAAATGAATACACGCAGCTACGCCGCAGCGCATACCGGTACGCCCATGTTCAGCATTCAGGGCACGATCCACATGCCAGCAACACTGTCCATTGCGCAACTGCGCGACGAGTTCCTGCAATTCTGCGATCATATGAATATCGACGGCATTCTTGAGCCGATTAAAAACTAAAGGACCGATCATGAGCGCACCGACACTCAAACGGGTAGTCAAAGACTTCAAGGCCGCCGCAACGAGCGATCAACAGATTCATCTGAAGTCGCTGCGCGGCAAACAGGTCGTTTTGTATTTCTACCCGAAGGATGCAACCCCCGGTTGCACAAACGAAAGCATTGATTTCACGAACCTACACAGCAAATTCAAACGCGCCAATACGCTGATCTTCGGTATCTCCCGCGACTCACTGACCTCTCATGAGAAATTCAAGGCCAAGCACGACATGCCGTTTGAATTGATCAGCGACGCTGATGAAGCGCTGTGTCGCTACTTCGACGTAATCAAGGAGAAAAACATGTATGGCAAGAAAGTGATGGGGATCGAACGCAGCACCTTTCTGATCGGTGCCGACGGCAAGCTGGCGCACGAATGGCGCAAAGTAAAAGTCGCCGGCCACGCTGACGCCGTGCTGGAAACCGCGAAATCGCTCAATAAGGCCTGAAACGACGGAACGACGCTGCCTGCTGAGTGTCAGATATCGCTATGAAACCCTCGCCCTATTGCCGCGCTAACCCGTTAGCCTTAATCGTTGCACTGCTGGTTGCGCTGCAACCGGTGATGGTGTCGGCACAGTCCTTTAATTTGCCAGACATCGGCAGTCCGGCAGATGCGTTGCTGCCGCGCACCGAAGAGGCGCGTATTGGTCGCCAACTGATGCGCATGTTTCATCAGCAAGGCCGCATCGTGCAGGACCCGGAACTCACCGAGTACATTAACGATATTGGTCACGAGCTGGTCGGCAACGCGAATAATGGTGACTACAGTTTCGAATTCTTCGTCGTCAACGACCCGAGTATTAACGCATTCGCACTTCCCGGCGGGTTTATTGGCATCCATACGGGGCTGATTGAGCTCACCGAAAGCGAAGATGAACTCGCAAGCGTGTTGGCGCATGAAATCGCCCACGTCACACAACGGCACATTGCGCGAACGATCCACGACAATTCGCGCGCCAGTATCTTTACGATCGCTGCATTGCTCGGCGCGATTGCCGTTGGCGCGGCGACCGGCGCGGGTGGCGAACTGATGGAAGGCGCGCTCGCCACCTCTCAAGCGATCAGTATTCAAAATCAGATCAACTTCACGCGCGGCTACGAGTACGAAGCGGATCGGGTCGGCATTTCAACACTCGGTGCGTCCGGGTTCGATGCCACGGCGATGGCTAATTTCTTTGAACGCATGGGGCGGCGCACGAACAACTCATTAAGTCCGGGCGCGCAGTTCGAATACCTGCGCACGCATCCCGTATCGAGCTCACGGACAGCAGAAGCCAAAGCACGCGCGGGACGCTATCAAGTCTCGGATCGCCCGAATAGCTTGGGCTATGCGCTAATGAAAGCCCGTTCAAAAGCATTGTTTAGTGACACCCCGGAAGCAGCGTTAGCCGTTTTTGGCGAACGGGAGGACGATGAGGATGATCCCCGGGCACAACAATATGGTCGTGCGCTTGCGGCGATGCGCGATAATCGCCCTGATATCGCCGTCGATATTTTTGAGCGGCTTATAGAAGGCCAACACAAAGTTATCGCGTTTCATACAGGACTTGCCCTCGCGCAAACAGCAGCCGATATGGAAGTGAGCGCATTGGAAACGTTCGAGCGGGCACAGAAACTGTTCCCGAGGAATGTCCCTCTGACCATCCGCCACGCTGAAGTGCTGTTGGAAACCAATCAAGCTGAAAAAGCGCACGAATTGTTACTCGACTTGCTCAATAACGTGCCACCGACACCAGAGCAAATCCGGCTGATCGCAAGAGCGGCTATTGATGCCGAGCAAATCGCCGAAGCGCATTACTATATGGCTGAGTACAACATCATGATCGGTAACCTGGTTCAGGCTGTGGTGTTGCTTCGTCGCGGGGCGGGCCTACCGAAAACCACGCCGATACAACGCGCACGGTTTTTGGCACGTGCGGATTTCGTCGGTGAATATCTGACAGAAGACCAAAAACTTGAAGTGCGTCGGGAAGATCGCCGTGGCCTCGCGGCGGCGCGCTAACGCTGGAACACGCCTATGATCGCCAAACGCGTTACAACCGTAATCACACTCGCCGTCACCGCCTGCCTTGCTGGCTGCGCAACCAGCAGCACTGTGCCTTCTGAGGACAGTTGGGAGGGTTTTAATCGTGGTATGTTCGGCTTCAATAACGCTGCCGACAAAGTGCTCGTCAAGCCGTTAGCCAAGGGTTACAAGTTCATCACGCCGGACATCGTCGAGCGTGGCGTCACCAATGTGTTTAGCAACCTCGGTTACCCGGTCGTTATCGTCAACAATTTGCTGCAAGGCAAACCTGTTACGGCCTTGCAGGACACCGGCCGCTTTGTCCTGAACTCAACGATTGGCGTGGCCGGAATTTTTGATATCGCGACGCCGGCCGGGTTACCGGCGAACAACGAAGACTTCGGGCAAACCCTTGCAGTATGGGGCGTACCTAGCGGGCCTTACGTCGTATTGCCATTTCTTGGCCCGTCGACCCTGCGCGACGCGCTGTCGCTGCCTGCCGACCAGGCTTTAGACGTCCGCAACCACCTCGACAACACCAGCATTGAAGACAAGTTAATCGTACTGCAGATCATCTCAATCCGTGCGCGCTTGCTCGCCCTGGACGAACAAATCAACGCCTCAAACGATCCCTACGTCTTTATCAGAGAGGCGTATTTGCAGAATCGTAACTTCGTCATCTACGACGGCGCACCGCCAGAACAGCTCGAGGATTTTGAGCTCGAAGACGATTTCGATGCTGATCTTGAGGACTTCGAGTCTGAGCTCGAATAGCATGCACCGCTAAAGAAAGCCGCGCCAACGCTCTCCCGCGTCTAACAAGTCCTCAACTTCACTGATCGACGCGATATTCACCATTCGCTGCGGCACTTGCTTGTAGCGGATTTCGCGCACGCTATGGTTCGCCCAAGTGACCCACTCGATGAGCAGCGCAAGTCCAGCGCTGTCCGAGTCTTCCACGCCCGCCATGTCGATAATGATCCGGCTATGAGGCTCAAAGGCCTTTTGACCACTATCAAGCAGTGGCCCAACCGTTTTGAACGTCAGGACGCCCTCAAGTCGGAAGTGCCCATCGCCGTCATCGCAAAGCGTGATGTCGCTCATTAGCTGCCGGCCGCTTCTTTTTCGAGCCGCTCAATCACTGCATCAAGGCTGGTTTTCTTGATTTCACTGTCAATCTCGGCCCGGAAATTGCGAATGTATGAAATACCTTCGATGTTGACGTCGTACACTTTCCAGCCACTCTCACCACGCTGCACCAAACCATAGTTGACCGGCACTTGTTCGTTGTTATCGAGCGTCACAATCGTACGCACAATGGCGCGTTTTTTCTTGTCGTCGCCTTTGCCACGTGCGGGCAGAATCTCAACGCGATCTTCCTGAAACTCAAGAATACCTGCTGCGTAACGCCCTAACATTGCACTGTAAAACCCGGCGATGAAACGTTTCTTTTGCTCGGTGTCTGCCTTTTTCCAATGTTGGCCCAGGACAAGACGCCCGGCGTAGTTGCGATCAAACCGCGGCGACAAAAGACCATCCACAAACGTGAGCAGTGCAGCCTCGTCTTCCTCGAAATCACCCCGCCGGTCGCCAAGCCCGGCCTTGATGTCATCAACGGCGCCGGTAATCACGGCCATCGGGGTGTCGTTTTCAGCGTAGGCAGGTGCAACCGCCGTCAATAACGACACCGCAATCAACGCGAACAGGCCGCGCACAGAAACAATGGTAGGTTGGTGCATCTTTACTTCCTCGAGTTCTGTTAGTCGTTCAGACAACCTCAGTCGCCGGAGTTCACCAAAAACTTGCCGATCAGGTTCTCCAGCACGACAGCTGATTGAGTAAACAACAACTCGCTGCCCTCCTCCAGATATATGTCCGAACCGCCGGCCTGCAAGCCTATGTACTGCGATCCGAGCAACCCAGCTGTCAAAATGCTGGCATCGGAGTCATCTGGCAGCTCGGTGTAACGCGCATCGATATTCATTGTTACGACCGCATTGAAGTCGACAGGGTCAAACTCTATGGACTCGACTTGACCGATCTTGACGCCTGCCATGCTGACCGGCGAACGCGCCTTGAGTCCGCCAATATTCTCAAAGCGCGCCGTTATTTGATACGAGCCTTGATCGAACGACTGCAGATTGGTGGTCTGCGTGGTCAGAAAAAACAACGCGGCGAACCCGAGCGCGACAAATGCGCCGGTGCCGATTTCTACTGCTTTAGTTTGTTGCATAGCTTTGCTACCCCTGACTAATGGCAATCGCCGTAATCATAAAATCAAAAATCAAAATCACTACTGCCGTAATGACTACGGTGCGTGTGGTGGCGCGACCGACACCTTCGGCGGTAGGCACAGCGTTGTAGCCCTCCCAGACCGCAATAAGGCTCGCCGCGATTCCGAACACCACGCCCTTGATAATGCCCTCATAGACGTCGACTTTGCCGACGCCTTGCTGCAACTCCGACCAGAACGCGCCACCATCAAGCCCCATCAACGGCACACCGACCACATAAGCACCTAACATCCCGATGCAGGTAAATATCGCCGTCAACAAAGGCATCGATATGACGCCACCCAGGAACCGTGGCACTGCCACACGAATGACCGGATCTACCGCCATCATTTCCATCGCTGACAATTGATCGGTGGCTCGCATCAAACCGATTTCAGAAGCCAGCGCCGTGCCAGCACGGCCAGCGAACAGCAGCGCGGTAATCACGGGACCGAGCTCTTTCATCAAGGATAGCGCCGAAAACGGACCGACTTGATCTTCAGCACCAAAGCGCGCCAGGTTGCTGTACGCCTGCAAACCGATGACGGCCCCGACGAAGAACCCGCACACCATGATGAGAACGAGTGATAGCGCACCTGTGTTAAATACTTGCCGGGAAACCAGACCCGGACGCATCAAGACGCGCGGCGACTCTGCCAGCAAGCGCATAAAGAACAATTGAAGCGCGCCAAACGTGCGCAAAAATCCGCCCAATGCATCGAACAAATCACGCATCGTTCTTGCGCCCTTTCTTGGATGCGTCGCTGAACAACTGGCTCGCGTAATCCGGCGCCGGGAAATGAAACGGCACCGGACCGTCTGCCATGCCGTGCATGAACTGGCGAACAAGTTCCGACGGCGCATTACTGAGCTCATCCGGGCTGCCAGATGCGGCGACTTTGCCTTCGGAAATAAGATAGCTGCGATCCGCGACCGAGCTAATTTCCTGAACGTCATGGCTGACGACAATCGACGAGATGCTCAATGCATCGTTCATCCGACGCACCAGCCGCACGATGACGCCCATGGAAATTGGATCGAGACCGACAAACGGTTCATCGTAAATCAGAATTTTCGGATCTGTCGCCATCGCCCGCGCCAACGCGACTCGTCGGGCCATGCCTCCGGACAATTCGGTGGGCTCCATGTAAGCGGCACCGCGCAGGCCCACTGCGTGCAGTTTCGTCAGCACGATGTGACGAATCAGACGTTCCGGTAGTTCGTAGTGTTCACGCAACGGAAAAGCGACGTTTTCAAAGACATTGAGATCCGTCAGCAAGGCGCCGTTCTGGAACAACATGCCAATATCGCGCCGCAGCTTGTAAAGCCCGGCACGGCGTAGCTCACCCAACCACTGACCATCCACGCGCACCCGGCCGCGATCCGGAATCAGCTGCCCGGTAATCAGACGCAACAGCGTGGTTTTACCGGTACCGCTCGGGCCCATGATCGCAGTCACTTCCCCGCGACGGATGTGCAGATTCAAACCGGTAAAGATCGGCCGGTTGCCTCGCGAATAATGCAGATCGTCAATTTCGACTATGTTTTCTGGATTCATTACGACAATAAGAACATGCAAAGCGTACGGGTGCCAGCGCATTTTTGGAGCGGTGAACACCTGAACTGTTGTATTTTGGCGACACTGTTTTTACTAGTGTTTCAGACAAACTCACTGAAGAACTCAGCGTTAAGTGCATTATAGCAACACTGTCAACGTTCTGTACGTATTCGCAGCTATTGAGCGGGTGACTGATTAGGACTAAAATAGTCCCAATTGGTGTTCTGTGTGAGGCTAAGCAGTGTTCAGAATCAGTAAAATGACAGATTACGGCACACTCATGTTGGCCGAGCTTGCGCGTGCGCCACACACACCTACAAGTGCCAGTGATCTCGCCACGCGCACCGGCATCGGTGCGGCGACAGTGAGTAAATTGCTGAAATCTTTGGCGCGCGCAGACCTTGTGACCTCTCATCGCGGCAGCCAGGGCGGTTATTGTCTCGCCAGGCCAGCACAAGATATCAGCGCAGTCTCGATCATCGATGCGATAGAAGGCCCGGTAGCGTTAACGGCCTGCGCGTCTGACGATGCCCAGTGCGATCTGGAAGCGGTGTGTGGCGTCGGCTCTGCCTGGCAGCAAATCAGCGCGAGTATTCGCGACGGTCTCGATGCCATCAGTCTGGACGACATGCGTCGAAACCATAAACTACCGCAGACAATACCGTTGCGCCCGATGTTCGGCGCGCGCAAATCGCT
The DNA here is from genome assembly GCA_039815365.1 of Pseudomonadota bacterium. GTDB lineage: Bacteria > Pseudomonadota > Gammaproteobacteria > Steroidobacterales > Woeseiaceae > CALBPI01. Next base: position 40,915 of record JBCBZK010000006.1, on the reverse strand, counting down.
TTCCCGACAACCTGCAATGCAGCGCGATCAATAAGGACCGCAATGAGCACCAACAGCAACGACATCGATACGTTTGTCGATCAAAAATACAAGCACGGGTTTGTCACTGACATTGAGTCCGACACCTTTCCACCAGGGTTGGATGAATCGGTCGTACGTGCGATTTCCGCAAAAAAACAGGAGCCCGAGTTCATGCTCGAATGGCGCCTCAAGGCATACCGTACCTGGCTTGAGATGACGCCACCCGATTGGGCACAGATTTCTCACCCACCGATCGACTACAACGACATTTCTTATTTTTCAGCGCCGAAAAAAGACGCAGACAAACCGCAAAGTCTCGACGAAGTCGACCCGAAACTGCTGGAAACCTATGACAAGCTGGGTATTCCGCTGCACGAACGCGCGCGGCTCGCCGGTGTCGCGGTCGATGCGGTTTTCGACAGCGTCTCGGTCACCACCACTTTTCGCGACAAACTCGCTGAGTCCGGCGTGATCTTCTGCTCATTCTCGGAGGCTGTTCGCGAATACCCTGAACTTATTAAGAAATACCTGGGCAGTGTCGTGCCGCAACGTGATAACTATTTCGCTGCGCTCAACTCTGCTGTGTTCAGTGATGGCTCTTTTGTCTTCATTCCAAAAGGCGTGCGTTGCCCGATGGAGCTGTCGACCTACTTCCGGATCAATGAGGTCAACACCGGTCAGTTTGAGCGCACGCTGATCGTCGCCGAGGAAGGTAGCCACGTCAGCTATCTTGAGGGTTGTACCGCGCCGATGCGCGATGAGAACCAACTGCATGCCGCGGTTGTAGAGCTTGTCGCCCTTGACGATGCGCAAATCAAGTACTCAACGGTTCAGAATTGGTACCCCGGTGACGAGGAAGGCCGCGGCGGCATTTACAATTTCGTCACCAAACGCGGCGACTGTCGTGGCGACAACTCCAAAATTTCATGGACTCAAGTCGAGACAGGATCTGCCATTACGTGGAAATATCCGAGTTGCGTACTGCGTGGCAACAACTCCGTTGGTGAATTCTATTCCGTCGCTGTTACAAACAACCGCCAGCAGGCAGATACCGGCACGAAGATGATTCATATCGGCGAAAACACCAAGAGCACGATTATTTCCAAAGGTATTTCTGCCGGACGTGCTCAAAACGCATACCGGGGTCTCGTCAAAATCATGCCGCAAGCCAAAGGTGCGAGGAATTACACGCAATGCGATTCGCTGCTGATCGGCAGCGAATGCGGCGCACACACCTTCCCCTACATGGAAGTCAAAAACGCGAGCGCCAAAGTCGAGCACGAAGCGACAACGTCGAAAATCGCGGACGACCAACTGTTTTATTGCCGTCAACGTGGCATCGGCGAAGAAGATGCGGTCAATCTGATCGTGAATGGTTTTTGTAAAGACGTGTTCCGCGAATTACCGATGGAATTCGCAGTAGAAGCACAAGCACTTTTGAATGTCAGCCTTGAAGGGGCTGTAGGGTAAATGAGCAATCCAATGATCGAAATAAAAGACCTTTCAGCCAGTGTCGATGGCACACCGATTCTGAACGGACTCACACTGAGCGTCGGTGCCGGTGAAGTACACGCAATCATGGGACCGAATGGTTCGGGAAAAAGTACGCTGGCCAATGTGCTGGCCGGTAGAGATGAGTATGAAATCACCGGCGGTAGCATCACGTTCAACGGTCAGGATCTTACCGAGCTCGAACCTGAAGAACGCGCGCGCGCCGGTGTCTTTCTCGCCTTTCAGTATCCCGTCGAGATTCCCGGCGTCAATAACACCTATCTATTGCGCGCCGCACTCAACGCTGTGCGCGCAGCGCGCGGTGAGTCTGAAATCAGCGCGGTTGATTTTATGAAACTTGCGCGAGAGAAAATGAAACTCATGCAGATGGATCCGAGCTTTCTCAACCGCGGTGTCAATGAAGGTTTCTCTGGCGGCGAGAAAAAGCGTAACGAAGTCTTCCAAATGGCCGTTTTGGAACCCGCGTTGTGCATTCTGGATGAAACAGACTCGGGGCTGGACATCGACGCACTGAAAGTCGTCGCAAACGGCGTCAATGCGCTACGTGACCCGTCGCGCGCATTCTTGATGGTGACACACTACCAGCGCTTGCTTGATTACATCGTACCTGACCATGTCCACGTACTGGCGAACGGCCGCATCATTCGTTCTGGTGACAAATCGCTCGCGCTGGAGTTGGAAGCGCGCGGCTATGATTGGGTCCTAGAGGAAGCCGCCGCATGAATCTGACGCCGTTACAGAACGCGTTGAATGAGCGCTTCCCAAACGCAACACAACATCAACAGCAAGCGCTTGACGCACTGTTGGCCGGCGGTTTCCCCGATCGCACGGTGGAGCGCTGGAAGTACACGCGCGCGACGCCGTATGTTGACTTCGCATTGCGCGCATTCGCAGAGGCTGAAACACCTAGCTCGAACGATACCCGCATCCAGCAGAATCTGGAGCAATGGCAGATTGCATTCAAAGCCGTCTATGCGTTGGTCATCATCGATGGAAAGCTTGACCCGAATCACTCAAAAGTACCTGCCGGTGTGACCTTGACGGATGCAACCACAGCGCCGCATAGCTTCAACGCCACACCTGATGATGCCATGGCGCTACTCAACGACGCGTTGCCGACGACACGAATCGACCTGACAATCGCTGCCGGCACGCGCGTCGAGACACCACTGCATATCGTGCACCTTGCCGACGCGTCGCGCGTGCTGTCACAGGTGCGAATCACACTGAATGCAGAACAGGACAGCGAACTTGTCATCGCTGAACACGTGTTGGCTGCGACCGGCGAAGAACACATGCACAGTAGTGTTGTTACCGCACACCTGGATCATGCTGCCCGGTTGCATTGGTACCGTTTGCAGAACACCAACGCTGATGCATTGATTGCCACGCGCATCGATGCGACGCTCGATGAGCACGCCGCGCTGCATGCCCTGACATTGGATATCGGTGGCGCGCTGGTGCGCAACGACCTGAATGTTCGCCTGAATGCACCCGGCGCGCATGTCACAATGAACGGCGTGTATCTCACCGATGGCAAACAACATGTCGATAATCACACCCAGGTGAATCACGTTGCACGTGACACGACGAGTTCCGAGGATTACCGCGGAGTGCTTCGCGAACACAGCCGTGGCGTGTTCAATGGCAAAGTGTACGTTCATGAGGGCGCCGACGGCACCGACGCCGCGCAATCGAACAAGAATCTGTTGCTCTCTGATCATGCTGAAATCGACACAAAGCCCGAACTTGAGATTTACGCTGACGACGTGAAATGCGCGCACGGGGCAACAGTCGGACAGCTCGACGATGCCTCGGTGTTCTACTTGCGCTCACGTGGTATCGATCATGACACTGCGACGCAATTACTGACGTTCGCCTTTTGCCGCGAGCTCATAAAAGACATCGCCGACCCGACGCTACGCGAAGCGGCACAAACCATGATCGCGGATGAAATCCCGAACTTCACTGCAATGGATATTGAATAATGACGGCACTGGCTAACACGACCCTGGCATCGCCGACACCGGAACAGGACATCAGTGCATTGCGCGCAGACTTTCCGACCCTGGCACAACAAGTGAACGGGCACACGCTGAGTTATCTCGACAGCGCAGCCTCGTCACAGCGCGCGCAACCTGTGATCGATGCCATGCTGCACTACGAGACCCATGATCATGCCAACGTACACCGCGGCGTTCACACGCTCAGCCATCGCGCCACCAGTGCTTATGAAGGCGCTCGTGAAACGGTGCGCGGATTCATTGGTGCAGCTAGCATTAACGAGATCATTTTCACACGTGGCACGACAGAGGGTATCAACCTTGTCGCACAGAGCTTCGTTGAGCCCAAGCTCAAAGCCGGCGATGAGATCGTCGTCACGCACCTTGAGCATCACGCGAATATTGTGCCCTGGCAGATGCTGGCCGCGAAGCACGACGTTACACTGCGCGTCGCGCCAGTCAATGATGACGGGAGCGTAGATGCACAAGCCGTCACTGACTTGTTGAATGAGCGGACAGTGATACTCGCCATTTCATCTGTGTCGAACGCACTGGGCACGATTCTGCCGCTCGAGACAATCATTGCGCATGCGCGCACCCTTGATATCCCAGTCTTGGTCGATGGCGCGCAAGCCGTACCGCACACGCCTGTCGATGTCCGTAAGCTGGACGCGGATTTTTTCGTGTTTTCCGCACACAAGATGGTAGGGCCGACCGGTATCGGCGTGCTCTACGGTCGCGAGGTACTGCTGGATGCCATGCCACCATGGCAAGGTGGCGGCGACATGATTCGCGAAGTGAGCTTTGACGGGACGACCTACAACGAGCTGCCCTATAAATTTGAGGCCGGCACGCCCAATATCGTTGGCGCGATTGGTCTTGGTGCCGCCTGCGATTACTTGCTCGGGATTGGCATGCAGCGCATAGCTGACTACGAGCACGCACTATTGAATTATCTCACGCAACAACTCAGCGACTGCGACGACATCCGCTTGATCGGAACAGCACCGCACAAAGCCAGCGTTGTGTCATTCCTGATGGATGACGTTCATCCACACGATCTTGGCACCATTGTCGACCAAAAAGGTGTCGCAATTCGCACCGGCCACCATTGCGCAATGCCGATCATGCAGTACTTTGACGTTCCGGGCACGGCGCGCGCATCGCTCGCGTTCTATAACAACACAGATGATATTGATGCGTTGATCGAAGCACTCGAGGACGTGAGACGGATGTTTCGTTGAGCCAAGATGACTTACAGAACCTCTACCGCGAACAGGTCCTTCATCACTCGCGCAACCCTGTGCATCGACGCGTCGTCGACGACGCGACTTGTGTGTGTGAAGGCAACAACCCGCTCTGCGGAGACAAGCTGACCGTGTATCTAACGTTAAACGACACCACCGTTTCGGATGTGTCTTTCGAAGGCAGCGGTTGCGCTATCAGCGTCGCTTCGGCGTCAATGATGAGCGACATGCTCAGCGGCGTATCGCGAGACGAGGCGACGAGTCTGCTGGATGATGTACTGTCTTTGTTTGCCATACCAGCCGAGCAACCCGCAATGCTGGCATCGCAGCCGGACGCACCTGTGACCGCGCTTGGTGCGGTTCGCCGGTATCCTTCGCGCATCAAATGCGCGACACTCGCATGGCATGCGGCGGCGAGCGTCATCGCGGGCAATAACAACACAACGACTGTATCAACTGAATAGCACTACTATGTACTCAAACGATAGCGAGCCTTTTACTCTACAACGCGACGTTGACGCGGTGATCATCCCTGCCGGTATGACCGTCAATCTGCGCAAAGGTAGCAACGGCTATATCACTCAGGGTCTCGGCGGCAATTTTACGATCTACCTTGAAGGCAGCCTGTTTCGTATCGACGGAAAAGATGCTGACGCATTGGGTAAAGAGCCCGTAAAACCGCCCGAAGTACCCGAGAACATCACCGAAGATGACTTTGAGCAAATTATCTGGCGACAATTGAAAACCTGTTATGACCCCGAAATTCCGGTCGACATTGTCGAGCTCGGTTTGGTGTATCGCGTTGAGGTGCACAAGATTGATGATGACCAACGCCGTATCGAAGTCGACATGACGCTCACAGCACCTGGCTGCGGTATGGGCGATGTCATCGTTGAGGATGTCAGACAGAAAGCTGCGATTGTGCCAACCGTCGCCGAAGTCATTGTTGAGTTGGTGTTCGACCCGCCGTGGAATCACATGATGATGAGCGAGGAAGCGCGTTTACAGACCGGAATGATGTACTGAACCATGGCGCTGAAGACGCATTCGCTGACGCTACTACGGCACGCGAAATCTGACTGGAACGATCCTGATCTTTCCGATCACGATCGCCCGCTCAACCAGCGCGGCGAGCGCGATGCGCCGGAAATGGGCAAACGTTTGCGTGCGCGGGGTATCCGCCCTTCGCTGCTGATGACAAGCACCGCCCATCGCGCTTCACAGACCTGTAAAATGGTCGCTGGTGCGCTCGGGTTCCCGGTTGAATTTATCCACCGCGAACGCGAACTGTATCTGGCAGGACCACAAACCATTCTCAATACGTTAGCGCGTCAGGACGAGAGCTTTCATCACGTCTTGATTGTCTGCCACAACCCGGGCATCTCTGAATTCGCACAAATGTTGTCAGACAATCTCGTCACCGAAATGCCGACGTGCGGCATGCTCACCATAGAGGCAGAGACACCGGACTGGGCGAGCATCTTGCACGTCGCGAGGCGCGTGGTGGGCTATGACTTCCCGAAGAACAACGCTGGCGTAATCACGCGGTTGTAATCAAATGGACGAACGGCGCAGACCGGCAGGCGTGCTGGCTAGTGACGCACGTTATCGCGCAAACAAGGCAAGCATTTCGTCGGCGACGACGCCGGGCTCCTCAATGGCGGACATATGCCCACAGCCCTCGATGACCACCAACCAGGATCCAGGAATCGCTGCTGCCATTTTTTGATGACCCGCCTCGCTGCATAACTTGTCCTGATCACCACAAACAATCGTTGTCGGTATGCTGATCGTCGGTAACAGTTCATTGCTATCCGCGCGGCTCGCTAGCGCCAGCGCTTGCACGCCCAGCGCTTCGATACCGACAGACTGAGCCATGCTGATCATCAGCTCGGGTAAGACATCGCTCTCGCTCGCGTTCGAACCGAGATAGAGCTTGTGTATGGTATCGACAATACTATGCCCCTCACCCCCAGCCATCTGAGCCGCGATGTGTGCGAGCGCGGTTGCACCACCACCCGGTGCATCTGCATCGGGCGTCGTGTTCAGAAGCATCATATGCGAGAGGCGATCTGGTGCGATGCGCCAGAGATGCATCGCAACAATACCGCCCATCGACAAACCGACAACAGCGAACCGCGGTGGCGCTTCGGCAAGGATGCGTTCAGCAATGTCGGCTATCGTCGCCGCACCACTCACTGACGCCACATGATGCGCAACCTGTAAGCCGTCCGTCATACCCTCGAACAAGCGCTCATCGCACAGCATGCCAGGAATAAAAATTACGTAGTCGGGGCCGTCTGAATGCGTCGCCGAATTTGCCATGATAGGTGCGCCGATGTGTATCAATTGACGAGGATGCTAGGCAATAATGAACGCTGACGCAACGACCGGAGGTCCGCATAGATGACTGCACTTTTTGAAAACCAGTTGGCACTGGTGACAGGCGCCGGGCGCGGTATTGGTCGCGCATGCGCCGAAGCACTTGCTGATGGCGGCGCACGTGTCATCGCCATTGCGCGCACAGCGTCTGATCTGGCACAGGTCGCGCGCCATAGCAGTGGTCGCATAGAGACATGGCAGGCCGACGTGACTGATCCTGCGTTGCATCAACGCATCGCAGCGCTTGACGGACTCTCATTGGTCGTTAACAACGCGGGTGGCAACAAACCGCAACCATTCGAATCGGTTGACGATGATGCGCTGCATGAGATTGTCGATCTCAACATCATTGCCGTTTTCAAAGTCGCGCGTGCCGCCGTGCAATCCATGCTGCGCTGTGATGTTGCCGGCAGTATCGTGAATATGTCCTCGCAAATGGCGCACGTTGGTGCGCGTGATCGTAGCGTCTATTGCATGACCAAACACGCGGTCGAAGGTCTTAGCAAAGCGTGTGCGGTCGAACTCGCGTCTTCGCGTATCCGCGTTAACACTGTGGCACCTACGTTCGTTGAAACGCCGCTGACCAAATCGATGCTCGAACAGCCGGAATTCCGCGCGTTCGTTTTGAACATGATCCCGAGTGGCAGGCTGGCGACCGTCGAGGACATCGCGAACGCCGTCACGTACCTGCTCTCGGATCGAGCCGGCATGGTCACAGGACACAGCCTTGTGGTGGATGGCGGTTGGACGGCGCACTGATGCGCGCATCGCCTCACAAAGCGAGTGCGGCGTGATAGCCTTCCGAAGTCGCTGCCAGCACGCTACGTGGCGCACGACAATCGCCGATAAGCTCGTATGCAATACCCGCTTGTTCAAGCTCCGGCACAAGACGATGATTTGGCGCGCGCGCCGTCGCGTACGTCAACGCAATAACGTCATCGATTCGCTGTGGTGCCTGATTCCAGACGTTAACCACGTCGACAGCGTCCTCATCTAGCGCATCCAGATTGTGTGGCTCAGCATTGGTAACGATTTCAACCCCCAAGTGCATGAGCCGATGATAAATGCCCTGTCGGTTGATCAGCGATACGTCTGACGCGATTCTCTCTCTTGGCGTCACTATCGTCACGTGTTCGAAACGATCCGCCATCAGCTGCGCCACCGCGTAGGTCATTTCGGTGTGATCACGATCGACCAGCAATGCCCTGCCAGGCTCTTTGCCGCTACGTCCGAGTAACTCAACGGCGATCTCACGCACATCTGGCACGAGCCCTTCCGATGCGTACTCTTCCGGCACCCACAACGGAGTCGTCATCGTAGCGCCCGTTGCGAGCAATACGACATCAGGATTCAGCGCGCGGATGTCAGCGATACTGGCGCGTGTATTGGCCTCGAATGTGACACCCAGTCGCTTCGCTGTGAGGAATTGGTAGTCGTAAATGCTACTCAGATTCTCGCCGCCCGGCAGTTCTGCGTGTAGTCTCGTCTTGCCGCCAAACTCATCGGACATACTGAACAACGTTACGGTATGGCCGCGCGCTGCGGCAGTGTGCGCCGCTTCCAGTCCGGCGATGCCGCCGCCGACAACAACAACACGTTTGTGGCTCGACGTTGGCGCTAACGCGTCGGCGTCTTCCGTGGCCTCACCAACACGCGGGTTGTTGTCGCATTGCAGCTGACCACCTTCAATAATCGCACGCCAACAGGTATTGCAGGACACGCAATAGCGGATGGTCGCCTCTTGTCCAGTCGCAGTCTTGCGCCCGAATGCCGGATCAGTAATCAAAGGTCGCCCGAGAAACACCAAGTCTGCGGTGCCATCCGTCAGCGCTTTTTCGCATTCGTTCGGATCCGTGATGTAGCCTAAAGCGCCTGCAGCAATTCCTGGTGATGCACGCCGCAACTCACGAATCTTGTCGAGATACGGATGTCGCTCGCCATGCGCATCAGGCAAATGACGCCACAAAGAATTGGCGTGTGCCCCCCATGCCCACGTCCAGTAGTCAATGCTGGCGTGTTCGGCGACATGCGATGTGATGCGCGCAGCCTCATCAAGATCGATACTATTCGCGACACCGTCATCGCCTGGTAGTTTTGCGCCGATGCCAAACGCGGCGCCGCAGCGGCTGCGAATCGCAGCAATCAGCTCAATCAACAAACGCGCTCGGCCAGCCACATCTCCGCCGTACTGATCTTCTCGCTGATTTGACCATGGCGATAAGAACTGATGAAACAGATGTCCGTGACCCGCGGAAATCTCGACACCGGTAAATCCGGCGCGTTGTATCCGGTAAGCACCCTCTGCCCACGCTTCGACCATGCGTTCGATATCGGCTGGCGACAGCACGCGCGCGACTGTCCAACTCAAATCATCCGGCAATGCAGAAGCGCCAACCGCGCCATTATTGCGGCCGACTTCATGTCGCCCCCGCCCTGGATCCTGAACTTGTCCGAAAATTCTCGTATCGTGTTTTTCGGCCAGTTCAGCGACTTGTTTGAGCGAATCCAGATTCTGATCGTCCCAAACACGCAATCGATGTCCAACGCGATTCTCTGCAGTCATCGCCAACGGCTCAGTGATGAACAGTCCGGTGCCGCCGCGTGATCGCGTTTCTACGTAATTCAGATAGGCGTCTGTTGGAAGGTGATCACGAATGAATTTGGTCACGATCGACGCGTGTGCAAGTCGATTGCGCACTTCGATCCCACCGAGCTTTAAAGGACTATTGAGCGTCGGGTAGGCGCTCTGCGTCTTTGCCGACAAACCGGATGCGGCCTACGTAACCGAGCTGCGGCGTGTCGTCGCGTCGTCGCTGCCAGCAGCTGGCGGCGGCGTCACATTGCCCAGCACAGCGTGCAACAAACGTTCACGCTCAACGCCCATGATTTGCTCATCGCTGTCGGTCCATTGGTAGTGCTCTATCGCATCCGAGACATCGATACCTTTTTGCGAGAGTACCTTTTCAGTCACATACTGACGCTCGCGTAATGCAGAAACCTGAGACGTGAGCTCAATGACCATCGTTAGCAACTCATCAACGCCTTCGGCCTCGAAGAATCTTGCGCGCTTACCGCGTGCCTTGCGCGGCATCTCCTCAGAACGTATTTGTGACATCGTCGCAATTCCTGTTATGTATTTTTCCAGCCGCCGAATGCATACCAACGGGTACCTTTAGGATCCATGCGACCAGTCTGACTGTTGAACACTGTCGGCGCGTCGATATCCGCCGCGAAGGCAGACTCACCGACGAACGTGTAGCGCGGCAACGTCACTTCCAAAAACGCATCAGCGCCAAAACCAGCTTCATCAATAAGACCTGGGTAGTCCTGATCCCGGAAGGTTTTGTAATACGGTTCATTGTTGTAAAAGCTATCCCAGTCGAGATAGAAACTTTCATACAGACCCATTGCAGAGTTCGGTGGCAACTCCATATTCAACAGTAAGCCGCCAGGCTTCAGCACACGATAGGCTTCCGCCAGGAATGCGCGGATGTCTTTGAGCGGAAGCTCGTGCAGGAACATCGAGGAAAATACCACATCGACAGAATTGTCTGCATAGTCCAACGCGGTCGCGTTCATCTGCTTGAAATGCACGCCCACATCGCGCTGACCGGCTCGCGCACTCGCGTAGCGCAATAGCTGGCCGGACACATCAACGCCATGAACCTCCGCATCGGGAAACGTTTGCGCCCATGGCAGGGTGTTATGGCCTACGGTGCAGCCACAATCAACGATCAGCGATGGTTTGAAATCGGGGTACTTAAGCCGCACGTAGTTCGCCATCGTCATACCGATGTCGTTCTTGTCTTCACCGAATTGCTTAAAGGCAAAAATCTCGATGGCGTTGTCATACAACGCACCGGCAGTGACGTCGTCTTCGTCTAACTCAAGCGTGTAACCACCCGGCGCCCGATGCACGTCGATTGAAGACACGTTCCGTGGCACTTCCAGCTCTTCGTTGAGCGCGAGTGAGCCACCGGCAGCGACGTTGCCCTGCTGCAATTTCGTTGCATCATCGCGCAAAACGTCGACGTCCCGCTCGAGCGGCTCACGCGCCGCTGCGAACGTCATGTCCTGCGCTTTCATCCGAATCGCGCTGTAGAACTTGAACACAGGCTCTTTCTTCATGAGTTCGTGGACATCCTGCCCATCCGCCAAAGGCGCATCTGATGCTGATTCGTGCCGCGGCTGTATCACATCATCGAACTGGCGACGCATGTCACCCGCGATATCAATGAGGACATGACGTCTCAGGCTTGAAGCAAATGATTGGCGAGATTGTTCATCACGATTCGGCGCCAATTCCAGCGGCTGTCGTTCTTGAGTCATCAGCATGCGTCCTGTAGTGATTCAGAATACTGCCAATAAAATATATTTTTGTCTTTGGATTGTCAAACACAATTATTTTTTGTATCTTACCGCCGATGACGTGGTTGTTATTGATTTATATCCAGAGGTGCTCATGTCAGCAAAAGTAATGGTCTGCACAGGTTCGGGGCGCAAGGGTGGGCTTGGCGAGGCGATCGTTGAGCGGTTTGCCAAAGATGGCTACAACGTCGTGATTACAGACATCGGCGCACCACCGCAAGCCGAGGATAATGGCAACGTTGGCACAAGCGACGAGATGCACGAGATTGCCGAGCGGATGACCGCGCATGGTGTGAAGTCAATCAGCGTTACCTGTGATGTCTGTGATCCTCAGCAAGTGCAGGCACTCATTGATCAAACCGTCGTCGCTTTCGGGCGATTGGATGTGCTCGTTAATAACGCCGCTATCGGTTATTTGATGAAACCTATTGCTGATCTCACTGCGGACGACTGGCGGCGTGTGATCGATGTCAATCTCACGGGGCCCTTTTTTGGCGCGCAGGCGGCTGCCGCGCAAATGCGCGCTCAAGGGCATGGCGGACGCATCATTAACATTGCCAGCCAGGCAGCCAAAAGCGCTTTTCGACACATGGCGCCGTATGTGTCATCCAAGCATGGTTTGATCGGTTTAACGCGCAGTGCTGCTATCGATTTTGCGCCCGATGCCATCACCGTTAACGCGGTTTGTCCGAACCACGTCACAACAGAGTTAGGTAAAACCCAAAACGAGTACTTCGCCAAACTTCGAGGCATGAGCGTGGAAGCGTATCGCGATGGTATTCGTTCGCGCATTCCGCTCGGCCGTGTCGGACTGCCGGAAGACACGGCATCCGTCTGCGCCTTTCTTGCCTCCGATGCGGCGGCCTACATTACCGGTGAAGCGATCAACGTCAGCGGTGGTGAGGAAATGCACTAGCTGGCATGGAGCTTAAGCAACTTGAACGCTTTTTGGCCGTCGTAGAACACGGCACGCTTGCCGGCGCGGCGCGTGCGCTTGGTTTGACGCAACAAGCGCTGAGCAAGAGCCTTTCTGGCCTGGAAGGCGAACTCGAAGTGCGCCTGTTTGAGCGCGCACCAGGAGGCACAACAAGGCTGACCGAGTACGGCAGCACACTGGTCAACCACGCACACGCACAGTTGGCAGCAGACAAGCGCGCGCGGCTCACGCTGCGCGGGCTACGCGACGCGCAATCGGGTGTGGTCACCATTGGCATTGGCGAGACGTTCGCTGCCGATATCCTTGCGACTGCCGTCAGTCAATTCTATGCAGAGCGCCCGCGCGTCAGAATCAATCTTGTCGAGGGCTACTCCGAAATCATCTTGCGACGTCTCTACAACGGTGAGTTGGATTTTGCTTGCGTCGGCGTTGGCGGCTATGAGTTAGCAGCCGGTTTTTCAGCTCAAACCATCTACTCTGCATACGACGTGATTGCATGCAGCGCAAAGCATCCGCTAGCCGAAAAAAGCGCACTCTCGCTGCGCGACCTCATCGGTTACACATGGGTCGTGCCTTACTCACGACCGTCGGATACCGATGTCATTATCGACGCTTTTAATGCCGCCGGTTTGCCACCGCCCGATCAGTTTATTGGCTCCGACGCCTACCGCATTGGTATGAAACTGATGGCGCAAAATGATTTTGTCACGATGACATCGCCTGCGTTGGTCAATAACGACCTCGCCCGCCACCGTTATGCAATTACGACACTTGATCTCAATGCACCGACCGTACATCGTCACGCGTGCCTGGTGACCAGCACCGATCGACCGATGACGCCAGCTGCAAAGGCGCTCCTTGAGCAAGTTCATAAAACGAGTCAGTCGTTCGAGGCACCTTCGCCAGCTTGATTGTACGACCAGCGAACCGTCTTAATGTACGGTGGCGCGCGAAACGTGCGCAAAGATGCATCTGCCGTCGTTGTGCCATCAGTACGCGCGATCTGCACCTGACCTGCATACTCAGAGAACACCGCATTGGCGTCACGCCGTTGGCACGATGCTAGCGCGTCGGAATAGACGTTCGCGCTAAGTAACAGGTCAACGAGTTGGCGATTTAGTTGCATCGTTCCGGCCTGCGGCTCACCGCTGAGTGGCTCAGCGAACCCATCTTCATCAACGCGCGCATATAGTTGTCGATTTTTGAGTTGGTGCCAGACTCGCAGCAAGTGATGTCCGTCGAAACTCGCCGCCAGCGATATCGGCGTAGTAGCGCACAGCGGGTTGAGCAGCGACACCGATGTAATGCACGGGTCGTTAGCAAGCATCGCCAATGCGATCGCATGCGATTCACCAATCGCAACGACGCGAACACGATCCACCTCGAATGCACGAAGCATCTCGAGCAAAGAGGATGTCGCGCAGGTCACAAAGTCATCAGTCGCAGGTTCAACGCAGTCGCTAGCCCCGTGACCCGGCAAGTCAGGCACGATCCACCCACACGCAACCCCCGCGGTCAAATATTCGCTGCATGCACGCTCAGCCGAGCTACCAATATCATGCAACAGCAACGTCGTTGTATCCGAATCGGCGCTGCCAGACACGCGAACACTGAGCGCACCATTCGACGTGACAATCAAACGTCGACCGGCATTACTTGCCGTGCACGTTAGCTTGGTCTCCGAGCAGTCCCGAGCGTAGGTTTTCAGGCAATCAACAATCGCCGCATGCCGTGCGTCCAATCCACCTTCGCAGCGACACATCCGCACATGATCGGGCCATTCATAAGCGTCGAAGCGATCCGCATAAGCCTTGATCAAACTATCCTCCCAACGAATGATGCTCGTGGGGACTTGCAAAGACTGCAGTGCTGTGGCGCGCTCATTCCGAAATGCGGCGGCATACGCCAGATGATAGTTAGCACCCGCTTGCAAAAACTGTAGCGCCATCTGCTCAATTGGCATGACGTCGTCCAATGGCATGTTCACGCGCGCGCTTTGCGTTCGCATATGCCAGGGGAAAAACCGTAGCGTATCTAACGACATTGACCAGACGCGCGCCAGATGGCCACCGGCGAAATCTGGTGTCAGATCCGTGAAATAGTTGTCGACTAATGACGCGTATTCTTCGGCGGGAAAATCCGCAACGCTGTCCAAAATCAGCGCATGGCACCTGTCAGGAAACGTCTTTGCATATTCTGCCGCAATCTGCGAACCGGTCGCAGCGCCGTAAATCATTATTTTCTCGATACCCAATGCAGCGCGAATGTCATCAATAGCGATGACGTAAGGCATCAGATCATCAACGCAACTATCCAGTGGATCGGAAAAACCATAACCTGGCGTATCAATCGCATAGGCCGACGCATGCGCGGCGACTAACGGCAATAGCGCTTTGAACACCGAGCCCGACGCGGGCGATGGATGCAGCAAGAACAACGCAGGGCCCGCGCCGGCGCAATACATATGCACCACGCGTTGTTTCGTTTTACCGACGTGCAGATACCGGCGCGTGATCGCGTCTCGACAGGTTTGCTGTTTCGGCATCCTCGACTATAGCCTCTTGTTACGACGTTCATTCACAGCGAAGTCAACGGCTCTCACCGTCATCGCCATGAACGTTAACGACGGATTTTGAGACCCGCTGGAGCACATGGTTGCTCCGTCGGTACAGAACAGATTCCCAATATCGTGCGCCTGGTTGTGGCCGTTAAACACAGATGTCTTTGGATCGCGCCCCATTCTTGCGGTGCCCATTTCATGATTACCGTTACCCGGTGGTTTGCCACCGACATACACCTTGATATCGTCGTAGCCCGCAGCTTCAAACAACGTCCGACACGTCTCACCGGCAGCTTCGCCCATGGCCTGCTCATTCTGCGACCATTCACAATCAATATGTAGCTGTGCAATTCCCCAAGCGTCTTTCAGGGTTGGGTGCAGACTGACACTGTTGTCATATCTGGGCAGCATCTCGCCTTGGGAAAACAACTGAAACCGCCAATCACCCGGTCGACTCAAACGCGCTTTAAACGAGGGCCCGAATCCGGCGCTTTTCATCTGGCTGCGCCAGTCTTCGCGGTACGCATTACCCGCAAGACAGTATCCGCGATCAAACGTCTCGGCATAGCGTTTGGGTTCATAGTGGATGTTTGGCATCAGTAAGCCAGTCGGTCTTCGGCCACTGTAATAGTTGTCTTCGAAGCCAGGTACGCGTGCATTCGCGTAGGCGGCGTAACGATGATCCATCAGGTAATGACCCAAGGTATGCGAACGATTCGCGAGTCCATCTGGCATTGTGCGTGACGTTGAGTTGAGCAAAATCTGTGTGGAACCTAGCGTTGACGCACACAGAAACACCATTTTTCCAAAGTACTCTCGCGTTCGAAGGCTCAGGCGGTCAATGACACGCACACCGCGAACGCGCTTGCGCGATGCGTCGTAGATCAAACTGTGAACAACACTATTAGCGGCAATACGAAGCTTGCCCGTCGCTAACGCCGCCGGCAGCGTGGCACTCTGGGTCGAAAAGTAAGCGCCGAGCCCACAACCGCTCGCGCAAGCATCGCGAGCCTGACAACGAACGCGCCCTGATGCGGTTTGCGCTTGCGTTGGCTGCGTCAAATTTGCCACTCGCGCGATAATGACATCCCATGGCGTATCGCTGCGCGCCACCATATCGCCAAACGCTCGCTCGGGCGCCATCATGCCAAACGCTGGCTGGCAAATACTATCGGGCAACTGCGCCAAACCATCCGCCGCGCCGCTGATACCGACAAATCGTTCTACCTTTGCATACCATGGCGCAAGGTCGCGATAACGCAGAGGCCAATCAACGCCATGGCCGTCAGCGGCATTCGCCGAAAACTCATAGTCTGACCAACGATAGCATTGGCGGGCCCATATCAATGAACGCCCGCCCAACTGATTGCTACGAATCCAATGAAACTCTTTGCCTGGCTCGGTGCTGTATGGCAGCTCGCGATCATTACCAAAAAACGCACGCGTCGTTTCGTTAAACGCATAGCTTTGACTCTGGATGGCATAGTCGCCGTCGGCAACCGCTTTCGCCACTTTGCCGCGTTGTGGCTGCTCCCATGGCGGCACATTGTCGTAGCGATAGTCTTTACCATGCTCGACGAGCGGTCCGCGCTCGAGCATCAGTGTCTTTAAGCCGCGCTCGGTCAGTTCCTTTGCGGCATACCCACCGGTAATACCCGACCCAATGACAATGGCATCAAAAACCTCATCGCTCTGGTCAACTAAAACGTCATCGAGCAAGCTCATCGATAATCCGCGCGTGCGTTTTCATCAAGCGAAATGCTCGCGACGAACTTACCGGGATAAGCGATATAGCGTAGTGCCCGCGTCGCACCGATCTTCGATGTGAAGTATGCAAAAACAACCAGACTCTTGAGTTCGAGATAGCCTTGCCTCGTTTGTGCATCAAATGGCGTTTGCCCGGACTCCAGAGCGTTCATCAACGCGTATTGCCGGAATGAACCGACTTCGCCAAGCACACCAGCGTCGCGGCTTGCTACCGCATCAAGCTCACGGTGAAACGCATCGACACACAAACGCGCCAGTGCTTGATCAACACTTGCATAACATTGATGCAACAGATGGTCCACGAGTCCGTGTGCATCGGCAGCATACGCACCTTTCGTATCGGTCTCGGGGATGATCCAGTCACCAAGGATCGCCAATGCCTGCATTTGCAGTCGGTCAAACACCAGACCTGCAGCTGCATGCGGCTCGCGCGAGCGCGAGTAGGACTGCGCCGCCGCGACGAACGCGGAAGCGCTGATCAAACCTGCCCCGGCCGTTGCCGACACTGCGATGCGTTTGATGGCATCGCGCCTGCCACGATTCAATGTCGCCAACGAACTCCCCCGATAATCCAAACAGCACTGCTGTCCGCGCGATAATCTATGCGGGGACTTTACTCAAAGCGCCGCTCAAACCGCACACCAAACGTTAGTGTACTAGTGTCGAGGTTATCGTAGCCCGTCGTTGTTTCGTAATCCACAAAGCCTGCGATACCGTTCTCCATTTGCATTGATATTCCGGTCGCGAGCTGCAGAAAACTACTATCAGCGCCAGGGTTTGTGAACCGGAAACGCGTGTTCGTTGGATCATTGACGAAACGTGCGGTGATGACGCGTGCGTCATCTTCAAACTCCTCTTGCGCGGCAACGCGCAAGTGCGGAACGATCACACCAAAACTCGTGCTCTTCGTAAAGGAAACACGTAGGCCGGCTGAAACGATTTGTGAGCGGATTTTCTGGTCATCGAAAGCCAGCTCCCAACCTTGTCCTTCTGTCTCGCTATAACCATCAATCGCAGTATCAATGTAGTCATAGCCAATGAACGGCACGAACAACCAACCGTTGTGATCAATGTTGTAGCCGAAATTCGCGCTCACCAATCGCTGGTCACCCTCGGTCGTACCCAGTGCTTGTGTATCAACACCACTGCCCCCGTCAGCAAACAGCAGTGTACGCTGCGAATCGAAATCGATATCACCAACGCCTGCGAACACGTCAATGTAGAAACGGTCTGTGAAATAGGTTCCGTACAAAGAGTACGTGAGGCTGTCGGAATCGAGCTCACCACCGGTATTGTTATAGTCGGCCTGCGCGTCAGCAAAACCCAACGCTGCGCCCAACACAAGATCGTTGCGGAAACGATAATCGATACCTGCGGTGACCCCTAGCGTATCGAAATCAAAACCGTTCTCATCACCCGTCGGGCCACGCTCGCCAAAATTCAGACGACCGTTCATGAATAACCCAAGACGGCTGTCGGCGAGCAACGCGTTGCCCTGGCCATCTTCGCTCTGACCATCCGCACTCGCACCGCCACCGCGGGCGAACAGCCCATTCGGTAGTGTTTTGCCGCCAACATTCAGAGCGACACCTTGAACGCTGACACCGCGTGCTCCGCCGCGCAACGCTGCGAGCCGGCTGTCGATATTGCGAACCTGCGTGCTGAGAATACGCATGCTCAGCGTTTCCTGCGCGAACACCTCTTCACCGCTGATCTGTCGCAACGCATCACGCACCGCTGCCGTCGTATCGCTACCATCAGGTGGGTTTGCTAACGCAATCAATGCCGTGCAGCGTTCCAGTAGATTCGCCTGACCAGAGGTGAGCACTTCGGCGGTATCCGCTTGCGGCGACTCAGCCGGTGGTGGCAAATCCGGCACCGTATCTGCCCCACGCAGGTTGGCACAGACAGAGTCAATGGCGCTCGCGAGCTCGCGTTCTTGTGGTGTCAGCGCAAGCGACGCCAACGTGTTCTGACCAGCCGCCGCCGAAACGGTAATGGTGACTTCAGCAGCACGATCAACAGTCGCCTGATCGCCGTCGGACACGGTATAGAAAAAACGGTCGTTGCCCACAAAACCGGCATCCGGCAAATACGTAATCGTATCGTTACCTTCGATAACCGAATTGATCGTTGCCGTGCCATTGGCAGGCTCGGTGACGCTGATAATAGTCAGGCGCTCTATCCCACCATCATCGAGATCATTTGCCAACACATCGATGACGACAGCCTCACCCGCGACAACATCGGAGCGATCGTCTGCGATTGGCTCCGGTGTGCCGCCCGGCGCCACAACTGACACGGTCACAGTCGCCGTATCGCTGTCACCTGTCGTGCCGACGGTGTAGGTGAAGGTATCGTCACCTACAAATACGACGCCTTCAGGGCTCGTTGGCGGCGGCGTGTAGCGCACGCACGCGCCAAAGAACTCGCCATCGCCGCCACCGCATTGCGCGTCGGCCAGCAGTTCTGCACTACCACCATTGGCTGGCACAGACACAGCGATCAATTGATCGCCACCTTCCAGGGTATCGTTACCAAGCACGTCAATGATAACGAGTGTTTCGACGTTCGTCGTGACCGCGTCCGCCATGAGCGCACGCATGACCGGCACTTCACCGGGTGTAACAGAGACTGTCACAACCGCTGTGCTCGTTGTCTCTCCATTGGACACCGTGTAACTGAACATTTCCGAACCTGCAAACGCAGGCGTTTCAACGCTCGCTGGACGCGGCTCATAGCGCAAGCACTCAGCGTTCTGAGTCGTGATCAAACCAGCACAAGTAGTGGCGTCGAGAATGGTAAGCGCGCTACCGGAGGGCGGCATGCTCACGGCAACAATGCTTTCGCCTGCTTGCGGGAAATCGTTCGCGCGCACATCGATAGTGATCGGCGTTGCCGTCATCGTTGTCGCGGTGTCGTCGGCGAGCGACGGCGCTTGCGCCAGCACCGTTACGGTGACCGTCGCGACTCTGTCGAGCGCATCTGCATTGACCACCGTGTAGGTAAACGTATCGTCGCCAGTGAAAGGCGCGCCATTCTCATCCGAGGACGGTGGCGAATAACGAACACATTGCCGCATGATATCCGCCGCAGCGATGCACTGCATCTCGTCTAGCAGCTCAACAAAGCCGCCGCGCGTCGGCGTGGACACTTCGCTGATCGTGTCACCGGGATTCAGTGTGTCGTTCGCCAACACGTCGATAACCACTTGCTGTAAAAACTCTGTCGTCGCGGAATCATCAGCGACGGCGAAAGCAGCAGGCGAGCAACACAACGCGAACAACAGCGAAATTGCTCTAATACGAAGGCCAGATATGCTTATCAGCATACTACGCATACAGGAAAATTCGTTCATCAAACCATCCCCGACAAGACGCTCTGCGTCGTCCTGCGATATTGTTGTTATAGATTTTTCGGAATAAAGAAAAAGTCACCGACTTCGTGACCAGCTCGGCGCAATGCCTTGATTTCCGGTTCTTGTTGATAGTCCTGGCGCGAAGCAGCAAGCACAACACGCTCGCGCAACTTCAGGAACAGAGCCGGGGTTGTCAGCAGACCCTCATTGGCTTCCAGCTCATCGATAAACGCATTCGCGAACACCGAGTTGCCATTGCCACCGACATCCAATACCGGTTTATCGCCGCCCGATGACAACATCAACCGCGCTCGCCGCGAAAAGCGGCGATCTACAAAACCTGTGCTTTGAAACACGCGCTCATCGCCGCTGAGAATCATCTTCATACCAGGATCATCACCGGTCAGTATGCCGGAGTAACACGAGTCAGCAACGACCAGAACACGCTTCGCCTGGAAATTGCTCATGTGTCCTGTGATTTGCTCAGTTGGCACCCAATACGTATCCACTGGCGGACGATCCGCGTTGACCGGCAACCAGTAACCGGTCTCCGAATCGCCACTGCCGATACGACTCCCATGGCCGGCGTAGTAGATCAGCAGATTGTCATTCGGACCGACAATCGCGTTCAAATTGTTAATGGCTTCTAGCACCGTTACGTCGTTCGCGTCCTGTACGAGCTGTACGGTAAATCCGTATTTGTCGCGCAGCACGTTGGAAACGCGTTCGGCATCCGACAACGGAGATGCAAGATCTTCCATCCGATCGTAGTTCTGATTACCGATCACGAGCGCGTAATACCGGCCGTAGTTGCGATCGTCGACGGATAACGTGTTGCCGAGAATGAAATCACGCTCCGGTAATGCCTGTGCGGAGGGCTCGCGTAAACGCGACAATTGCGCTTGCTCGGCAACTTGCTCGGTCTGCAGATTTTGTTGCCAATCGCGTAACTCAGCCAGTTCCGCGCGTGCCGCCTCACTGAGCGTCGCCTGTTGTTCGAGCGTGGTGATCTGTTTTCGCAGCAGACCTATTTGCGTATTTCGTTTGGCGATCTCTTGATCGAGAGAAGCGCGCAATGCACTCACCTCGCGATCTGCTGCGGACTGATATAACAAATCATCCTCGGCTAAACCCCACGACTGTCGGTATAGGTTCAGCGCACGCAATTTGTCTTGCGTCACACCGCGGCCGGTTTCATAGAGCGTGCCGAGGTTCAATAAAGCGCGCTTGTTACCTTGCTCAGCTGCTTTTTCGTACCAGATGACCGCTGCCGGATAGTTAGGCTCACCACCCAACCCACGCTCAAAAATCTCACCCACCGTATTCTGCGCCTCAGCATCGCCGCTTTCGGCCGCACTCATCCACACGGTGAGCGCAGATTTCAGATCCGCGCGATCGTAAGCGACATATTCACCGCCGCGCACGCGGCAATCGGCAGCTGTTGTGCGCGTAGGTCGGCGCGGCGACAAGAAGGTTCTGCCGGCGCCTAACTGGCGCACTTGCCCGGGTAATAGACAATCAACGATGTACAGGTCCTGAACGTCTTTGCGACCCTCAGTGGCTGCGTTGTCGGCGGGCGCTGTGCTGGTACTGGCACAACTGGCTGTCAACGTTAGCAGGCATAACGCCGCCAACCTGTTTGGTAGAGCATTCAACATCATTAAGACCCTGATCATGTAACCGGTTGTGCACAGCGCGAATGTACGCGGTGGTACAAAACACGTCAAAATTCTCACGTCATTAATTCACGTGACAACATATCGACGTTAACGCTACCGTACCTTCTGCCTGATACATCGGAATTATCTCGCACCTTTTGCTTAAAATTGATTATGTTCAACGAAAACAGCCTACGACAGTCGCGGTCGCTGATCGCCAGTATTGCGCTTGCGTCACTGTTGAGCGGCTGTGCGACAGTGAGTCAGCGCTACGATCACCGTGCGGCCGCGTTGCAATTGACGCGTTCAACGCTTGCAACCACACCGTGGACGCTTGCCGTTTTCGACAATCAGGCAATGGTTGATCCGCACAATCAATTGCACGTGTATTTGGAAGGTGATGGTACGCCGTGGCACGCAAATGTACCGAGCGCTGATCCTACGCCGCGACGGCCGATTGCACTGGAGTTAGTTGCAGCCGACCCGTATCGCGCCGTACTGCTCGGGCGACCTTGCTATCACGGCGAGCCGCCGACCCCGCACTGCAGCCAAAAACAATGGACCTCACAGCGCTACTCTGTCGAGGTTGTCGATAGCCTTGCACAAGCCACTCGATCACTGATGCAAGGCGGCGACTTCAACGCTGCTGTGCTGATTGGTTATAGCGGCGGCGGCACGTTGGCACATATGGTAGCCACGCGACTTGAGCACGTAGCCGCTGTCATTACTGTTGGTGCCAACCTTGATACCGATGCGTGGACCGCTCATCACAACTACCTCTCGTTGACGGGCTCGGTGAATCCGACCCGCAGTGATCGTTTGGACTCAACGATCAGGCAATGGCACTACATCGGCGCTAACGATACGGTTGTTCCACCGCAAACGCGTGCTGCATTTTTCGATCGACACACCAATGCGAACAATGCGGTCATTGAAGGCTTCGGCCACGTTTGCTGTTGGGTCACCGACTGGCCCACACTGCTCGAACGCGCGTTGAAAACAGCGCCGTAAACCCTACTGCGCCGTGTTGACCGCTTGTTCGAGACGCTGCCGCGTGCGTCGCAATTGACGATGCCCGTCCAGGTACTCATTGACAGACGCTGTTTGAATGTCCTCAAGCAAACGACGCTTCGCAGCCGTCGTATCGGCGTCATCAGCCAACGCAATCAGTAATCGCGCTACTGCATCTAAACCTTCAATCGCCTCTGCATTTCTCGGGTGGATTGTATAGGCCTCAGAAAAGTCGTTATAGGCACCACCGATCCATGGCGGGTCGTTCTGCAACCACTGGTGCCCTGAATCAACCAACTCAGTGAACTGCGTTCGCTGCGCTTGCGTCAGATCGTTCCAATCAACCGCAGGCCCGCGATCCTGGAAATTCGCATAGGCAAAATAAACGGCGACAACGGCTAGCGCAGCAATCGCTGCAGAGATCCACTTTGAAACTCGCTGCGGTCCGCGGAACGCCGCTGCAAACGCCGCTGCGTCAGGCAGACGCTCAGCGCGCTGCGGCGCAAGGCCTTGCGCGATTGCCTGCCACTCATGCCTTGCAATCGACTTGATGGGTTCCGGCTCAAGACCGAGCTCCAATACTTGTTCTGCGGTTTTTCGGTCGAATGGATGCTTGCCAGTGAACAACATGTACGCAGTAATCGCCAATGCATACACGTCATCTGCCGGGTGTGGCGCGCCTTTGTTGAACATTTCATAGCTAGCGTAAGCAGGGGTCAGACTCCCTAAATCACCGGCGTCGAAAAGCGTTTGGTCACCACTATCACCACCGCTATAAGCGGTTGCCCGCGCGATACCAAAATCAAGAATCTTGACCCGGTTATCTTCTGTGAGGAAGACGTTCCCTGGCTTGAAATCCGAATGAATAATGTCGAGTTTGTGCGCGTAGGCAAGACCCGCTGCCATTTCCGTCACAATGGAACGCGCTTGTTCATCCTCAAGACCGCCGTCACGATGGCGTCGCAAGACAACGTCCATCGGTTCACCACGCATCAACTCCATCGTCATGAAAACGCGCGTGCCGTCGCGATCGAAATCGTACACCGTGATGATATTCGGATGTGCAAGGGTTTGCGCTTTGCGCGCTTCGCGCTGCAAAGCGATCAATGCCTGCGGATGTTCGCGGAACGTGTCGTTCAACACCTTGATCGCGACGTACGGATCGCGATCCTGCGCCTCTTCCTTACGTTGATCGCGTGCCTTGAAAACGACGCCCATGCCACCGCGACCCAACTGCGACTCAATCAGGAATCGCTCCTTCACCACGACGCCTGGACCCAGTGGTCCCGTGTGGCGTTGCGTCCATTGATCCGGCCGCAGCCAATTGGAGCCCGTGCCTGTCGGCAATCGTTGCGATGGATGCAAGCCATCATGGATCGGCAAGGTGTCATCGGTCGCTGCGCCCGGTGCGGGCACCGCGCTCAGTGGTAGCGTTTTGTCAGCCGTACCCTGACCGGGGACAGCCACTTGACCAATCGGTAGCGTTTTGTCTGTCGTCGCCTGATTCGGCGCTGGCACCTGACCAATAGGCAATGTCTTGTCCGAACCTGGCGCGCCCGGCGGCGGTACGTCAGCGATCGGCATCGTACGATCAACGATCGGTTGCGTGGCATCTGTCGATTTATGGATCTGCACGGTAGGCGCAACATGGCTATTGATACGTTCAGTCGGCTCATGCGATGCAGGTGCGCCCTGCACTGATTCGGGCGCCCGCTGAGCTGACGGTAACGCTTCAATACTATCGTCGATTCCGGCGATTGCAGCCGTAACGTCATCGACCGGTGGCAACGTAGCGGTGGCGTCGTCGATACCGGCGATCGGCGCGGTCAGCTCCTCAACACCAGCAACCGGTGCCGTGGCATCCGCGATACCAGCAAGCGGCGCCGTCAGCTCTGCGTTACCGACGTCACCCGATGTCGATGCTGGCAAGGGTGCGGTCGCGTCTGATTGCGGGGTCGTCCTGTCCGCACCGCCCGCGCGTCCGTCGCCAAACTGCGCGGCCACATCTGTGAATTCATCAATATCAATCGAGGACGGCTCAACCGGTTCCGAGCCAATAGGCAGTCTGTCGGGGGTATCGGCAGTGGCAGGCTCCGAATGGCGTGAGCGATAGGATTGCGTGAGCCGGTCGTGCAAAATGCGATGCAATTGGACGGGCAGCCTGCCCGCCTCGTGATGCATATCAATCAGACCGACCGCATTCTCAATATCAACATCTTCGGCAACGACTCGATCCGCCGCGCGCTCAACATCTGCCAGGGATACGGATCCTGCGAAGAACCCGCCCAACTGCTGGCTAAAGACTGTCATCCCACTTTGCGACATTCGAAGAGACACCCCTACTCAATCAATTGGACAAGCCTGAAAAACTGACGATTCTGTTTGACGCTTACCTAAGTGCAGCAATCCTTGTGATCATCTCATCTCAGCACGCGGGTCTCTGAGAAATACGACACAGTTGTGGAGTTTAGCCGCAAATAACGTCGTCGTCCGACTCGCTTATTTGATATCGCTCGACGTTCGCCTCGCCTGCATGACCCGCTCCGCCTCGGTTGCACTGAGCCCATAGATATCGGTTGCGACTGACGGCGATATATAACCGTGAAGCAAGTCATGACGCACTTTGGCCAGATCGCGATCCACAGGATCGCCATAACCACCACCACCAGGAAACGCCATATGTACCTGCTTGCCGTGCGGTACATACTGCTTGCCCTTGCCGCGCATCTGGTGGCCATCGTCCCGGCAGATCGTCGTCGGCGCGCCATCGGCGCCACCGTGTCGCCCGCGCGCAGGATGCTGCACCCGATCGAGCATGGCAGAGAAATCACACTCATAGCCTGGCAGCGCGCCAACATCCATAAACTGCCCTAAACCACCCCGAAATTCGCCTGCACCGCCACTGTCCGGACGTAGCTCTTTGCGCCATATCACAACGGGACCAGTCTGTTCGGTGACCTCAACAGGCATCGTCATCACGCCAGACGGAAATGCCGTCGTATCCATACCGTCTTGTGTCGGTCTCGCCCCACCACCTCCAGAGTTGAACGTCAGTACCTCGGCGCGATCACCACCAACAGGCTGCTCGACATCCCTCCGAGGCCGCACTGACATTTGGAAATTACAAATTGTGCCAGCACCTTCTGCGGGAACCGTGCGCGGCAGGATCTTATCCAGCGCGTTGTACACGGCATCAGGAATCATATGGCCAATCACGTGGCGCAACGCGACGGGCGCGGGGTGCAGTGCATTCACAATAGTATTGTCGGGCGCAGAAATAACGAACGGCGCGAGCGAGGCATGGTTGTTCGGTATCTGTGGCGCGATTGCACACTTGAGTGCGTAGCACGCATACGCTTGCGTGTAGACCAGCGGCACGTTGATGCCCTTTTTGTCGATACCCGAGCTACCGGCGAAATCACAATCGATACGATCTGCGTGTATCCGTAACTGCACCTGTAATCTCACTGGCGTGTCGTATCCGTCGACCGTCATCAAACCTGCCGCCTGTGTTCGCGGCAGTGCTGCGATACACGCAAGCGTTGCCTGTCTCGAGCGCTCGAGTATAAATTCAGCGACGTCGGCAACACTCGTCAGTTGAAACTCGTCGAGCATTGCCAGCAGTCGCTGTTGACCGATCGTGTTACACGCAGCCAGCGCGAAAATATCACCAACAACTTGCTCGGGTTCGCGTACGTTCGATCTGACGATATTGATCAGTGTTTCATCGACCTCGCCACGTCGCGTCAACGCCATGATGGGAATATGCAGACCTTCTTCAAATACGGAGTCTGCATCGGGGCTAAAGCCGCGTCCGCCGATATCAACAACGTGTGCCGTACAAGCAAAAAAACCAATCAGTGCATTGTCGACAAACGTCGGCGTCACAACAGTGATGTCGTGCAGGTGACCGGTTCCCTTCCATGGATTGTTCGTGATGTAGACATCGCCGTCGTGCATGTCATCGGCGCCAATATCGACGATAAAGTGCCCTACCGCTGCCGCCATCGCATTCACATGGCCGGGCGTACCAGTGACCGCTTGCGCGAGCATCCGCCCTTTGACGTCATAAACGCCGGCAGACAAATCTCCAGCCTCACGAACTGATGTCGAAAAGGCCGTTCGAATCAGCGCCTGCGCTTGCTCTTCGACGATCGAAATCAATCGATTCCACATGACCTGCAATGCGACTGTTTGACGTGAATCCATCATGTGCTGTTCGTCACTTCGATACACCCATCCGCATGGCAGCGAGCCCGTTGACTTGCCTGCAACACGATTGATGTTTCGTTCTCGACGACGACCGCTGGCCCGCGGATCGACTGACCCGGTTGAATCGCGGCACGCTCGACCACACAAGCGCGCAACCATTGCGCTTGTTCCGTATCAAAAATATCTCGGTGGCCGGTGATTTGCGCAGCGCCAGCGTCTTCGACCGAATCTAACATCGATGGCTGCGCCACTACCGACGCAACGTTGACTGCCCACACCGTAAGCTCGATCGCCGCGCCTGCGACAACTCGTCCGAACAAACCGGCGTACGTCTGCTCGAACAGCGATTCAAACTGACGCGCGTCGGGCGCCCGAGCCGCCGTTACCGGAATGCTGACTGGAATCTCCCAACCCTGCCCGACGTAGCGCATGTAGACTTTGTAATCAGCATCAACACGACCACCCGACTGACACTGGTCAACGAACGCGGCGGCCTCAGCGTGAAGCGCGCTGAACGTCTTTTCTGCCAGCGCAGTGTCAAACGTCGCTATCGTCATAAAGACACTGCGCGTCGCTTCGAAACTGAACGGCGCCCACAGAAAACCAATCGCCGAACCGACGCCGGCGCCGGGCGGCACTAACAGACGATTCACACCGAGCTTTGCGCATAAACGGCCAGCATGCAGAGGCGCAGCACCCCCAAAAGCGATCATCGTGTAGTCGCTCAGTTCGCTGCCGTTTTCCACTGCATGCACACGCGCTGCGTTGGCCATACTCTCGTCAACGACTTCGGCGACGCCATGCGCGGCGCTCGTCGCGTCCATCGACAAGGGCGTGCCGATCTGCTCTGCCAACACTGCCTCGGCAAGCCCGCGATCGAGCGTGATGCTGCCACCGGCAAAATGATCCGGATCCAACTTACCCAACACCAAGTCGGCGTCGGTTACCGCGGGCCGATCACCACCGTGGCCGTAACAGGCAGGGCCTGGCTCAGACGCTGCGGACTCCGGCCCAACGCGAATTTGCAGCATCTCGTCGATGCGCGCCAACGAACCGCCACCTGCGCCAATTTCAACCATGTCAATGACCGGGATGGAAATCGGCATGCCCGAGCCTTTCTTGAATCGGTAGGAACGCGCTACCTCAAAAACCCGACTGGTGCTGGGCGTGCCGCCATTGATGAGGCAGATCTTTGCGGTAGTGCCCCCCATATCAAATGACAGTGCTTTGTCGATGCCATGACGCTGCGCAATGTTCGCGGCGAAAATAGCGCCACCGGCCGGACCGGACTCGACCAGTCTCACCGGAAACTCTGCGGCACTCTGCAAGGAAATGATGCCACCACCCGAGTGCATTAAGTACACAGGACAACTTACGCCAGCGCTCGCAAGACTGGCACGCAGGCGTAACAGGTAGCCTTTCATCAATGGTTTAATATAGGCATTCGCAACAACGGTGTTGAAGCGCTCGTACTCGCGGACTTGCGGTGACACGTCGCTCGACAGTGACAACGCAACGTCCGGCAGCACCGCCTTAAGCATCTCTCCAACCGCTCGCTCGTGTGCAGGATTCGCGTAGGCATGCATCAGACCCACCGCAATACTGTCGTAGTTGCCCGCCTGAAGCGTCTCGACGAGCGGCGCTAACGCCGCCGTATCCAATGGCAACAACACCTGACCATCAGCGCCAATGCGTTCGGCTATCGGATAACGATGCTGTCGGGCGACTAACGGCTTGGGTAGCGTCAAGTTCAGATCATACTGTTCGAACCGGGACTCCGTGCGCATCTCAATGACATCGCGAAACCCGGCGGTTGTGATAAACGCTGTTTTCGCGCCTTTGCGTTCAATCAACGCGTTGGTCGCCAGTGTCGTTCCGTGGATGACCTCAGCAATCGATTCGGGCGCGACTTGCGCTTGCGCACAAACCTCTTGCAAACCAGTCACAATGGCTTGATCCGGTGCGCTATACGTCGTGAGTGTTTTTGCACTGAACAACGCATCGCGTACTTGCAACACGACATCAGTGAACGTGCCACCAATGTCCGCACTGAAACGAACTGTCATGTGTTATCGATTGCCGAGATACAACGGTCGCCTGATTAATCCAAATCGGCAGCACTGTGCCGATCGCGAAGCCGCTCTTCTTCAGGACCCCATACGCGATTGACCCGGCGACCTCGCACCACGGCCGGTCTCTTTGCGATTGCCTGCGCCCAGCGAACGACGTTCACATACGACGCCACATCCAAAAATTCTGCAGCATCGTAAATGTTGTCCAACACCAGGGCACCGTACCAGGGGAACGTGGCAATATCGGCAATGGTGTAGTCGTCGCCCGCAAGATAATCCCGCTCGGCGAGCGTTCGATCCAATACATCGAGCTGACGTTTAACCTCCATCGCAAAGCGATCGATCGGGTATTCAAACTTCTCCGGCGCATAGCTATAGAAATGACCAAAGCCACCTCCCAAATACGGCGCGCTGCCCATTTGCCAAAACAGCCATGACAAACACTCAGCGCGCGCGGACGGCTCTGTCGGCAGCAGCACACCGAACTTCTCTGCCAGATACATGAGAATGGCCCCGGATTCGAAAACGCGCGTCGGCTGATCGGTGCTGTGATCCATGAGTGCCGGAATTTTGGAGTTTGGATTCGCAGCGACAAAACCGCTGCTGAATTGGTCCCCGTCACCAATATTGATCAAGTACGCGTCGTACTCAGCATCCGAGAAACCGAGCGCCAACAGCTCCTCCAGCATCACCGTGACCTTGACGCCATTCGGCGTTGCCATCGAATACAACTGCAACGGGTGTTCGCCGACTGGCAGCGCTTTATCGTGGGTCGCGCCTGAGATCGGCCGATTGATATTCGCAAATTTGCCACCGTTGCCAGGCTCCCAGGTCCAGACTTTCGGTGGCGTATAGCTGTTCTCGCTCATGTGACTTCCTGCTGTGATCGACTGACGAGGTTTATACCATTTTCATCGCCTCGGTATCGCACGCCGGGTTCGATCGTCGTCCATGCGTGTGCGCCTCTGTCACCAATTCAGGTGGCGCGCCTGCGCGATGAACGCCGGTAGGCTGTCATTCGACAATCACAGCGCCCTAAGGTCTATCGCTATGCGTACTCTGTTCACGCTCATTGCCATCGCGGCAACCACGCTTGCGGCAACACATCCGCTTGCCGCGCAATCGCAGTCTCAAGTCAGTGCACCGGCAATCAGCGTTAATGCCGAAAAGCTGAGTGCCGATGATATCCAGGCGCTCAAGGCGCGCTATGGTGCAGTCTATGCCGGCGACTACTGGTACGACCCGATTTCCGGACTCTACGGCCATATCAATGGCGCCCCAATGGGACAACTGCACCCCGGACTGCGCATCGGCGGACCACTCGCCGCGAGTGCATCCGGCGGTGGCACCGGCGCTGTGACCGGCGTGTTTATCAACGGTCGCGAAGCACATCCGGATGAACTTAGGTTTTACCAACGGCTATTCGGACGCGTTCTACCCGGCAGATACTGGATGAACGCTCTAGGCATTGGAGGCTTCGAATACATGCCTGCCTCGTTCAATGTCAGGCAAGCCATGGCCCAATCGCGCTCGCGCGCTCGAAGTGGCGGCCGCGGCTCCGTCTACATGGATTGGATCGGCAGCAAACCGGGAACCCACGTGGGCCGTGCGTCCGACGGCTGCGTTTACATTTCGCAGGGCGATTACTCCGCAGAGTCCTGCTGACGGTAACGTCATTCATGTTTGACCCTCCGCGCTGCGAGGCCTAGCATCGACTGCCTCACCTGACGAGGATTTAACATGTCGATACGGTCATTGGCGATCGTTGCCGTCCGTAGAGTGGCTGTCCCGTGGCAATGACACACCGTCATCTGCCGGCCGCGTAGATGGCGACCCAAGACGCCGAACCCGGCAATACTCGCGCAGCCGTCGTATTCCTGACAGCGACAGCATTCATTAACTCCATGGGCATGGGGCTCATCGTGCCCGTGATGCCGCAATTGCTGCTCGACATCACCGGTGGTGATCTTGCCGATGCATCGCTCTGGGGCGGTGTTGCGCTGCTGAGCTACGCGGCAATGCAGTTTGTGTTCTCGCCGATCGTCGGTGCATTGTCCGATCGCTTTGGTCGCCGGCCGGTGCTACTCGTATCGCTCAGTGCTTATGCGCTTGACATGTTACTGCTGGCGTTCGTGCAAACGCTGCCATGGTTTCTGGTGGTTCGAATGTTGGCGGGCGTGTTCGCCTCTACGTTTTCAACCACGAATGCGTACATTTCCGATGTCACCCCGGCAGACAAACGTGCGCAGAAATTCGCGCTGCTCGGCGCTGCTTTTGGCGCCGGTTTTGTTTTGGGCCCGGCGATTGGTGGCGTATTGGGCGACATTCATCCACGCTACCCTTTCTTTGCGGGTGCTTCGGTTGCCGCGCTTAACGCCCTGTTCGGTTTCTTTTTTGTTCGCGAGTCACTTGCGCCTGCCAATCGCCGAGCGTTCTCGTGGGCACGCGCCAACACGATTGGCACATTGCTCAGGCTCATGCGCACGCCGGGCATTCAGTCTTTGTTGCCCGTCTTTTTCTTGGCGACACTGTCGTCATGGGTCTACCCGACTGTCTGGACGTACGTCGCTAAAGCGAAGTTCCTGTGGACAGAAAGTCAGATTGGCTGGTCGATCGCCTACTACGGCGGCATTGCGTTTGTCGCACAGGCCGTCATCATTCATTTATTGATGCCACGTATTGGTGTTCGCGCAGCGATTTGGATTGCGCTATTGGTCGAGATGATCGCCTTGTTTGGTATCGGCTTTGCAACGACAGGCTGGTTTGTGTATCTCATGGTCACAACCGCGCTCATCAGCACCATGCAAGACCCGGCTATTCGTCAAATGTTATCGTCACGGGTACCTGAGGATGCTCAGGGTGAATTGCAGGGTGGGCTGTCCGCTCTGACAAGCATCGCGATGATTCTGTCCCCGCTCATTTACAATGGCACGTTCGCACTGACGGCCGGTGAGTCACCGATCATCGATTTCCCCGGCTCACCTTTTGTGATCGCATCACTCATGTCAGGGCTCGCACTGGTTTTTTTCGCAGCGCGCAGTCGAGCCACGGACAAGAACATGCCACGGGACGGATAATCACCTCATGACTTCTTACAAGAATCGTACGCATCGTAGACAACTTCGCAAGACAGTATTGATGGTAGCGTTCGCAACGCTCGCCGCATGCCGTGCTGACACGATCGAGCCGGCTAACGCCACAGCGACTACCGATGACGCCATATACGAATCTGTCGCCGAGACGCGTGACGGTATCGGTCGGTCCTACATGGGACGGCAAATTTCGCACGTCATGGGTCATCGTGGGGCTGCTTGGTTAGAGCGCCCTCGGCGCGAGCGCGAAGAACGGACTGACATTCTGATTCAGCACCTGCCGCTAACGGACGATGCAGTCGTCGCAGATATTGGCGCTGGCACCGGTTACTTCAGTTTTCCGATTGCGGCGCGCGTACCAAACGGGACGGTCCTTGCCGTTGATATCCAACCCGAAATGCTGGCGCTGATTGAGCAACGACGCGACGCAAGCGATGTTAAAAACGTCGAGACGGTACTGAGCGTCGAAGACGACACCAAACTTGCCGCGAACACTGTCGACCTGATTCTAATTGTCGATGCCTACCATGAGTTTAACTACCCTTTCGAGATGGGACGCTCGATGGCCGCAGCTCTAAAACCCGGCGGCCGGCTGATTCTGATTGAATATCGCGAAGAAGATGCGAGCGTGCCAATCAAGCGGTTGCACAAAATGAGCGAAGCACAAGCGCGTCGCGAAATGCAGGCAATTGGGCTTGAGTTCAAACGCACCGAGGACTTCTTGCCGCAACAACATTTCATGGTGTTCCAAAAACCCTGACGCGCAGCGCATACGCGGCTCCGGCGAGCCACTCAATCGCTGATATCATTTTTCACTGTCGCAGAACACAGACGCAGGCAATCGCGATTTTGAGCGTCTGTCGTTGACTTTGGCGGCACGCGCCACGCATGCTTTTAGCAACTGATTGTCCGGGTACGTAGCAATGATCGGAACCGTCGATGCTCGTAGCGCACGCGCACTTGTCTGCATTGTTTGCGCCCTCACTCTTGCCGCCTGTGGCGGCAGCTCAAGCGACACACCTGTCGCGGATGCACCACCCACAACGACACTACCGTCGTTGTCTATCGGCGACGCCGTTGTCACAGAGGGCAACAGTGGCAATGTCACGCTGCAATTCACGGTGACTTCCAGCGCAGCAGCAAGTGGCCAAACCTCTACGGCAGCGGCAAGCGTCGAATTTGCAACGTCTGACGATAGCGCGCTCGCCGGGACGGATTTTGAAGCGACAAGTGGCACACTGGAATTTCCGAACGCAACGGGCACCGCCACGATTGACGTCATCGTCCTCGGCGACACTGATGTTGAAGTTGACGAAACACTCTCGGTGACGCTTTCTGCTCCCTCCAATGCGACGCTCGCACGAGCCATTGCGACGGGCACCATCCGAGACGATGACACCGTCGTTGCTGCATTCGGTCTCGATACGCGCCCTGACAACAGCACATGTATAGCGCCTGCGCGCCCAACAAGTGATGCCAGCGTCTCGATATCAGACCCGTACCCAAACCTCCCCGACTTCAGCCAACCAACCAAGCTGTTGCTCGAACCAGCTGGCGCGGGCCGCTGGTTTGTACTTCAAAAATCCGGACAGATACAGACATTCGCGCCAGGCAACCCGACTGGCACCACCGAGTATATGGACTTGACCGATACGCGCTCGATCAGAACCCGTTCCGAAGGCGGGTTGCTCGGCATGGCGTTCCATCCTGACTACCCGGCAACGCCTGAGATTTTTCTGTCTTACACGATTGATCACTCGGGACCGCCCATGCGACACGTTGTTTCGCGCATGGTGTTGGATGATGTCACCGCGCCGGGCGCTGGAACGATCGAACAGATCCTCCTTGAAGTCGACCAGGACTTTGACAATCACAATGGCGGCGACATCGCTTTCGGGCCCGACGGCGCGCTCTACTTTGGTCTTGGCGATGGCGGTAGTGGCAACGATCCGCTAGCCCGCTCACAAGACACGACACGATTGCTCGGCTCCATGCTGCGTATCGATGTTATCGGCACCGGCGCAAGCTATAACATCCCTGCCGACAATCCTTTTGCGAGCAACTCGCAATGCGGCGCAGGCAACAACGCGGATAATTGCCCG
Source organism: Pseudomonadota bacterium (assembly GCA_039815365.1). Lineage (GTDB taxonomy): Bacteria > Pseudomonadota > Gammaproteobacteria > Steroidobacterales > Woeseiaceae > CALBPI01. The sequence continues at coordinate 6,613 of JBCBZK010000006.1, read as the reverse complement.
GAAATCTACGCATGGGGACTGAGAAACCCGTGGCGCTGGAGCTTCGACCCTGACTCGGGCGCGTTGTGGCTCGCCGATGTCGGGCAAGGCGCACGTGAAGAGGTCAACCTGATTGAGCGTGGCGGCAACTATGGTTGGCGATGCCGCGAAGGCACACTGGACACAGGCAACGCATCGGATTGCGCTACGAACGAACTCATTGATCCGGTCACCGAGTACCCGCGCAACCTTGGCAACTCGATTACTGGCGGTCAGGTGTATCGCGGTACCGCGATTCCAGAGCTTTCCGGGCTATACATCTTCGCTGATTACGGGTCCGGTCGTTTCTGGGCAGCACGTCCAGATGGACAAGGCGGCTATGAAAACGATGAGTTGATTAACACCAACCTGAATCCTACTGCGTTCAACTACGGCCCGGACGGTGAGCTGTACTTCGTCGACATCAACGGCAGCAACGGAAGCGGCCGGGTGCGACGACTCGATCCAGCAGCGAGTCCCATTGCCGATACGGTTCCAGAGTTGTTATCTGATACTGGTTGTGTCGATGCGACCAATACGAGCGAGCCGTATGACGGGTTGGTGCCCTATGACCTCAACGCACCGTTTTGGTCCGACGGTGCCGACAAGGATCGCTACATTGGCCTACCAAACGGTACGACGATGACCATCAATGCAATTGGCGACTTCGAGTTCCCCAACGGGACCGTTATTGTCAAGAATTTCCGAATCGGCGGCGAACTCGTGGAGACACGACACCTCATGCGCCATACCGATGGTGTGTGGGCAGGTTACACCTATGAATGGAATGCGGCGCAAACTGAGGCGACGCGTGTGCGCGGCGGAAAAGTACGCAGAGTCAATGGCCAGGACTGGATCTATCCGTCGCAGGCGCAATGCATGGAGTGCCACACGGGCGCCGCTGGATTCGCGTTAGGCCCCGAGGTTGCACAGCTCAACAAAACATTCACCTACCCTTCGACCGGTCGCACAGCCAATCAACTGGAAACGCTCCAACACGTCATGATGTTCGACGCGCCGTTACCCGACGCGGTCAGCGCACTTGATGTGCTCGCAGATCCCGCCGATACGGCGCAACCGGTTGAGCTTCGCGCGCGCGCCTACCTCCACACGAATTGCGCACAATGCCATCGACCGAACGGCCCGACCCCGTCAACGCTGGATCTGCGCTACGACACGCCGCTAACACAAACCAACGCCTGCGATGAACAACCGTTGGAAGGCGATTTGGGTATCGCCAACGCACGGCTGATCGCACCGGGAGACGCCAACGCATCGTTGGTAATCGAGCGCATGCAGCGCCGCGATATCCACGGCATGCCGCCGGTGGGTTCCAATCGCATCGACACAGACGGTGTGTCGACAGTTGCTGCCTGGATTAATGGTTTGCCGGGATGCGATTGATGCACTAACCAACGCAACCCCAACGTCGCGTCGTATACTCGGCACACGATTAAGCTAAAGGTGTTAGCTACATGGACCGACGCGATTTTTTGTTCTCATCGGTGCTTGGCATCAGTGCCTGCTCGAGCATCGCAAGCCTCGAAGCTCAAATACCGGACAATCCGTTTACGCTAGGTGTTGCGTCAGGCGACGCTACTGCCGATGCCGTCATATTGTGGACGCGTCTGGCGCCGCAACCGCAGAGCGACGATGGCGGTATGCCTGCCAACGATGTGCCCGTGCTCTGGGAACTCGCGCTGGACGCTAACATGTCGCAGATTGTGCAACGCGGCGAAGCCATCGCATCACGCGAGCTTGCGCATTCGGTGCACGTTGATGCACGTGGTCTCGCGGCAAACCAGCAGTATTGGTATCGCTTTCGTATCGGTCGCTACACATCGACAACCGGGCGAACGAAAACACTACCGTCAGCCGATGCGACATTGAAATCAGCGCGATTCATTACGACATCCTGCCAGAACTATGCGCATGGATACTTCAACGCCTACCGTCATATGATCGAGGACGATGCGGATTTCGTCATCCACTTGGGCGACTACCTCTATGACACATCATTCGGCGTGAACTTTCGTCAACACGAAACGCAATCACCACCTCAAACACTCAACGAGTTTCGTAAACGACACGCTACCTACAAATCGGACCCGGACTTGCGCGCGGCTCACACGCGCCTGCCTTTCTATACAACGATCGACAACCATGACGCGATAGATGACGCGGACCCCGCCCGTTTCTCCCAGCGCGCCGCTGCTTATCAGGCCTGGTACGAACATATGCCGGTGCGCGGCTATGATCCCGCCGTACCGAACCGCTTTGACCTGAAGAGAGTATTGGCACTTGGCGGTCTTGCCCAGATCAGCTATATCGATGTACGCCAATTTCGCGATGCCAAGGCGGTGTGCGGTAACAATGACTATCCCGACTACGGTTTCGGAAACTACCGCGAACGTTGCGCGGCCATGTTGGACGCCGAACGATCAATGCTCGGTCAGGATCAGGAACGATGGCTCACGCAGCAGCTCGCTGGCAACCGTGCAACATGGAATGTGTTGGCGTCCCCGGGCCCATTCTTGCCTTACAGCTACGCGCATGATGGCAAGGACCTGCGCTACATCGGCGCATGGGACGCCTACCCCGCCAATCGTCGGCGCGTCGCGCAAGCACTGGAACGTGCAAACGTCGGCCACCCACTCATCCTTAGCGGCGATGTGCATTCGTTCTGGGCGATGGACGGACGCCGCGTGCCAATGAACAACGAGCGCTTTGACGTCACCGAGTTTGTGACATCATCGGTTACTGCGAACTGGCCTGCGCCGTTAGATCAACCCGTCGTCGCAAATCTCACTCGCAATGAACACGTGCAATTCTACGACGGCAATAAGCGCGGTTACCTGTTGCATGATGTCAGCCCAACTCAGTGGGTGACGACGGCACGCGCCATTGACGATGTCACCCAGCGCGACTCACAAGCGCACGATCTTGCGCGTTTTAGCGTCACGCACGGCACCAAGGGTTTCAGCGTTACCGATGTGTCGTAAGCATCGGCATTGACTGCGCAATGACTCAATCGGCATCGACGCGCAAGTAGCGCTGTGCGTTAAAGACCTCCATCAGCCTTTCGACAACCTCAGGTCGCTCGTCTTGCAGCTGGAAAAACTCGCCGGGATCGTTGGCAAGATCATATAGCTCGCGTGGCGATCCCTGTCGATCAATGAGCAGTTTCCAGTCACCATCGCGCACGGCAAACTCAAGCTCGGACACGGAATCCAACGCCCATACAAGACTGCGCGATGGTAACTCGCGACCTTCCAATACTTCGTGAATATCAATGCCATCAATAGGTCGATCAGTCGGTACGGATGCGCCAGCGGCAGCGGCCAGCGTGTTGAACCAATCGGTACCCACCACCAGAGCATCAGACGTCGTGCCTGCCTTCACAGCACCTGGGTAGCGCACAATCGCGGGTACTTTGATACCGCCTTCAAAAAGCAAATGCTTACGGCCACGAAAACCGCCCGTGCTGCCGTAGCTATTGATTTCATACCAACGATACCAGGCGGACGTCACCGGGCCGTTGTCACTAGTGAATACAACGATTGTGTCATCAGCGATCTGGCGCCGATCTAACCAGGCCAGCACGCGCCCCAGCTGGGCATCCATGTAGGTAATGTTGGCGTAGTATTCACCCGGCCCTCTTGGCACGAGCAACTCTGCAGGAGGGATGTCCTGACCGGAGGGGATAGGTACCACCTCACCGCGAGTGAACGCAGCGTACATCGCATTGTATTCAGGCGGATTTTCAATCGGCGTATGAGGCTCGGCCATGCTCAGGAACAGGAAAAACGGTTGTTCTTCGTCATGCGCTTCCAGCCACGAAATCGCCTCATCAGCGTATAGCTGCGCCGTGTAACCAGATTGTGCAGGCAAGCGTTGCTTGCCGCGATAAATATTCGTTGGATTCTTATTGGTCGGAATCTGAAACGCGTTGTGACCATAGAAATAGTCAAAGCCCTGATCGGTCGGCTGTGGCTCAGAATCGCTACCAAGGTCAGAATTCAAATGCCACTTACCGATCAAAGCCGTCGCATAGCCACGCCCCTTCAACAACTCGGCGAGTGTGATTTCTTCGTCACGAAGAAAAATACCGGAGTCTTGCGGGATCCAACTCTTTATTCCCGTGCGGTAAGGCGCTCTACCGGTCAACACACCGGCGCGCGAAGGCGAACACAACGCCGATGGCGCATAGTAATTCTTAAGCGTCATCCCCTCGGCGGCGAGCGCATCGATATTTGGCGTCTGAATCGTCGGGTGACCTGAACTGCCGAGATCGCCGTAGCCAAGATCGTCAACATAGATCAGCAGTATGTTCGGCGTCTTCGCTATTGATAGCGGCGCCGCGACAATACTCGCGAGCAAAACGACTGACATCATCATCGTGTGCCGCAGCCGTTGCGTGTGGCTCATAACGTTCCTCACCATGGTATTGCGCGCTAGCTAGCGCAGTTGACTATCCTTACTACCGCGACGGTTGTAACCAGCAACCGCTTTTTGTTCTTTATCCACGGCAGACTGGCACGCAATACAAAGCCGCACACCGGGCACCGCTGCCCTGCGTGCTTCCGGTATCGCCACGTCACACTCCTGGCAATGCGTCAGGCTCTGTCCTTTTGGAATGTTGTCACGCGCGCGCTTGATCGCATCCTCGATGTTCGCATCGATTTGCTCCTGAACCGCACCGTCTTTTGCAAAACCACCTGCCATGGTTGTGTCCGCCTGATTTCCGACTCGTCCTCACTATATCAGGCGTACGGTGTATCATGCGCGCAACAACCTACTACGGATGTCACCCATGCCTATCGTACTCGTGTTTTTGATCTGTCTGACCTTAAGTGCTTGCTCAACAATTCCACACAGCGGCACCAGCAGTGCAGATGAGCAACTCACGGCGCTCTATGAGCGCGAGTGGTCATGGCGACAACAGCAGTACGGATCTATCCGGAACGACGATGGTGACTGGGTGAGCGCTGGTACGTGGCCAAGTGTGACGCCGCAAGCCTATGCCGAGCGAGCGGCGTATTGGGCCGAGACACTGCAGCAGCTCGATACCATTCCACTCGCCGCGTTAAGTGATGAGCAGCAAATCAACGCTGCCGTGTTTCGACAAATCGTAACGACCAATGCAAGCGATGCACAGTTCCGTACATTTGAGGCACCACTGAACTCCGATTCGTTTTTCTGGAGTTACTTGCACCCGCAACGCCGCGGCTACAGAAGCGTCGATGACTACGATCGCTATCTGGGTCGTCTGAACGATCTTCCCCGTTACTTCGACGAACACATCAGCAACATGCGCGCAGGACTCACGCGGGGCTTTACCCCACCGGCCATTACGCTCAAAGGTCGTGATGCTTCGCTTGAACCTTATCTGCAAACCGGTAGTGACAATCCGTTCTTCATCCCGATGATGCACTTCCCATCGAATATGGATGCCGCCCAAAAAGCACGAATCGAAGCCGAAGCGGTAGCCGCAATCGACGCGCATGTTGTCCCGGCGTTCACCAAACTGCTCGCGTTTATGCGCAACGACTATCTGCCTAACGCACGAACGACACTCGCCGCTAATGTGTTGCCCGACGGCGCCGCGTTTTATCAGGCACAAATTCTGAGTTACACGACGCTTGAATTAACGCCGGAAGACATTCACCAGCGTGGGTTAGTTGAGGTTGCACGCATTCGGCAAGCGATGCTCGACATTATCGACGAAGTCGACTTCGACGGCGGCTTACCAGAATTTTTCCATTTCCTGCGAACAGATCCGCAGTTCTATGCGAAAACACCGGACGAGCTGATGGGCGTTTCAGCGTATGTCGACAAACGCATGGCGGCGCGCATTGGCGACGTACTGGGTTTTCTGCCGCGCCAACGGCATACGATTTCTCCTGTGCCGGACGCCATCGCACCGACCTACACTGCCGGCCGTGGCGGCTACGGTGGCTGCCTGATGAACACTTATGACTTAGCATCGCGTCCGCTCTACACCATTCCTGCACTGACACTGCACGAGTGCTCGCCAGGGCATTCATTGCAAGCCGCTATCTCCCGCGAAGCACCCGGTGACATACCAGAATTTCGTGCGCGCAATTATTTCTCGGGCTACGGTGAAGGCTGGGGTCTGTACACCGAATGGCTCGGCGGAGAGCTCGGCATTTACCGCACCCCATACGAACGCTTCGGCCAGCTCACCTACGAAATGTGGCGAGCCTGCCGCCTGGTGATCGATACCGGCGTCCACCACTACGGATGGACGCGCGACGAGGCACTTGCCTACCTTCGCGATCACGCCGCGCTATCGGAACATGAGGTTACTACGGAAATCGACCGCTATATTTCATGGCCGGCGCAGGCGCTCGCCTACAAGTTAGGCGAAATGCTAATTCGCGAGAAACGCAAAGCCGCAGAAGCTGCGCTGGGCAGTGAATTCGATATGCGCTACTTTCACGACAAGATTCTTGCATTGCGCTCAGTGCCGCTGTCGGTGCTGGCATCCGAGCTGGATGCGTGGATCGCTGCCGGTGGGCCGAACCCTTATGAAGGCTTCGACTTCAATTAAAACGCGCACGATCGCATTGGG
>JBCBZK010000209.1:0-2650 GCA_039815365.1 Pseudomonadota bacterium | reverse complement strand
GGTGCCGCCAATGTAGCGGTGAACCTCGCAAGCCTCGGCAGTCAGGTGCACTTGATCGGTGTTGCTGGTGCCGATGATGCGGCAGATCGACTCGAACAATCGTTACGGCAACAGGCCGTTGCAACGTCGCTATTGCGTGACCGTGATCAGCCAACAACCACGAAGCTTCGCGTGTTGTCGCGCGGGCAGCAGCTGATCCGGCTGGATCGCGAGGAACCTGCAAGCGGCACGGTTTCTTTGCAAACACCGGTAGCGGACCACATCGGGCAACACAACGTCTTGTTGTTGTCGGATTATGGCAAAGGTGCATTAAATGATGTGACAGCGCTGATCGAACAAGGTCGGGCGGCCGGTGTTACGGTGCTTGTGGACCCCAAAGGGAGCGATTTTTCGAAGTACGCCGGTGCCAGCATCATTACGCCGAACGAAAGCGAATTTCGGGCGGTCGCGGGTGATTGGCGCAGTGATGACGAGTTAGTCGCGCTGGCTCGCGCGCAACTGGCGAAGCACAACCTCGATGCACTGTTGATTACGCGCAGCGAGCGCGGCATGTTGCTTGTGGAAGCGCACGATGAGCCGTACGTACTGTCTACTGAGGCGCGCGAGGTATTCGACGTCACAGGTGCCGGAGATACCGTGATCGCGACACTTGGCGCGGCGTTAGGGGCTGGCGAGTCAATGCGTGATGCGGTGCAGCTCGCCAATCTTGCCGCTGGGCGAGTTGTCGCTAAAATCGGTGTTGCAAGTGTCACCCCCGCAGAGCTGCGGGTTGCGTTGCATCGTCGTGGCAAGGGCGGTCGCGAGCCCGTTGCGCTAGATGCGTTGCTCGCATTGGTAGAAGAATCCAAAGCATCCGGCGAGCGCATTGTGATGACCAACGGTTGTTTTGACGTGCTGCATGCGGGTCATGTTGCTTATCTTGAAGAGGCGAAATCACTCGGCGACCGACTGATTGTTGCTGTTAACGATGACGACTCTGTGCGTCGCCTTAAAGGCGAGGGCAGACCGGTGAACACCGTGGATGACCGTCTGCTCGTGTTATCCGGTCTTGCTGCTGTTGACTGGGTTGTCCCTTTCGCCGAAGACACGCCTCGCAGCCTGATCGAAGCCGTTTTGCCAGATGTCCTTGTAAAAGGCGGGGATTATGCGGTTGCCGACATTGTCGGCGGTGATGTGGTCATCAAACACGGAGGCGAGGTCCGCGTGCTTGCATTCCGGCCCGGCCGTTCGTCGTCGAGCATTATTGCTAAGATTCGCGGCGACTAAAGAGCGACATGCGCATTTTCTACAACCTGTTAGTGCTGCTCGGGTTTCCGTTTGTTGCGACTTATTGGGGATGGCGTGCCTTTACCGAGCCGAACTACCGTAACGATTGGTTTCAGCGTTTTGGTTTGCGTTATCCGAAGTTCGACCGCGATCGTCGTGTCGTCTGGCTGCATGCTGTTTCTGTGGGAGAAGTGCAAGCCGCAGCGTCACTGGTAAGCGCGTTGCAGGCGCGTATGCCTGACGCACAAATGTTGATCACAACCGTAACGCCAACCGGCGCAGACCGCGTGCGCTTGCTGTTCGGTGACAGGGTCGTGTGTGCCTATGCGCCGTACGATTTAATGCCGGCCGTGCGGCGCTTTTACAGAAAAGTACGGCCATCGCTGGCGATAATTGTTGAAACCGAACTGTGGCCGAATCTCTACCATGAGGCCGGTATGCGCAGTATTCCATTGGTGCTGGCGAGTGCGCGTATCTCACCGCGGTCTATGCCGCGCTATCGGCGGTTGGTGGGCTTGTTTCGTGATGCATTGTCCAACGGGATCATCATTGCAGCGCAAAGCGAGGTAGATCGTCAGAGGTTTGTGGAATTGGGCGCGCCAGCGTCGCGTACGTTTGTCTCTGGCAATATTAAATTTGATGTACATACAGATCCACAAATCGTCAGCGACGGGCGTGAGTTCCGTGCGCGGATGCTCGGTGATAGGCCTGTCTGGATTGCGGCAAGTACGCATGAAGGAGAGGAGAGAATCCTGCTCGAGGCGCATCGTGAGTTGCGGCGTGTGATGCCGAACGCGTTGTTGCTGTTGGTACCGCGACATCCACCGCGTTTCGACGAAGTCGCCGCGCTTCTTGCCGAGCTTGAATTTAATGTGATTCGGCGCACGGAAGGTTGCGCATGCGCGGCTGAGACGGAAGGTAAGGCACATGAAAGAAGAGAGATATGCCCCCTTGCCCTCGAAATTAGCGTGATTGGAAATAGCTCGTCGTTGTAACTCAAAAGGCGATGCTGTTACCTCGCTCGGAAGCACTCTGGCGATAAAGCTGATATCTAAGTCTCGAGTCGATGACTCTAGATATGGGATTTACTCGCATCGATTGGGTGAGCAGAATACTGAGAGCCTGACCAGTATTCGTATAGTGGATTAACCTCTTTACTCACTGAGAATTTGGTTTCTTTACAGGGGATACTTGGCTCGTTGGCGGAGCATCGAATACTGGAGGGAAGACTATTCGTGAAAACTTTGAGGACTCGGAAGTTGTCCGCTTAAGTCAACAGATTGATCCGATGGTTGGCATTTCAATGATGTTGACATGTATGTATTTATACATTGAAAATTGCAAGGCGCTCAAGACTGCAGCACTCTGTGTGGTATGATCAGAG
>JBCBZK010000128.1:0-10098 GCA_039815365.1 Pseudomonadota bacterium | reverse complement strand
GGTCGTTGCAGGCTTCGTGCCGGTCAGCGACGGTGAAATTGTTGTGATGTCCATAGCGAAGCACTCCTGTTGCTAGGCTGTTGCTACGCACCAGTTGTGGGCTCGGTGCGTTATGTCATTGGTTCCTACAGTTGCTAGCGGCACCCTCCAAAATTCTTTGAGATTTTTCGTTATTCACTGGTGCGTTCGCGTCAGAACCCGCATCATGAGCGTTGTTTGGTCACCAAAAGTATTGTCATGTTCGAGTCTGGTCTGTACGGCGCCAAAATGATCTTTGTCGTCACTATCGCGAGTAGCCTTCTGGGGTTGTACCAAGCTCCGGCGCTGATCGACCGCAGCCTGTTCCGCCCTTACTGGTTTCTGAGGCGCGCCCAGTACGACACAGTATTCATGAGCGGCTTCGTGCACGCGGATATGCAACATCTGTTGATGAACATGGTGACGTTCTATTTCTTTGCTTTTCCTCTTGAGGCGAGGATTGGAACCATCCCGTTCCTGGTGCTGTACACGTTTGGTTTGGCGGCCAGTTCGCTATACACCTGGTATCGACACAAGACGAATCCAAATTACGCGACGCTTGGCGCTTCAGGCGCTATCTCGGCCGTGTTGTTTGCATTTATCATCTATGAGCCGTTTACTTCGCTGTTTATTTTTCCGCTGCCCGTGCCCATTCCGGCCTTCGTCTTTGCCGTCTGCTATGTCGGGTATTCCTATTGGGCGTCGAAGCAACAGCAAGGTCGTATCAACCACGATGCGCATTTGTGGGGCGCGCTGAGCGGTCTCGTCTTTGTGTTGTTGTATGACCCTGGGGCCTACCAGAGACTGTTGACTCAGCTCTAGTCGGGCGCGTTATCGCCCACGGCGCGATCGTGGGTCATCCCAGTTGCATCAGTTTTTTTGCAATACGTGATAAGGGCTGCACGGTTTGCGCCGCGTTTTGCTTCACCGCCGCGCCGGGCATGCCCCAGACCACACTGCTTTTTTCGTCTTGAGCAATAGTGTGTCCGCCAGCTTTACGCATATTGAGTAAACCGTCAGCGCCGTCTTTACCCATGCCGGTCAGAATGACGCCGATCGCTGATGCGCCGCAAGTCTTGGCGACGGAGTCGAACAGTACGTCGACCGATGGTTTGTGACGACTGACTGGTGGGCCATCATTCAGCCTGCACACCAGACCGGTCTTTTTGCGAACGACTTGCAAATGCTGATCGCCCGGTGCGACATAGGCATGCCCGGGTAAAATCGCCTGGCCATCGCTGGCTTCGCAGACGCTGAGCTTACACGTCGCATCCATTCGTGCCGCAAAAGATCGACTGAACACGGGCGGAATGTGTTGCGTGATGACGATGCCTGGCATGTCTGAATCCAGACGCATGAGAACTTCCTTGATCGCTTCCGTGCCTCCTGTGGAGGCGCCGATGGCGATGACCTCATGGGTCATGTCCTTGGCTGTTCTGGACGGTGCGCTATCGCCAGACTGCGCTGCACTCAAGCCGCGAACCGTTCGCGATCCCGTGTCTTCTACGTCTGCCTTGGTGCCCAAAGCCGCGATATTGACGCTTGCTGCCTCTTTGACCTTTTCCACCAGCAACGGCGCCGTCATCGTCGCTTTCGCAATAAAGTCGACCGCGCCAGTCTCAAGCGCCTGAATCGTCAAATCTGCACCTTCGATGGTCTCGCCGGAGACCATGACAACCGGTAGTGGTTTGAGACGCATGAGGTGACCCAAAAAAGTCACGCCGTCCATCAACGGCATTTGCACGTCCAGTGTGATGACATCTGGCTCCAGCTGCTTGATCAATGCACGCGCTTCATACGGGTCAGCGGCCATGCCGACGACAGTAATCCCTGCATCATTGTCCAGGAATTTACTGATCAGTTTCTGCATCACGGGGCAGTCTTCTACAACAATAACTCGAATCACGATATTGCCCCGGCGCTACGGGGTGTCAGTACGAACATTGGTTAGTACTCCCGTCGGTATATGGTCTTACCGATGAGCGAGAATCGATCGGTTACTTTGAGCAGGTTCTCGGAATGACCGATGATCAGAAAGCCGTCTTCCTCAAGTAAATCTGCGTAGCGATTGACGAGCGCAGCTTGAGTTGGCTTATCAAAGTAGATGAAGACGTTGCGGCAGAATATGGCGTCGAATTTGCCGTGCATAGGCCAGTCACCCATCAGGTTCAATTGCTTGAACGTCACCAGTTTTCGCAAATCGTCGCGGACAACGAGTTGGTTACCTGATTGCGAGAACATCTTCTTGCGCAGCGGCTCGGGGACTTTTTCTGCACGTTCTTCGTTGTAGCGCCCTGCAGCGGCTTTCGCCACCACGGCAGAGTCAATATCGGTGCAAAGAATCTTGATATCCCAGTCGCGTAATTGACTCGACATGCCACGCACTGTCATTGCCAGCGAGTACGGTTCTTCGCCTGTCGAGCAACCGGCAGACCAGATGCGTAGTCGCTTTGTCGTGGTTGCTTTGCGCGCAATACAGTGTGGAATAATCGTTTCCCGTAAGAAATCAAAGTGATGATTTTCACGGAAAAACGACGTTAGGTTCGTTGTTACAGCATTCGTGAATTGCTCGATTTCCGCCTGATCGCCACTATCGAGTCGTCTTAAGTACTCAGCCACTGTGCTGCACTGTGTCGCCTTCATTCTGCCGTTGAGTCGACGCACGACTAACTGACGTTTCGCGTCGGTCATGTGAATACCGGTAAACGCCCGGATCACTTTTTGGACCGTCTTGAACTCAGTTTCTGTCAACGCTTCTACACCGTAGTCGGTTAACGGCGTCGTTGCTGTGGCCAGGTTACTTGCGTTAGTCAATGTCATGGAGCGTGAGGTTTAAAGCAATAAGTTCGAAACAATCAGCTCGAAGGTTAACGGTCTTCAGGAGTGGTTTGCGAAGAACGGTTGAAAGCCCACGGGTCAATACCACTAGGGTCTAGCGAATCTGCGGCGAACAAGCGTCTCGCGATACCGAGTAGCCTGCGCCATTGCGCGCCTTCTGCTTCGAGATGCGACCACCAGGCGCTGCGCGTCGAGCGCAGTACCTGGTGGGAGGATTGCAAGTTTGTGGCCACCTAGAATTCAGCCCAGTCGATATCGATGCTGCTATTCGCACCATTGCCATTCGCCGCCGCAGGTGCGGGGGTTGCATGCCCGCTTGCTGGAGGGCTCCATGGCCGGTCGGCAGATCGGCGTTCTACGGCTGGCTGCGCAGATCCCGAATGAACCAGAGCGCTACCGTTAGCGACGCTGAAGAACGACATCATTCGATTGAGCTCGTCGGCCTGTTCGCCCAGTGACTCACTGGCGGCTGCAGCTTCCTCGACCAACGCAGCGTTCTGCTGAGTCAATTCGTCCATTTGCGTGATCGCTTTGTTGACCTCATCAATTCCGGATGATTGCTCGGCGCTGGCTGCGGCGATTTCCGCCACGATCTCTGTTACTTGCTTCACGCCCGTGACGATTTCTTCCAGCGACTCGCCGGATTCGTTAACAAGGCGAGAGCCTTCGTCGACTTTGGCGCCGCTGTCCTTGATCAGATCCTTGATTTCCTTGGCCGCTGTTGCGCTACGTCCAGCAAGGTTGCGTACCTCGCTCGCCACAACCGCAAAACCACGACCTTGGTCGCCGGCACGCGCGGCCTCGACAGAGGCGTTGAGTGCAAGCAGGTTAGTCTGGAACGCAATCTCGTCAATGACGCCAATGATGTCGGCGATCTTCTTGCTTGAGGTATTGATTTCTTCCATTGCAGCAACAGCATGACTAACGACTTCTCCGCCATTTTGTGCCTGAGCCCGTGCTTTCTGGGCAAGTTTGTCTGCTTGCGCTGCGTTATCTGCGTTCTGACGAACCGTGCTCGTCATTTCTTCCATGCTGGAAGCTGTCTCTTCGAGACTTGACGCTTGCGCCTCGGTGCGTTGGCTCAGATCAGTATTACCTTGCGAAATTTCGTCTGCTCCGCTCTTAACCGAACCGGCTGACGATTGAATTTGCCCAACCACTTCTGTCAGTTTGTCGACGGTCGCGTTAGTACCATTCTTCAAGTTATCAAAAGAGCCTTCATAGTCGGCATTGATTTTCTGGTTAAGGTCTCCGGCAGACATAGCGGTCATCACTCTGACGGTATCGTCGATCACCTTCTCGCAAATGTTGACGAGCTGATTAACGCCTTCCGATAGTGTGCCGATAAAGCCGGTTTTTCGATCCATTGAGATTCGTTGCGACAGATTTCCTCGCAGTGCGCTCTGCACAACATCTTGCACTTCTTCCTCGACAGCGATTTCCTGTGTGCGATCGATCCATTCGAGTACTGTTCCGAGTCGACGACCATCGTTATGCAGAGGATTGGCGGTTAACTGGAACTTACGCCCACCCAACGTGACACTTGAATTGAACGTTGTCGTCATATTTGCCATCAAGTGCTGTTGATGTCTTGGGTCTTTGTGGAATTTGTCCACCGAAGAACCCTTGATTTCACTCGCCTTGAAGCCCGGTAGATCCGTGCGTACCTCTGCCTCTGCTTTAGTAAACAAATCCAGCGCTGTGGCATTCAGGTAGATGATGTCGTTGTTGTGGTCAGCAACCATGACGCTTGCGGTTACGTTCTCGAGAGACTTGCGAACGATAAGATTTTCTTGCGCCAGACTGCGACTCTCAGTAATGTCACGGGCGTATTTGATCACTTTGAACGGGTGTCCATTCGGGTCTTTGATCGGGCTATAGGTAGCCAGCAACCAGACTATTTCGCCGGATTTTGTGACGCGTTGAATTTCCGCTGTAATAAAATCACCGCGGTTGAGTTGCTCCCACATTTTCGGATAGTCCGCGGAGGATGCGAACTCACTGGTTGCAAAAATCTTATGATGTTGGCCTTCAATTTCATTCAACGTGTAGCCCATCGTTGATAGAAAATTGTCATTCGCAGTGATAATTGTGCCGTCCATTTCGAATTCGATGACGGCTTGCGATCTGCTGACTGCGTCGATCTGACCCTCGAATTCCGCGTTGCGCTTGCGGCGCTCGGTGATGTCTGTGGCGAACTTGACGACTTTTATCGGTTTGCCGTCCAGGCCCATGATCGGGTTGTACGTCGCCTGAATCCAGACTTCCCGCCCACCTTTGGCAAGGCGCATATACTCGGCAGCCTGGAACTCGCCGCGATTCAATGCAGCCCAGAAATCACGGTATTCGCTGCTAGCAGCATAGTCCGGTTCCGCAAACATACTGTGATGCTGCCCTTGAACTTCGTGCAGAGCGTAGCCCATTACGGCGAGAAAATTGTCATTCGCATCAACAATAGTGCCATCCATTTCAAATTCGATGACGCCTTGCGACTTATGGATTGCATCAATTTGACCTTCGTAGTTCGCGTTCCTTACCCGACGCTTGGTAACGTCCGTGGCGTATTTGATCACTTTGACGGGCGTGCCGTTCTCGTCATTAATCGGCGAGTAAATCGCTTGTAACCAGAACGCGTCACCCGTCTTTGAAACGCGTTTGAAGATATCGGACACGTACTCACCACGATTGAGACGATCCCAAAACGCGCGATACTCGGCACTTGCCGCTTCTTCAGATGGCACAAAGATGCTGTGGTGCTTGCCTTGAATTTCCGAGAGTTGATAGCCGGTTGTCTTCAGGAAGTTCTCGTTCGCCGTGATGATCGTGCCGTCAAGATTGAACTCGATCACTGCTTGCGATTTGCTGATCGCATCGATTTTGCTGGCTTGCTCTGCGCTGAGGCGATCTGCACCGGCATCGACCTGCACTTTCGTGCGAACCAGTAGTGCCAGTGCAACCGACGCAACGATCGCACCAATTGCGATTATTGAGCCAGAAGCGATTGCAAAATAGATCAGTGCGGCCACTGCAGGAAGCATGGCGGCCATGGCTTTCCAACGTGTATCAACAGTGTCTTGGGTGTTCATCGTGTGTCCTTGTTACCGGTCGTTTGTCTGTGTGCGTCAATGCACATTGACGTTCTTTGTTGCCTAAAATGTGTACGAGTATCGCGTATCTCTCAGCGATTGTTATGTCGTGGTCTGACGCTAAAACACGGGTAGCAGATCGTCGCTCGCTGCGACCGCGGGCGGCGCTGCGCCAGCGGTTGGCGTGACTGTGTCTTCAAAGCGAATCAGCTTGTCTGCGTCGAGCAGGATGACCATCTTGTCATTGACAGTCGCAAGCGCACGAACGAATTCGGTATCGATCGCGCTGCCCATTTCCGGTGGTGGGTGTAGTTCCGCCGTATCGAGACGATGAACGTCTGCAACGGCATCCACGACAAGCCCCACAGTATGGTCGACACCGTTCTCGACCATACTCACGACAATGATGACGGTCGTTGTTGTGTAGCTGATACCGGCTAACGCGAAGCGTCGCCGCAAATCTACAATCGGCACCACTGCGCCGCGAAGATTGAGTACGCCGAGCACGTGCTCAGGCGTGTTCGGAATCGGTGTGACGGCGGTCCAGCCCCGGATTTCCTGAACCTTGAGGATGTCTATGCCGTATTCCTCGTCGGCGAGCAAAAATGTCAGGAACTGACTGCTTTCATCGGCATTCTGGCTTGCCGCGAGAACTGCGTCTGGCAAATTCTTTGATGTCAACGTGATCTCCAGGAGTCAGTGTTTGGTGACTCGACTCTCTGGCTATCGGCGTAAAACGACAAAAGTTGAGCGCGTTTTCGCAGATTGTGAATCAGAAGTAGGTCTGCAGTTCCTCGGCTTCTGATTGGGCTGATCTGAGCATCTGGGCCTCGCGATCCGCGATAGGCTCAATATTGATAATGCGCTGGATTGACTCGCGGAATGGCGTAGCGATTGCCACGCTCCCCTCGTGATCGTCATCCGGTTGATCTGCGCTTTCTATGGCGTTCGCCAAAGCGACGCTGGCGACAACCTCGCAGTGTGAATCTGCATCTTCTGGCGCGTGGTGGTAGCGAATCGTTGCACCAATTGCCCCGGGTAGCTGCCAATCGTCGGCGATCGTTTTACCGACAACCGTGTGATCGAAGCCGAACATTTCACGCTCCATGTCGATGACTCTGTCTTCATCTTGTTCTAACGCTTGTTGCAACACATCGCGCATTTGTGCTGTTTGCACATGAAACAGCACGAGTAACCCCATGTCGTGCAGCAAACCTGCACTGAACACACCATCAGCTCTCAGTTTTAGCGATCGCATGATGTTTCTGGCAAGGATCGCAGTCGTCAGGCTGTGCTTCCAAAAACTGGTCATTTTCATCAGGTCCGTTTCCAGACCCGAAAATTCCTCCGCTGCGGACAATACGAGCGCAAGCTGCGAAACTTCGTTATTGCCAACGCGGCCGATCGCCTGATCCAGGCTCGAGACCTCTACGCCGCGTGAATACAAACTGCTGTTGGCCAGACGCAGCAGACGTGCCGAAAACGCCGGATCGGTCTCGACCGCGGCGACCAGCTCAGACAGTTCAGTCTCCGGGTTCTGCGCAATATCGTGAATCTGCATTGCAGATTTCGGCAATCTGATCGCTGCCTCTGCGTGCGATATGACCTCTTCGAGTGTCATGCTCATCGTAAGCTCCAACGTCGCTTAATAATCGGTAGTGTCACTTTGCTTGCGGCCGAATTGGAGAAATCCTGAATTCCACCCTAAATCTTTTCGCTGTAGCGCCGATAACGCTCGTGTCACGAAACTTTCTGCAAGGACACGCAGTTGACTACGATACTTACGATTGATGACTCAGCTTCAATGCGCCAGATGGTCGCATTCTGCCTGGAGTCTGCGGGACACGACGTGTTGCAAGCATGCGATGGTGTGGAAGGTTTGGAAGTTGCCAAACAGCATGCTGTTGATGCATTTATCGTCGACGTCAATATGCCAAGGATGGATGGTATTACGCTGGTTCGCGAGTTACGCGCACTACAACAATACAGTCATACTCCGATGCTGATGCTCACCACGGAGACGAGTGCCGAGCGCAAGCAACAAGGGCGCGATGCCGGCGCTACTGGCTGGATGGTCAAGCCATTCAGTCCTGAGAAGTTGCTCGCCACATTGCGTCGCGTTGTACCGGAAAGCGCTAATGGATGAGGTCGACCTCCAAGATTTTAGCGACATGTTCCTCGAGGAGTGTCGCGAAAACGTTGATGTTCTCGAGCGTGGTTTGCTCAGCATGGGCGAAGGTGATGCAGACGACGATCTGCTGAACGAAGTGTTTCGAGCCGCACACTCGATCAAAGGTGGCGGCGCGACGTTTGGGTTTCTGAAAATTTCCGAGCTCACCCATTGGATGGAGACGTTACTCGATGAGATGCGCTCGCATAATCGTGCGGTGCGCGACGAGGACGTTGAGTTGCTGCTCGTCGCGTTGGATATGGTGCGCGAACTCATGGATCTGGGCGCCGAAGCTGATCACCCTGATCGACTCGGCTTGCAGAAGAAACTCGCCGATGCTGTTGGCGAGGAGATTGTGGTTACCGATACGCCCGAAGCGGCAGTGCCTGCCGGTGCCAAAACATGGAACATTACCTTTCGCCCGCAACCTGACTTGATGTCGCGCGGTAACGACCCGCTGCTTTTACTGCGCGAGACAGCCAAACTTGGCGAGATGCATACCACGCTGGACCTCAATGCGTTACCGGAGTGGGAAGACCTCGATCCCAAGGCGTGTCACATGTCATGGACGGCCGAGCTCCACGCGGATGTTGAGAAAGAGACAATTGCAGAAATTTTCGAGTGGATCGAATTTGATTGTGATCTGGTTATTGAGGCCGGTCAGTCAGATAAAGACACCGCTGCGCCGCCCGCCGGCAACAGCGCAACGCCAGACAGTGCGCCGGTGGCCGAGACCAAGAAAGCACCGAAAAAGGCAGCGGCAAACACCGAGACGGCGTCAATTCGCGTCGCGACAGACAAAATCGATCAGCTCATCAACCTCGTGGGTGAGCTTGTGATTACTCAATCGATGCTGGACCGAATCGGCAGTGCCGAAACTGCGCCGGATATTGAAGAACTGCGGCAACGACTCTCCGAGCTCGATCGCAACACGCGTGAGCTGCAAGAAAGTGTCATGCAGGTGCGAATGTTGCCGATGTCGTCCGGGTTCGGTCGTCTGCCGCGATTGGTGCGCGATTTGTCTCGCAAGCTTGAGAAGCAGGTTGAACTGGTCATCGAAGGCGGTTCTACCGAAATCGACAAAACAGTGTTAGAGCGACTGATGGACCCGCTGGTTCATCTGGTCAGGAATTCGCTGGATCACGGTCTCGAGCCGCCTGACGAGCGCCTTGCCGCCGGTAAGTCCGAAACGGGTCAGTTGACGCTCAGTGCGTATCAACAGGGCGGTGCGGTCATCGTGGAAATCATCGACGATGGTCGTGGCATCAATCGCGATCGTGTGCTGAGTCTCGCTGTCGAACGCGGCGTTGTTTCAGAGGACGCGTCGCTGAGTGATGATGAAATCTGCGCGTTGATTTTCGCGCCGGGTTTCTCCACCGCTGACGAGGTAAGTGACGTGTCCGGTCGCGGTGTTGGCATGGATGTGGTTCGCCGGAACATTCAGGATCTGGGTGGCCGCGTTGACATTAAATCGCCAGCAGGCAAAGGCACGACAGTGTCTATTCGGTTGCCGTTAACGCTGGCGATTCTGGAAGGTCAGCTCGTGCGCGCGGCCGATCAAGTATTCGTTATTCCGCTGCTCAGCATCGTCGAGACGATTGAAATCGATCAGTGCCAGCCATCCGAAATTCCCGGTGCCGGCAACGTCTGCAGATTTCGCGAGCGGTATCTCCCGCTTGTTGATCTTGCCGCTCGCTTGGGTCTCAAGAAAACCACCAAGAGCGCATTGGTCGCGATTTGCGATATCCATGGTCACCTGATCGGGCTGGAGATCGATGAGGTTCTTGGCCAGCAACAAGTTGTGATCAAAGCACTCGAAGACAACTTCTATGCCATACCCGGTGTCGCTGGTGCCACCATCATGAGCGACGGTAGTGTGGCTTTGATCCTGGATCCACCGGCGCTTGCGCCGTCCAGTTCGATATCAGCGGCAGCTTAGCGGTAAGGCATCGAGGGGGATGTAACTATGGAAATTTTGAATATTGT
>JBCBZK010000159.1:0-6982 GCA_039815365.1 Pseudomonadota bacterium | reverse complement strand
TTATCAGTGCCACCGGAGACGATCTTATAGCCACGTTGTTGCAGTACATCCGTCATGTTTCGGGCATTCGCGACAACGTGCTCCTGATAGGTGCGAAATTCAGGCGCCAGCGCTTCTTTGTATGCGACGGCTTTCGCCGCGATCACATGCATCAACGGACCACCCTGCGTGCCGGGAAACACGAGCGAATTGAATTTCTTGGTCAACGCATCATTGCGTTTGGCGAGAATCATGCCGCCACGTGGTCCGCGCAAGGTTTTGTGCGTCGTCGTGGTCACGACATCTGCATGAGGTACGGGCGATGGATAAACACCTGCCGCGACCAGACCCGCAACATGCGCCATGTCCACATGAAACCACGCACCGACAGACTTCGCGATAGCCGCCATGCGTGCCCAGTCGACAACGCGCGAGTAGGCAGAGAAACCGCCAATGATCAACTTGGGTTTGTGCTCGCTCGCCAATCGCTCAACCTCGTCGTAGTCGATCAAGCCGTCTTCGTCCACACCATACTGAACTGCGTTAAAGAGCTTGCCCGAAAAATTGACTTTCGCGCCGTGTGTCAGGTGACCGCCGTGTGTCAGGCTCATCCCCAGAATGGTGTCGCCCGCCTCAAGCAAGGCCAGATACACAGCCGCGTTAGCTTGTGAGCCTGAGTGCGGTTGCACGTTGGCATAATCCGCATCGAACAATTCGCAGGCGCGATCGATCGCCAGTTTCTCGGCGATGTCGACATGTTCGCAGCCGCCGTAATAACGCTTCGACGGATAGCCTTCCGCATATTTGTTGGTCAGCACCGAGCCTTGTGCTTCTAACACTCTCGGGCTTGCGTAGTTTTCCGACGCGATCAACTCTATGTGTTGTTCCTGACGCACAGCTTCTGCACGCATTGCCTGTGCAAGCTCATCATCAAAACCGGAAATGGTGACATCATCGCGAAACATCTTGCTGCCTCTCAGGATTAGCGTTTGCGGGCACGCCAGTGTACCTGAGCGCCAGAAACAACGCAGCACGCGCAACGGGCCTATTGCCCGCATGGCAACGATTACCGGATAATCATCCGTACACCGAGCCGGCAACCGAGCGCCGGCAACTGCGACAACCCTATTACAGAGTCAGACCTCACTATGGCGCAATACATTTACACCATGAATCGCGTGTCCAAGATCGTGCCTCCCAAACGGCAGATCCTGCGAGATATCTCGCTGTCGTTCTTCCCGGGCGCCAAAATCGGCGTGCTCGGTCTGAACGGCTCGGGCAAGTCCTCACTATTGCGGATCATGGCCGGCGAGGACACATCCTTCGACGGTGAAGCGCGCCCGCAGCCGGGTACTCGCGTTGGCTATTTGCCGCAGGAACCCGAGCTCGACGACGGTAAAGACGTCCGTGGCAACGTCGAGGAAGGTGTTGGCGAAGTCAAAGCGTTGCTCGACCGTTTCAACGAGATCAGCAATGCGTTCGCCGAACCGATGGAAGCTGACGAAATGACAGCCTTGCTTGAGGAACAAGGCAAGTTGCAAGACGCGATCGAAGCGGCGGATGGCTGGGAACTGGAACGGACACTCGATATCGCCGCCGATGCGTTGCGCCTGCCACCGTGGGATGCCGATGTCAGCAAACTCTCCGGCGGTGAGCGTCGCCGGGTTGCACTGTGTCGACTGCTGCTATCCAAACCGGACATGTTGCTGCTTGATGAGCCGACCAACCATCTGGACGCAGAGTCGGTCGCTTGGCTGGAGCGCTTCCTCGAGGAATACCCTGGAACTGTTATTGCGGTGACGCATGACCGCTACTTTCTGGACAATGTTGCTGGCTGGATACTGGAGCTGGACCGCGGCCACGGTATTCCATGGGAAGGCAATTATAGCTCATGGCTGGATCAAAAATCCGCACGACTCGCAACCGAAGAGCGCACCGAAGCGGCTCGCCAAAAGGCAATGCAACAAGAGCTCGAGTGGGTGCGCAGTAATCCAAAAGGACGTCAGGCCAAGGCGAAAGCACGACTCAAACGTTTTGAGGAAATGTCGTCGCAGGAATATCAAAAACGCAACGAGACCAACGAAATCTACATCCCGCCCGGCCCCCGACTGGGCGATGTGGTCATCGAAGCCGAAGGCATCAACAAAGCATTCGGTGAGAAGCTGCTGGTGGACGACCTATCGTTCCAGTTGCCACCGGGTGGCATCGTCGGTGTGATTGGCCCAAATGGTGCGGGCAAGACGACGCTGTTTCGCATGATCTCGGGTCAGCAAGAACCTGATGCGGGAACGATCCGACTTGGCAGCACAGTCATTCCGGCATACGTCGATCAATCGCGTGACTCGCTGGACGATGAGAAAACAGTGTGGGAGGAGATCTCCGGCGGTCAGGACAACATCACGATCGGCAATTATGAAACCAGCTCACGCGCCTACGTCGGGCGATTCAATTTCCGCGGCTCAGACCAGCAGAAAAAAATCGGACTGTTGTCTGGCGGGGAAAGAAACCGGGTGCACCTGGCAAAAGTGTTACGCGCCGGCGGCAATCTGCTGATGCTTGATGAGCCGACGAACGATCTTGATGTAGAGACGCTGCGTGCCTTAGAAGAAGCACTGCTGGAATTCCCCGGATCCGCGGTAGTCATCTCGCATGACAGATGGTTTCTGGACCGGATCGCAACGCATATTCTGGCGTTTGAAGGTAACAGTAAGGCTGTGTTCTTCGCGGGCAACTATGCTGACTACATCGAAGATCGCAAACAACGCCTTGGCGACGATGCGGTGAACCCCAGTCGCATCAAGTACAAACGTCTGGGCACATAGCCCGGATGCGAATTCGCGAACACCACAGCCTGCAACAGCTGCTTGACGACACGCTTACACGCCGCTGTCCTCATTGCGATGTGTTCGCACATATGGGCATTCAAAGCGCGCCGTCCTGGCAGTCGTTGATCACGCAGCGCCCAAGCAGACTTGGCATTGTTGCGGTCTGTCCTGCGTGTTCAATACCGGTGTTTTTCCTGTCCGACCCGCTGCGTTATGACGATGACTTCATCGAACTGGAAGGTAGCCTGAATCCGGTGGTTCGCGCGCGCGAGCGTATGGAGCTTCATTTGCTACCGGCATCGTTGCGCGACATCGTTGACGAAGCGCTCGGTTGTATGGCGGATGGCCATCATCAGGCGTTCGCGCTACTCGCTCATCGAGTGGCGACGCTGACTGCCAAAGAGCTTGGCGGGAACGGCAAGCTTGCGTTGTTTAACGCGGTAACCGATGCCGCCGAAATGGCGCACATCGACAAGCCAGTATTGCGTTTATGTCGCCATATCCTGTTTGATCTCGACGAAGACGATGACGTACCCGCCCTGAGCGATCATCATGCCAACGTTTTGTTAGCACTCATGCGCGATTTTCTGAATCAAATGTATGTGCGTTCAGGGCACTTACAAAAAGCCGCACGAACGGCACAGCCCAAGCGTCATTAGCGCAACGCCCGCCGCGCGTTGTTAAACAAACGCATCCACGGACCGTCACCAGACCAACCCGAAGGGTGCCAGCTATGCTGTACAACGCGCGCAACACGTTCTGGGTGCGGCATGCTGATGGCCACACGACCATCAGCACTGGTGAGCATCGCCGCGCCGTCTTCAGAGCCATTCGGGTTAGCAGGATACCGCGACGACACGCGGCCTCTGCCATCGACGTAACGCGCGACAACAGTGTTCGGTACATCGCCTGCGCTACCAGCAAACACAGCGCGACCTTCTGCGTGTGAGACGACAACCGGCAATGTCGCGCCGTGCATGCCGTCAAACCATGGGCTGTCGCTGTGGTCAATGTGCACCATCGACAAACGCGCTTCGAACTGCGCCGAGCGATTTGCGACAAAGCGCGGCCAATTAGCGCTGCCCGGCACTAGCGAACGCAACTGCGAGAGCATCTGACAACCATTGCAGACACCGAGCGTCAACGTGTCTGCGCGCTCAAAGTACGCCGCAAACGCATCGTGTAGCGCCGGCACATACAAGATGGACTTAGCCCAACCGCCACCGGCACCCAGAACGTCACCGTAAGAAAATCCGCCACAGGCTGCGAGCACCTGAACATCCGCGAGCGACAAGCGCCCAGACTCAAGATCACTCATGTGTACGTCGAGCGGATCAAAGCCTGCGGCGTAAAACGCCGCTGCCATTTCCAGTTGACTGTTTACGCCTTGCTCGCGCAATACCGCAACCTTGGGTCGCACACGTTTCGAAATGGCCGGCGCACAAAGCTCGAAACCGTAGTCTGCGTGCAAACCGGGATCTGCATCGTCAGCAATCTGCTCAAAACTCTCGGCGGCGGTCTCCGGGTTATCGCGCAACGCCTGCATGCGAAAGCTGGTTTCAGACCATCGCAGTTGCAGATCGCGGCGTGCACGTTCAAAAATAACAGCGCCCCTGTGACGGATTGTGAATTGCACATCGGACTGCAACCCGCCAAGCACAGCGCAATGTGCGTCAATGCCGTGTGCCGCGAACACCTGTTGTGCCATCTGCGTGTCTCTCACTTGCAGCACAGCCCCAGGCGCTTCATGAAACAAATATGTCAGCGTGTCTTCGATGTGATCAGCAAGCGCAATATCAATGCCCAATCGCGCCGCGAACATCATTTCGGCTAGCGTCGCAAACAGACCACCATCGCTACGGTCGTGATAGGCAAGCACATCACCGCTTGCTCGCAGCTCACACAGCGCGCTGACAAACCCGCGCAGTGCTGCCGCTGATACCAAGTCAGCAGCAACACCACCCTGCTCCTGGCAAGCTTGCGCAAGTGCAGAGCGACCCAAACCAGAATCTACAGACGCCAAATCGACCAGCAACAACGCACTGCCGTCACATGGACGCAATTCCGGTGTCAACGTTCGCCTGACATCCGCAACCGGTGCGAACGCGGTGACGACCAAAGACACAGGTGCGGTAACGGTGCGCGCCGAATCATCATGTTGCCAGGAAGTGTGCATTGACAACGAGTCTTTGCCGACCGGCACTGCGGTGCCGAGCGCTGGACACAATTCCATACCGACAGCGCGAACCGCATCAAAAAGCGCGGCGTCTTCGCCGGGCTGACCTGCCGCTGCCATCCAGTTAGCGGAGAGCTTAATGTCGCTGATGTTGCGCACATCTGCCGCTACGATGTTGGTGATCGCCTCAGCGATTGCGAGCCTGGCCGCGCGCGCAGGCGCATCACAGGCAACCGGCGTACGCTCGCCCATTGCCATCGCTTCACCACTGAACGACAGATGCGACGATGCCGTTACCGCGACATCGGCGACCGGCACTTGCCAACGCCCGACCAGTTGGTCACGCGCGGTGTTACCGCCAACAGTGCGATCCCCGATGTGAATCAGAAAACTCTTGTCAGCAACGCTCGGCATGGCAAGCACATCAAACCACGACTGATCGAGCGTCACGCCGGCAAGACCGCTTGCCAGCGACCGAGGCTCGCGTGCCACGTCGCGAGTGAGCCGCGGCGTGCTACCTAACAGCAATGACATCGGTACATCGACCGGCGCACAGGTCGATCGCGCATCGTTTACAACCAGCTGCGGTTCGGCTTGCAGCGCCCCTAACTCCGCAAACGGGCAGCGTTCGCGCTCGCAGATGTCTCGGAATGCGGCAAGATGCTCAGGCTCAATCAACAATACGTAGCGTTCCTGCGATTCGTTACACCAAAGCTCCATCGGGCTCATTGATTCTTCGTCGTTCGGTATGCGGCGCAGATCGAACACTCCGCCTAACCCCGAATGATCAACAGCCTCGGGAACCGCGTTGGACAAGCCGCCCGCGCCGACATCGTGAATCAAGGCAATCGGATTAGCGTCTCCCAATTCACGACAACGGTTAATCACCTCTTGGGCGCGTCGCTGCATTTCGGGATTACCGCGTTGCACGGAGGCAAAATCCAGCGCCGCATCGCTCTCACCGCTGCTGACGCTGGACGCTGCACCACCGCCCAGACCAATCAACATCGCAGGTCCTCCGAGAACGACGACTACGCTACCGGGAACGACATCGCGCTTGAGCGCATGTTGACGGCGCACGTTACCGAGGCCGCCAGCGATCATGATCGGTTTGTGGTACCCCCAGAACGCGTTATCGCTGCGAGGCGCGAGAAACGTGCGAAAATAACCACCCAAATTCGGACGGCCGAATTCATTGTTAAACGCGGCTGCGCCCAACGGGGCCTCCAGCATGATGTCCAGCGCCGAGACAATCCGCTCGGGCTTACCAACGTCCGTCTCCCACGTCTGCTGCCATTCAGGGATATTAAGATCTGAAACGCTGAACCCGACCACGCCTGCCTTTGGCGCCGCGCCCAAGCCGGTCGCCCCCTCGTCGCGAATCTCTCCGCCCGCGCCCGTCGCCGCCCCGGCGAACGGAGAGATCGCGGTCGGATGATTGTGCGTTTCAACCTTGATCGCAATGTCCGCCTCACCCTCAATAGATGCGTAGTGCCCGTCTGCGCCAGTGGCAAGTTGCGCGACGCTCGGGCCGGCCAATACAGCAGCATTGTCCGAGTAGGCACTCAGAACGCCATCGGGAGCTTTGTCGGTCGTATGACGAATCATAGCGAACAGGCTGCTAGCCTGATGCTCACCGTCGATCACCCAATCGGCATTGAAGATCTTGTGCCGGCAGTGCTCAGAGTTCGCCTGAGCGAACATCATCAATTCCGTATCGGTCGGATCACGGCCGAGCGCAGAAAACGCCGTCGCAAGGTAGTCAATTTCATCGGATGACAGTGCCAAGCCCAGAGTTTTGTTGGCCTCGCGGAGCGCTTCTTGCGGCGCCTTACCCAAGCGAATATGACGTAGGGATTTTGCTGGCTGCGCGTCAAACAACAATTCGGCAGCCTGGCCCGGCATGCAGCAGCTTTGCGTCATCCGGTCGTGCAATAGCGGTTGCAGTGCTGTGAGCTCCGCCGCATTCGAACCAATGACCTGGTAACGGCAGAGACGCTCG
>JBCBZK010000206.1:0-2902 GCA_039815365.1 Pseudomonadota bacterium | reverse complement strand
TATGGCAAAGCGTACTCACGACCATCGTTATTCTCGCGCTCTACCAATTCGTGCTGTTCTGGTGCAACGGTGCCACTGGAAACGATCTGGGTGCTAAGGCCTATCTTGCGCCGCTCGCCAGCGATCTGCTGGTTTGGCCACTCGTGCTCATCCTGCTCGACGCAATGCGTCTCGGGCGACCAACGGCTGCGCAGTGAACGACTGTGCGCAGCACTTGTCGCTTATAATGCAGCAAGTCACGAAACGGTAAGGCAATGAGCAGGCTAGAGGCGATCAAAGACACTGCAGCCGAACAGCGGATTTTTCTGCAACGGATTGCTTTGGCCTTCGTGTTCGTATTGCTCGCTAGCGGCGCGGTTGTTGCGCGCCTCACGCAGTTGCAAGTCATGGACCACAACTACTACAGCGAGCTGTCGGCAGGGAATCAGATCCGACTGGAAGCCGCACCGCCGACGCGTGGTCTGATTCTCGACCGCAACGGCGTTGTGCTCGCCGAAAATCTGCCGGTCTATCAGTTGGAGATGATCGCTGAACAGGTCCCCGACGTTGGCGAATCGCTGACGGCACTCGAGTCGTTAGGCTTGATTGAGGCCGGGGACATCGAAAACATCAATGATCGACGCAGGCGTACTGCACCGTTTAACCCGGTGTTGGTAAAGTCGCGAATGAACGAGGCGGACGTTGCGCTGTTTGCGCAGCACCGCCCGTATTTTCAGGGCATTGATATCCGCGCTCGCCTCGTTCGGCATTATCCACACAAACAACTTGCCGCCCATGCACTCGGCTATGTGGGTGGCCTAAGTCCCACAGACTTATCGCGTGTCGATCGCACAAACTACAAAGGCACCGCCCATATTGGCAAAACCGGCATCGAACGCGCTTTCGAAGACACGTTACATGGGAGCACCGGCAACAACGCGGTAATCACCACTGCAGAAGGACGCGCTGTTAGCTTCGAACCGCGCGTAGAGCCCACGCCAGGCCGGAACATCTACCTGACGCTCGACATCGAATTGCAGCGCGTGGCCGAAAAAGCGCTGGACGGACGTCGCGGTGCCATCGTCGCTATCGATCCGAACAATGGCGATGTGCTCGCGATTGTCAGCGCGCCTGCCTTCGACCCGAATGGGTTTACGAACGGTATGAACAGTCGCGATTTTGCATTGCTACAACAAGACCTCGACCAACCGCTCTTTAATCGCGCGATTGCGGGCCGCTATCCGCCCGGCTCGACAATCAAGCCGGTGCTTGCGTTCGGCGCGCTGGACAGTGGTCGCACCTCGCCCAACAGCACGATTAACTGCGAGGGCCATTTCAGCTTACCCGGCAGTACCCATCGTTATCGTGACTGGAAACCGGAGGGACATGGTCTTGTCGATCTCAAGGATGCGATCGCGCAATCGTGCGATGTGTATTTCTATCAGCTAGCGCAGGACATGGATATCGACCTGATGCACGACTACCTGATCGAGTTTGGCTTAGGGCCGATACTCGGCATTGAAATCCCTGGCGAAAAACCGGGATTGGTACCGTCGCGCGAATGGAAGCAACAACGTTTCTCACGCCGTGCGGACCGGGTCTGGTTTCCGGGTGAGACGGTGATCGCCTCTATCGGGCAAGGCTATATGCTCGCGACACCATTACAGCTCGCACATATCGCCGGAACCCTGGGCACGCGCGGCCAACGATTCAAACCGCGCATTACGCTTGCGTTTGAGGACGCGATCAGCGGCGAGCGCGAAGCGGTTGCGCCGATTGTTTTGCCACCGGTGCAGCGTGGCGATCAACACACCTGGACACATACCATTGAGGCAATGCAGGACGTGTTGCAGTCTGTGCGCGGTTCGGCGTACGCCACGGGGCGCGATGCCGGTTACGGCATTGCGGGCAAGAGCGGCACGGCTCAGGTATTCAGCGTTGCGCAGGAAGACAAGTATGACGATCTTGAGCTTGATGAACGGCTTAAAGACCATGCGCTGTTCGTCGCGTTTGCACCGGTAGAAGCGCCGCGCATCGCAGTGGCCGTGATTGTAGAGAATGGCAGCAGCGGCAGCGCCGTTGCCGCACCGATCGCACGTGCAATCACTGACTCGTGGTTGCAGCGCTAATGTTTAACGAAACCGCGGCATTCAAAAAAGGCGAAGCCGCATCGCCATCGTTTCTGACGCATCGCCTGCACCTCGACATACCATTGCTGACAGCGCTGCTGCTGATCTGCGGGCTGGGTCTGATTGTGCTGTTCAGTGCGAGTGGCCAAAGCACGAGCCAGACGCTCGCGCAGGCTGTCCGATTGTTCGTTGCGTTAGGCGCGATGCTGTTTCTGGCCCAGATCCCACCCGCTATCTACCGCCGGTGGGCGTGGGCTGCCTATGCCCTTGGGCTCGCCTTGTTGGTCGTCGTGCTGATCGCTGGCGTCACGGGAAAAGGTGCGCAGCGCTGGATTGATATTGGCATCAGGTTTCAGCCTTCGGAAATCATGAAGGTCGCCGTGCCGATGATGTGCGCCAGTTTCTTGCACTACCGCCCGCTCCCACCACGCTTCCGTTCGCTCATTGCGGTGATCGCCATTATTGCCTGCCCTGTCTTGCTGATCGCCCGGCAACCGGATTTGGGCACCGCCATTTTGATTGCCGCGTCCGGCGGGATCGTTATCGTGCTGGCCGGACTGAGATTTCGCGTCATGCTGGGCGTGTTGGGGCTGGTCGCACTGAGTCTGCCGATCCTGTGGCAGCACATGCATGAGTACCAGCGCCAGCGTGTGCTGACACTCATCGATCCCCAAAGTGACCCACTCGGTGCCGGTTACAACATCATCCAATCGAAAATTGCGATCGGATCAGGTGGTTTGTTTGGCAAGGGCTGGACGAATGGCAGTCAAGGTCAGCTGGAATACCTGCCCGAG
>JBCBZK010000186.1:0-5043 GCA_039815365.1 Pseudomonadota bacterium | reverse complement strand
CGCTCGGAAGTAGTCGCGCAGACGCGCGAGCATCGCTGCGCGCTTAAGCGCCGTCGCCGCGTCAGCGCCGGGTCGCCAGGTCATGCGGTCGTTGCAGCGCTGGTTGCGCCAATACGCTCACCAACTCGCACGACAGCGCCCGGCGTCAGCTCATCATGCCAGTGCCCGCCGCCCGCCGGGATCAGCAGGATCACGGTGGAGCCCATGTTGAACCAACCTAGCGTATCGCCACAGTCAAACGCGGTTTCAGGCAACGGCATTGCGGTCGTGGTGTCGCACGAGCCCGCGGTGACATCGCCGCTCCAGGTCGTGCTGATACTACCAACGTTGAGCGCGCCGACCATCACTAGCGAGATCGATTGGGACGCGCTATCAATATTGAAGACGCGTCTTTCGTTACGGCTGAACAATCGTGGTACCGCACGCGCGGTTGCGCCATTCACGGAGAACAACTTGCCCGGCACATGGTGGTGAGCTGTCACGCGACCCGCGATCGGTGTATGCACGCGGTGGTAGTTGTATGGCGCAAGATAAATCGTTGCGAAATGGCCGCCGTTCATTTTGCTCGCGAGCGCATCGTCCTGTAGCAGTTCCGCTGCACTGTAGCTGAACCCTTTCGCCTGAATGAGGCGGCCGTTTTCGATACGGCCGCACGCACTCACTACGCCATCCGCCGGGGACACAATGGCATTGGCACTCGCATCAATCGGACGCGCACTCGGCGGTAAACGTCGCGTGAAGAACGCATTCAACGAATCAAATTCTTGTGGTACCTGCGCGTCGATTTCCGCAAGGTCAACGCGGAACATACGCACGAACGACGTGATCATCGCGTCTTTGAGCCACGGTTGCTGGCGCGTCATCAACCAGCCGATAGCGCGCGTGATCGCAATCTGCGGCAAAAAGTACTGCAGCGCGACGAAGGCTCGCTGCGCAAGGCCAGGTTGGTCGTTTGCTTTATTGGACATTGGGTGCGCGCTGGCTAACAGGTAGCGTCAGATCAATTTGTGAGCCGTCCTCAATCATCACAGACAAAGATACGGTCGTCGTCGCGTCGAGCGCCTGTTTGGGTTCGATCAGCATCAGGTGCTGTGCGCCGGGTTTCAGAACGAGTGTATCGCCGGCAGTGATGTCGAGGTAGGCGACAGGACGCATGCGCATCGTTCCGTCAACCAAGGTGGTCTCGTGAATTTCCACGCGCGCAAATTGCGGGCTTGTCACGCCAACAACGCGCAGCGTGCTTTGCGTCGTGTTGGTCATTGCGAGATAGCCTGCCGTCATTGTTGCGTTCGGCATCGGCGTGCGCACCCAGGCATCGCTGACAGTGACTGGCGCCGAGGGCGCATGGTCGCTGCCACACCCACAGAGGAGAAAAAAGCACGTAAGGGTGATGAGGCGTTGGGTCAGCATAGTGGGACGTTCTCTAGCGAATGAGTTGCGCAAGGTCAGCGGCAATCGCACGGCGTGATAACGGCGGGCTGAACACCGCGCGCAGTTGAGCGTTCGGATCGATCAGCAAGACAGCGCCACTGTGGTCCATTGTGTAGTCGCCATCTGCGCCAAGATCGATCCGCTGATAGACGATACCGAGGTCTGTTGCAAAGCGCGCGATGGCATCGTCATCGCCAGTCACGCCAATCATTTGCTCGCCGAAATAGTTGACATACGTCGCGAGCGTTTGCGCATCGTCACGAGCGGGATCGACACTCGCAAGCATAATGCGCGGCAATTGCGCATCAGGCACGTCGAGCGTGTCACGTGCATCGGCGAGCAACTGCAGCGTTGTCGGGCAAATATCAGGGCATCGGGTAAAGCCGAAAAACAGCAACGTCCAGCGATCGCGCAAGTCGCTATTATCGACATTCGAGTCAGCCAACGAGCGCAGCGAGAATGGTGCGAGATCGCGCGGCGGCGTCAGTAATGTGCCTGCGGCCAGTTCAATTGCCACAGGTGTTTGCCGGCTAACGCCGATAGCGATGCCCACACCGAAAGCGGCGAGGGTCAAAATGACCGGCACAATGGATCGTTTCATCATCAAGAAAATGTGGCTGTGATGCCCTCGGAATGGACGTTGATTGTCCCACACGCACGCGCGCGGCGGCAAACACCGAGGCGCTAGACTTGCGCTGCGCCGCCGCTACACTGAGCGGCATGACTGATGCTAACCAACTCCTCTCGACGTTGCGCACCGCCAGCGACGGCAGTGCCGTGCTGATCGTTGTCGCGGACATGTTTCGCGACGCGGGCATCCATTTTGGGCACGGCACAGCGAATGCAGATGACGAGGCCGCATGGCTTGTTGCGACACTCGCAGGTGTCGACTATTCCGCCGCTGACTGGCCTCAAGCATTCGAGCGCATGTTGCAAGCGCCGCTGGGTGATGACGTGTTGGCCGCCGTCACATCTACGGCGATCGCGCGAGTGACATCGCGCCAGCCGCTTGCCTACTTGCTTGGTGAAGCGTGGTTTGCCGGGCATCGATTTTTTGTCAATGAACACGTACTGGTGCCTCGATCCCCCATTGCTGAGCTGATCGCCTGCGCATTCGCACCGTGGCTGGACGCAAGTCAGGTATCGCGGGTTTTGGATATTGGTACGGGTAGCGGCTGTATTGCGATTGCGACGGCATTGGCGCTACCACATGTCAGCGTCGACGCGAGCGATGTCTCGCCACAGGCACTCGACTGCGCTGAGCGCAATGTTGCTCAGTATGGCTTGCAGTCTCGAGTGCGGGTGTTGGCGTCGGATGTTTTTTCGTCGCTCGCCGCCAATACCTATGACCTGATCGTGACGAATCCGCCGTATGTCGATGCTGCGGAAATGGCGGCGCGCCCGGTCGAGTATCGGCATGAACCCACCTTGGGGTTAGCGGCGGGTAACGATGGGCTGAGCATTGCGCATCGCTTACTGGCAGATGCGCCGGACTACTTGAATGACGGTGGCTATCTCATCCTTGAGGTTGGGGCGAGTCATGAAGCGTTGCAACGTGAGTATCCGCAGGTACCATTCATGTGGTTGAGTTTTAGCAGCGACGCGGAAGGCGTCACGATCATGGACAAAAATACATTGATAGAGCATCACGCGCTGTTCGCCAGTCGGGCACAAGGCGAGCACAATGTCCGGTAGCAGTTACGGCACGCTTTTTCGTGTCAGCACGTTTGGTGAAAGCCACGGGGTCGCGCTCGGCTGCATTATCGATGGCTGTCCGCCGGGGATGGCGTTGAGCGAGGCAGACATCCAGATTGATCTTGAGCGACGGCGCACCGGTAAATCGCGCCACACGAGTCAACGCAAGGAGCCGGATCAGGTCGAGATTCTCTCCGGTGTGTTCGAGGGTGTGACGACAGGCACGCCAATCGGCTTACTCGTGCGCAACACCGATCAACGTTCGCGCGACTACAGCAAGATAAAAGACAAGTTTCGCCCTGGTCATGCGGATTACACGTATCAACAAAAGTATGGCGTGCGCGACTATCGCGGTGGCGGTCGTTCTTCTGCGCGCGAAACGGTCATGCGGGTTGCCGCGGGCGCCGTGGCGCGCAAATACCTGAAAGAGTCCGTTGGAATCGATGTGGCGGGTTATGTGTCGCAGTTGGGCCCCCATCGCTTGGCGGCAAGCGATCTGTCTATTGTCGATAGCAATCCGTTCTTTTGTGCAGACCCGGAGATGTTGGACACGCTTGACGGCTACATGGACCAACTGCGGCGTGACGGCGACTCCGTCGGTGCTCGCGTTACCTGCATTGCGAGCGGTGTACCTGCCGGTCTGGGTGATCCGGTGTTCGACAAACTGGGTGCGACGTTGGCGCATGGTTTGATGAGCATTAATGCTGTGAAAGGTGTCGAGTTTGGCGCCGGTTTCGCCGCAGTGTCGCAGCGCGGCTCGGAACATCGCGACGAAATGACGCCGGACGGTTTTGCGAAGAACGATGCCGGCGGCACGCTCGGTGGCATTAGCAGCGGCCAGGACATCGTTGTGAGTATTGCGCTAAAACCCACGTCGAGCATTACACGCAGCGGCAACACCGTTGATATTGACGGGAACGCAACAGATATTGTCACTACAGGTCGACATGACCCATGTGTGGGATTGCGCGCAACACCTATCGCTGAGGCGATGGTCTGTTTGACCTTGTTGGATCACGTATTGCGACATCGGGCGCAAAATGCTGATGTCCAGACAGAAACGCCGCACATCGCGGCAGCACTTCCCGACACCTCTGACACATGAAGCACGCTAATTATGAGTGACAAGAAACTGGATATCGCGGTCGTTGGCGCCACTGGGGCGGTTGGCGAGGTGATGTTGTCGATTTTGGCTGAGCGTCAATTCACAGCAGGTGAGGTGTTCGCGCTCGCGAGTGAGCGATCCGCTGGCAAGCGTGTTGCGTATGGCAACAAACATCTGGTGGTCAAAGACCTCGCGCAATTCGATTTCTCAACCGTGAGTATTGCGTTATTTTCAGCCGGCGGGAGCGTCTCGGCAGAGTTCGCCCCAAAAGCTGCAGCGGCCGGCTGCATTGTGATCGATAACACCTCGCATTTTCGGCAGGAACACGATGTTCCGTTGGTGGTCGCTGAAGTGAACCCCGAAAAGATCGCAGAGCATGAAAAGCGCGGCATCATTGCAAATCCGAATTGTTCGACGATGCAGATGCTCGTCGCGCTGAAACCAATTTACGATGCAGCCGGAATTGCGCGAATCAACATCGCTACTTATCAGGCGGTATCGGGCGCGGGACAATCAGCCATTGAGAAACTGGCCGGGCAGACGGCGCGGTTATTGAACGGGCGGGCGCTTGAGCTTGAGGACGGTGAAAAGCAGATCGCATTTAACGCGTTACCGCATATCGACAGCTTCCAGAACAATGGATATACGCGCGAAGAGATGAAAATGGTCTGGGAAACTCGGAAAATTCTCGCAGATGACGAGATTTTGGTGAATCCCACGGCAGTTCGTATTCCTGTGTTCTACGGTCACAGCGAGGCCGTGCATTTAGAGACAAAAACACCCATATCGGCGTCGCAAGTGCGCGATTTGCT
>JBCBZK010000065.1:0-18668 GCA_039815365.1 Pseudomonadota bacterium | reverse complement strand
TTGCCTCTTTGGCTGCCATAGCGGCCGCGTCGGCCGTCTCTGCCTGAGCAGTCACATCGCTACTCTCGGTCTCAGGTTTCTTGGCGCACGCAGCGGTGAGTAAAAGCACCGTCACAAGTAAACAATATTTCATGAATCTCTCCGTCATCAACGAATTCGTCCAAGGCTAGCGGCGGTTCAGCAAGGCGCTAGCCCGCATCTTTCTTGGTTGAGGTTTTCTTTGCTGTTGTCTTCTTTGCGACTTTTTTCTTGGTGGCTTTTTTCTTCGTCGTCTTCTTTTTCGTTGTTTTCTTTTTGGCCGTTTTCTTCTTGGCAGCCTTTTTCTTGGTTACTTTCTTTTTCGTTTCGGCAGCAGTCGTTTTCTTACTGGCTTTTTTGCCTCTCCGGCCACGCTCGGGCGCCGCTTCGATCAGCGCCTTGCATTCCTCCAGCGTCAAAGACTTAGGGTCTTTGTCCTTGGGGATCTTCGCGTTCTTTTTCTTGTCGGTGATGTACGGGCCATAACGACCGTTCAACACCTGAATGCCGTCGTCCGGGAAGTCCAGGATCAAGCGGTTGGCATCTGCGATTTTTTTCTCGGCAACCACTTCGAGCGCGCGTTCCAGCGTGATCGTGTATGGGTCATCGTCGCCTTTGATCGATACAAATTTGTTGTCGTAACGTACGTAAGGCCCGAAACGCCCGACACTCGCCGAGACCGCCTCACCCTCCGGTGTTTCGCCCAGTTTTCGCGGCAGTTGAAATAGATCAAGCGCTGTCTCAAGGTCGATGTCGTTCATTTTCTGACCGGGACGCAGGCCGGCAAATTTCGGCTTGTCCTCGTCGTCTTTCGTGCCAATCTGCACGAATGGTCCGAATCGCCCCATGCGTACCGACACAGGCTTGCCGCTTTTGGGATCGGTGCCAAGCTCACGCGACTGGGCGACCTGTTCCCGCGTTACTGTTTTTTCTTTGTCATCGACCTGACGCGTAAATGGTTGCCAGAATTCGTCGAGCAATGGCACCCATTCGCGATCGCCACGTGAGACGGCATCGAGGTCATCTTCCATACGCGCCGTGAACTCATAGTCGACGTATTGGGTGAAATGGTCAGTCAGAAAACCGTTCACGATACGGCCGATATCGGTCGGCAGGAACCGTTTGCCGTCCATCTCGACGTATTCACGGTTCTTGAGTGTGGAAATAATGCTGGCATAGGTCGACGGACGCCCAATGCCATATTCTTCGAGGGTCTTTACAAGACTCGCCTCTGTGAAGCGTGGGGGTGGCTCAGTGAAATGCTGATCTGCACGCATTTCTGCCAACGTGATCACATCGCCTTCTTTCATTTCCGGCAAACGACGGTCTTTGTCATCACCGGCGCTGTCGTCCTGGCCTTCCTGGTACACGGCAATAAAGCCCGGGTGAACGAGAATAGAGCCGTTCGCTCTAAATGCAGCGGTCGCCGCTTGTGGCCCTGGCGCAGTGCCGGGTGCCAAATCTGCAGCAACGGTGTCGAACACCGCCGGGACCATTTGCGAGGCAACGCTGCGTCGCCAGATCAGGCTGTAGAGTTTGAATTGATCGTCATCCAAAGACGCGCGCAGACTCTCGGGGTCGCGCGCCGAAGAGGTCGGGCGAATCGCTTCATGAGCCTCCTGCGCATTCTTCGATTTGGTGCGGTATTCGCGCTGGCTTTCCGGGACATTGTCGCGACCGTAGCGTTCGCCGATGACATCGCGGATCTCGTCGATCGCAACCTGGGCAATTGAAGGCGAGTCAGTCCGCATATAGGTGATCAGACCGACGGTGCCTTCGCCCGGAATATCAATCCCTTCGTAGAGCTTCTGCGCCGTTCGCATGGTGCGCTGAGTATTGAACCCGAGCTTGCGCGATGCTTCCTGTTGCATGGTTGACGTCGTAAACGGTGCAGCCGGATTCCGGCGGCGCTGCTTACGCGTGATCGCTGTGACGTGCAGCTCGCCACTCGCTGCGTTTACGACGGCATCTTTCACCGCTGTGGCGGACGCCTCGTCGACAAATGAGAACTGCTCGACTTTCTCGCCCTGGTATTGCGTCAGGCGCGATACAAAGTCCTGGCCGCTACGATTCACATCTGCTTCGAGCGTCCAATACTCTTTGGGAACAAACGCTTCAACTTCGAGCTCACGCTCGACAATCATTCGCAGCGCCGGGCTTTGAACCCTGCCGGCCGAAAGACCGGGTTGGACTTTCTTCCACAATAATGGAGACAGATTGAAACCAACGAGGTAGTCCAGCGCGCGTCGTGCTTGCTGTGCGTTCACAAGCTCGTTGGACAGCTCGCGCGGTTCAGCGATCGCGTCTTTGACGGCCTGCTTGGTGATTTCGTAAAAAACGACGCGGTGTACGGCTTTGTCGCCGAGCGCTTTTTTCTCGCGCAACAATTCATACAAGTGCCAGGAAATGGCTTCGCCTTCGCGATCGGGGTCAGTCGCGAGATACAGTGCGTCGGCTTTCTTGAGTGCTCTAACAATAGCGTTTACGTGCTTTTCATTACGGTCGATGATTCGATACTTCATCTTGTAACCCTGAGTCGGGTCTACCGCGCCCTCTTTAGGTACCAGGTCGCGCACGTGGCCGTAAGAGGCCAGAACAGCAAAGTCCTTACCAAGATATTTCTCGATAGTCTTCGCTTTGGCCGGGGATTCCACAATGACAAGATTTCGTGACATAGCTGTCTCATGGCGGCAAATCGCCGCTCGTCCGTATCACCGCTGCGCGGTGTGTATTGTTTAAGAGTGACCGTGTGGGGTCAGGCGTTGTGTCGCCGTCGCATAGTGTGCTCAGTGAGTGGGCGCTAGTGCACCGCACCGTCGCAGTCTTCGAAAACAAGATCTTCCATGCGAGAAAAAGCCTGTTCTTGTCCTGGCTGGCTGAATAACACCATCATGACCACCCATTTGATCTGTTCGATATCGATTTCGTGGGCTTCCAACGCCAACAGTCGATCAATGACCAGTTCTCGCTGGTCCGGCGGCAGAATGCCGATTTGTTCCAGATACAGCAAGTAGCCGCGGCCATCGACGTCAATGCGTGAGCACTCAAGGCTGTTGTAAACCCGTAAACCTGCATCGGTTTGCGCGTTATGCGAGATCAGGTCGTTGTTCGCTGCAAGCCCGTCAAGCCAGTCCAGAGCGTGTTCAATCTCGGTGTCGTGGAACCCAGCGCGGGATAATTCGTCGCGCAGCTGGCCTTCATCGGATTCCGCGGGTGTTTCCGCATCCACGTAGGTTTCGAACAGGTACATCAAGACGTCCAGTACATTTTCTTTCATGAGCTGTCCTTCCTCCTACCTGCACCGCGCGAAGCCACCTCCCGGTACGCTTGCAACGCGTCCGTCGAGCTCCAAAATCAGGAGCATGGAGGAAAGCTCTGCCGCGGTCAATGCGGTTCTCGTCGCCAAAGTGTCCACGCTGACCGGGTCCCAACCCATCGAATCGAGCAGCTTTACATAGTCCTCGCTCGCCTCAGGCTGCTCGTTAACAGGCTGCGGATCGTCGGCGGGTTCTGCGTCGTCAACGAACGGCGCAAGGCGTGCGCCCAGGTCAAGAAAAATGTCATCGGCTTGTTCTACCAGCAGTGCGCCTTGCCGAATGAGTTGGTGACAACCGCGCGCTAGCGGGTTGTGGATCGAACCTGGAATGG
Source organism: Pseudomonadota bacterium (assembly GCA_039815365.1). Lineage (GTDB taxonomy): Bacteria > Pseudomonadota > Gammaproteobacteria > Steroidobacterales > Woeseiaceae > CALBPI01. The sequence goes on along the minus strand of JBCBZK010000065.1, from coordinate 15,002 downwards.
CGAAAACGGAACGGCCTGGTTCTCCAGCCATTCGCGCGGTGATCAACGAGCCACTGCGCTTGGTCGCTTCAACGACCAGCACACCTAACGACAGGCCGCTGATAATGCGATTGCGTGCCGGGAATTGCCCCGCCCCGGGTGGATGGCCAGGCAGGTATTCGCTCAGCACAAGCCCGTGCACCCCAATATCGTGTTGTAGCGCGCGGTTGCTGGCCGGGTAGGACTGATCAGGACCGTTGCCAAGGACGGCGATGGTTGCGCCGTTCGCGGCCAATGCGCCGCGATGCGCCGCAGCATCAATCCCGCTAGCAAGGCCGCTGACAATGGCGAGACCCTTGCCGGCAATGTAGCGGGCAAATTGCTCGGCGTTGTCAGCGCCGCCGCTCGTGGGATTGCGGCTGCCGACGATTGCCAGTGACGGCATGCGCAGCAGCGTCGGATCGCCTACGGCAAACAGGGCAACGGGTGCATCTGGCAGTTCGCGCAGGCTGTCTGGGTAGTGCGTATCGTTGATGGTGATGAGGTCGTGGCGTTCGTGCTGGAGCCAGCGCTGTGCGTTGGCAATACGCGCTGGGTCTGCATCGCGTATTGCATGTACCTGGCCGGACGTGAGCCCGCTTTGTGACAACAGCGCATCGCTCGCATTCACAATGTGCTCGGCGCTCGAGAACTGCGCCAGCAGCGGCCGCAATGCGGCATTGCCAACGCCGCTCGCGCTCAGCAATGTCAGCCAGGCAATTCGTGTGTCTTGGTTCATGCGCTCCTTTCCATTATCGGGCAGGAGCGGTGCGGGCGCTGGGGCCCGCACGCAAAATGTCTGCTACGGGCTGCGGATAATGTCCAACACCCGGATTTCGCTCTCTGCATTCATGATCAGGCCGTAAGAGATACGGTCATAAATCTTGAAGAGCATGAGCGTACCGGCATTCTCATCCGGGAGCCGTACTTTTTCGCCGAGGATGACGCTGTTTTTGCTGTAGCGGTCACGTATTTCTTCGCCAGCGCGCAAGATATCCAGCACGTCACCGTTCGCAAGGCCATCACGCTCACCGCGGTTGATGACCACGACCTGGTATTGACCAATGCGTGACACGCCATCGATGACGGAAATGATCCGGCCGTCAACGGCAGTGTCGGGTGCTTTAGGGAAGAAATTCAGCGGTATGACGACGTCTTTCGAGATGAGTCGGTCGCCATTTAAGATTTCGCGTTGCGACTGGTTCACGAACAACGTGCTTGGATCGCCACCTCTTCGAACGGTGCCATCACCGACGTACAGTGCCTCATAGCCGACAACGGTGTCATCGTCAGGGTCGAGCAGCGGCCCGTCAACATGCACGACGCTGTAGCGGGAGCCGACGCCTTCGATATCTCCGCGGGCGTACAGATCAACACCGGCGCTGGAAATAAGGTGATCGCCGCGAGCCTGCAAAATGTAGGGAAGGGCATCGACTTCTTCTTTCTCGAGCACGGCAGCGCGCGTCAGGAATGCGGAAATCGCTTCGTAAGGAATCGTCGTGATCGCTTCATCGAGCGGGATGACTCGCACGCCAGGAGACAAGCGCGCGGAGCGCCCACCGCCGCGTTGCAGCATGATGCGCGGCAGCCCATCGACATAGATCAATGACAGCAGATCGCCAGGATAGATCAGGTGAGGGTTTTCGATTTGCGGATTCACTTGCCAGATTTCCGGCCAGTACCACGGATCGCGCAGGAACATCGCAGAGATGTCCCATAATGTATCGCCTCGCTTAACGACATATTGGTCTGGAGCGGTCGCTGACAATGGCGAGCTCTCTGCTTGTGTGATTCGCGGCGCGTTTTGCACAGGGCGGCGCTGGCGCGGCTCTGCAATCGATACCGGCTGCGTTGTTGACTGGCCGTCACGGCTGACAGGAACTTGCTCGGGTTCAGAGCGTCCAAAGGGGTTCAGGCTGCATCCGGCAAGCGTGGCTGCCAGTAACGTAGCGAAGACGGGGCGTGTTGTGCGAATTCGAGCTGCGAGAGTCATAGTGACTGCAATACTCCATGCAGGTTGTGGTTGGCTAGTTCAGCCTTATATATGTCATATACTATGACGCGCTGCCGACGCACTAACTGCTAAGTGCGTCACATATTCGCGCCAAGGCGTATTTGACGTCGCATTATTGTCGGCATTGTCGATATCTATTGTAATAAAGTCAAAAATTTAGACCGCTTTTGTAGGTTTGCGCACAACATCAGTCGAAACCCCGGATGCGCCGGCGGCTGCTGAGTGAAGGATAAGAGGTGCCATCTTGGCCAGATTGAGAATTTTAGAGTTTCCAGATCCGCGGTTACGCACTGTGGCGCAACCGATCAGTGTCGTTGACGACAAGGTGCGCACGTTGATCGACGATATGCTGGAGACGATGTACGACGCGCCGGGAATTGGTCTTGCCGCGACTCAGGTAGATGTCCACAAGCGATTGTTGGTTGCCGATGTGTCGGAGGACAAAAGCGCGCCGTATGCTCTGATCAATCCTGTGATTACCGAGGCAGATGGCCGTGACGTGATGGAGGAGGGTTGCTTGTCCGTGCCTGGTTATTATGAGTCGGTAGAGCGCGCGCAGACCATTACGGTGTCTTATCTCGACCGAGACGGTGAACCGCAAACGCTGACCTGCGACGGATTGCTCGCCGTGTGTATTCAGCATGAAATTGACCATTTGGATGGAAAACTCTTTGTGGACTATTTGTCCCAAATGAAGCGCAGCCGAATTCGCAAACGGTTGGTGCGCGACAAACGCCAGCAATCATCGCCGGAGCAAGCCGCTGCCGAATAATGCATCGGCCCAGAGCCCCAGACTGGGGTTTGCAGGTACGCCCGAATTTGCTGCAACAGCGTTACGTCATCTATTGGCCGCAGGCATGCGCCCGGAGATTGTGCTCACACAACCCGATCGGCCGGCCGGCCGCGGTCGCAAACTGCGCGCGAGTCCTGTGAAGCAAACCGCGTTATCGGAAGGCCTCCCGGTTGCCCAGCCGGAAACGCTCAAAGACAGTAGTCTTGTCGAATCATTAGGGCTTGATGCGCTCGATATTCTGATTGTCGCGGCTTACGGATTGTTATTGCCGGCGCATGTTCTGGACGCACCGCGACGCGGATGTCTGAACATTCATGCATCCCTGTTGCCGCGTTGGCGCGGCGCGGCGCCGATTGTGTGGGCGATTGCCGAAGGCGATGACGTTAGCGGCGTTTGTCTGATGCAGATGGAGCGTGGTCTCGACACGGGCCCGGTGTTTGCGACGCGGCAGACTCCCGTGCGTGGCCAGGACACTGCGCAAACGCTACACGATCGTTTGGCCCAGTTAGGCGGTGACTTACTGGTCCAGCATTTGCCCGACATCCTGTCAGGTGAGCAGACGCCAACCCCGCAAGATGATGCGCTAAAAACGTATGCCCGCAAACTCCATCGCGACGATGGTCGTATCGATTGGCAGCAACCGGCGCAGGTCGTCGATCGGCGTATTCGCGCCTTTAATCCGTTCCCGGGGAGCGTCGCTACACTGGCTGATGAACCCATCAAGTGTTGGCACTCTCAGCTGGTTGAGACCGTACACGGTGCGCCGCCGGGTTCCGTGCTCGACGTCTGCGATGCCGGTATCACGGTCGCTTGCGGCGAAGGCGCGGTGTTACTGAGCGAGGTACAGAGACCGGGCAAATCGCGCATCGATGCTGCGCAGCTGGATAGTCAGCTGTCGGTTGCTGAACACGTGTTTGGCAACGGCGTATGAGCCGTGCATCGAAAGCCACTCGGGCCGCCGTTGCCCGCAGTGTGGCCGCCGTCATTGCTGATGGTAGATCGTTAGACGCAGCGTTGGCCGGGCAACGAGACCGTTTGTCCGACGCCTCACATAGCCTGCATGCAAAGCTGTCGTATGGTGTGTTACGCCATTATCGTGCATTGGAGTGGCTGTTAGGCCGCCTGATGCGCAAACCGCTTCCGGCGCGCGAGCGCGAGGTTCACGCATTGCTGCTCAGCGGCCTTTATGAGCTGTGGCAACTGCGCACGCCGGCGCATGCTGCGGTTGGCGAGACCGTAAACGCGACGGCACCGTTGCAGCGGCCCGGGTTACGTGGCCTGTGTAACGGCGTGCTGCGCGCGTTCGTGCGCCAGCAAGATGCATTGTTGGCAGAGCTTGCTGCCCAAAGCACGCCTCTAGCCGTTCGGGTCTCGCACCCTGATTGGCTTATCGATGCGTTCGCGAGTGACTGGCCGGAGCATTGCGCAAGCATGGCCGATGCCAACAACGTTCAGGCGCCAATGTGGCTGCGTGTCAACGCGATGCATGGTGACGCAGCGCAATATGCCGAACGGGTTCGCGCCGAGCTTGGTATTGATGCGCATATCTGCGAGGCAGTCGCCGGCGCTGTCCGGCTGCAGTCACCGGTTTCGGTGCATGCGTTGCCGGGTTTTGATGAAGGGCACGTCAGTGTGCAGGATCTGTCGCCTCAGTTCGTCGGGCATCTTGCCGACGTCGCACCGTCGATGCGTGTGTTGGATGCGTGCGCGGCGCCAGGCGGCAAGGCGGCGCATCTGCAAGAGCTTGCCGGCAATCAATTGCAGATGACGGCGTTGGATGTCGACGCAGCTCGGTTGCAGCGTGTCGAGGAGACCTTCGCTCGACTGCGACTGGACGCCGACATTTTGTGTGCTGATGCTGCGCAACCCGACGCATGGTGGGACGGCAATGCCTACGACCGGATTATTATCGACGCGCCGTGCACGGCTACCGGCGTGATCCGGCGTCATCCGGACATTAAATGGCTGCGACGCGAGAGCGACGTGGCCGCTATGGCGTCCAGACAGCAGCAATTGCTGCAATCGTTATGGCCGTTACTTGCGCCGGGCGGCTGTCTGCTTTTTGCAACATGTTCGGTGTTGCGTGCCGAAAATCACGCCGTTATCAAGGCTTTTGTCGAATCTACTGACGATACGATCGTTTCAAACGAGTTGCGCGATGACAACATTAGCGGTCTAATGCTGAACGAGCGGTGGGGGTTGTCCGTTTTGCCTGGAATGCATCTGGCAGACGGTTTTTTTATCAGCCGAATCACTAAGAAACCCGGATGACCGCCGCCGGGACAAGACGTAAGAGCTACGACCACAGCATGATCCGCAGCGCCTTAACTTTGTTGTTCGCCGTTGCTGTGTTTGCACTGATGCCGCAGCCCGTGCGCGCTGATAACGGCAACGTCGAAATCCGCTATGCCGATAGCGAGCTTAGCAATGGCGTGCACCTGGCATCGGCGCGTATTCAATTTCAACTCTCATCGCGCATCGAAGAAGCACTTGCCAACGGGATCGCGTTGCAGATCACGCTTAACGTGGAGATTGATCGCATCAGGCGGTATTGGATCAATGCCAACGTCGCGTCCATCCAGTTTGTTTACGTGTTGCGTTATAACGCCGTCAGCGAGCGCTATATGTTGCGCAACGAAAACACTGGCCAACAACGCACGTTTGCCACCATTTTTGCTGCACTCAATGCGATGGGACGTGTCGATGCGTTGCCGCTTATCGATGCCGCGATTTTGTCTGAGGGTAAGCGCCATCGCGCTAAGATGAATGTAGAAGTCAGCATTGCAGAATATCCCGTATCGCTGCGTTACTTGCTGTTCTGGCGCAATGACTGGCGTGTCAGCAGCAACGGTTTCTCGTGGCTTCTCGCTCCCTGAAAAACCTCTTCTACACGGTGCTGGCGGCAGTCGGCCTCGTGCTGGCGCTCAGCGCGCTGATGTTACTCGCCAAGACCTCCAGCAATTCCGCTGAGCTTGATCGATTGTCCCAACTGACGCTGATAATCAACGGTGTTGGTATTGTCATTTTGTTGTTGCTGTTTATCGGCAACCTTTGGCGATTGGCGCGTGACTTGCGCCGCAAGGTGCCTGGCTCGCGCCTCAAAGCGCGCATGCTGGTTGCGTTTATTTCGCTGGCGTTGCTGCCATTGTCACTGGTCTATTACTTTTCGCTGCAGTTCATTAATCGCGGGATCGATTCGTGGTTCAGTGTGCAGGTCGAGCGAGGCCTGGACGATGCGCTGCAACTGAGCCGCGCGGCGATGGATGTGCAGATGCGCAACTCGCTGGCACGCACCGACGCGATTGCTACCCGGCTAAACCGGCTGCAAGACAGCCAGTTGCTGCCCGCGTTGACCTCGGAACGGCGTATCGCCGGCGCCATGGAGTTAGTGCTGTTCGGCAAGAATAACCGCATTGTAGCGATCAGCTCGGAACGCGCGTTTGGGAATGTGCCGACCGGCCCGACAGAAGAGGTGCTCGTGCAATTGCGCGCCGGGCGACCTTTCGTAAGCCTTGACCCTGTCAGCGAAGACTTGTTCGAAGTGCGCGCTGCTATCGCGCTGGATGACTATGGCGGTCAGCGCAATCGCTATGTCCTGCAGGCTGTGTTTCCGGTGACTCCGCGGCTATCAAGCATGGCATCGAGCGTCGGCGAGTCGTACGCCGACTACCAGCGGCTCGTGTTGTTGCGGGCACCGTTGAAGAGCACGTTTGCTTTGTCACTGACGATTGTGTTGCTCGTCTCCGCATTGGCGGCCATTTACGGCGCGTTCTTTTTCTCACGCCGATTGGTCGCGCCGATTCAGCAACTGGTGGCAGGTACCGTAGCGGTTGCCGCCGGTGATCTTGAGACCGAACTTGCACCGCCGCCACGCGATGAGATCGGGGTGCTGGTGAATTCGTTTAACGACATGACTCGGCGTTTGCGTGCAGCACGCGATGAGGCACAACGCAGCAGGGCACAAGTCGACGCCGAGCGTGCCAACGTCGAGACAATCCTCGCAAGATTGAGCACTGGTGTGATTGCGTTGACCCCGGAGCTTGAGATTCGCACGGCGAACCGCGCGGCGAGCGCGATACTGAATGTTGATTTGGTGGCGGCTAGCGGTCGCTCCTTACCTGACGTAGCGCAAGGCCAAGCGTTGCTGCAGCAATTGTTTGATGTCGCTAACGCGCACTTTTCCGCCGGCCAGACCGAATGGCGCGAGCAGATCATGCTGCGCGAGGAGACAGGCCGGCGCGTGCTGACGTGCGCTTGTACAGAATTGCCAGGCGATGATGCGGAGCGTGCGGGGTACGTGGTGGTTTTTGATGACATCACCGCGTTGCTCGAAGCGCAGCGCGATGCTGCCTGGGGCGAGGTAGCGCGCCGGCTTGCTCACGAGATCAAGAACCCGTTGACGCCGATCCAATTGTCGGCGGAACGATTGCGCCATCGTTATCTGGATACGATGTCTGATGATGATGCTGTGTTGCTGGATCGCATGACCCATACGATTGTGCAGCAGGTTGAAGCAATGAAAGAAATGGTCAACGCGTTTTCAGATTATGCGCGCGCGCCGACCATGCAGTTTTCGCGCTTTTCATTGCCCCGTTTGATGCGTGAAGTGGTTGATTTGTATCGCAGCGAGGTGGCATCCGTGACGATTAGTCTGACGATCGACGATACGCTGCCGACGATTGAGGCGGACAATGGGCGTATCCGTCAGATTTTGCACAACTTGCTGCGCAACTCCGTCGAGGCACTAGCAGATCGCGAGCACAGCAATATTGAGGTCGCTACCGATTATTCTGCGATGGCCAGCGGCGCTGAGGTGATCAAAATTACCGTGCGCGACGACGGCCCGGGCTTCCAAACGGACAACATGCATCGCGTTTTTGATCCGTATGTCACATCGAAACCGAAAGGCACAGGGCTCGGTCTTGCGATTGTCAGGAAACTCGTCGAGGAACATGCTGGTACGATAGAGGCCGGCAACCGAGCGGAAGGTGGTGCTCAGGTCACCATTACGTTGCCGGTAGATGAATCGGCTCGTGAGGCGATGTTGGGCGGACAGCTGCGACGCGCGGAGCCACGGAGAGATAGCGCATGACAGGTTCACGTATTTTGGTGGTGGATGACGAACTCGACATCCGCACGTTGATTCAGGAGATCCTCTCCGACGAGGGTTATGACGTCACTATGGCGGCAGACGCCGATGAAGCGCGTAAGGCGCGCTCGCAGGCTGATCCTGATCTTGTCTTGTTGGATATCTGGATGCCCGGTACCGACGGCATCACACTGCTCCGCGAATGGTCCGGCGACAGCGCACGGCACTGTCCCGTCATCATGATGTCGGGGCACGGCACCGTCGATACGGCGGTAGAAGCCACGCGCTTGGGCGCCGTCGATTTCGTTGAGAAACCACTGTCGCTGGCAAAGTTGTTGCGCGCCGTTGAGAGCGGGTTGCAGCGAGGCCAACAGGCCGTGCGGCAGGAAAAACCAGCGCAACTGATGAGCGTGGTGGAAACGGTTGGTCGCAGCGCATTGATGCGTGAGTTGCGCGAGCGTGCAGCGCAAGTCGCTGATCACGGCGCGAATGTTTTGATTACCGGTGAGTCCGGCAGTGGCCGGGAGGCTCTGGCACGGTTTATTCATGATGCGGGCAGCGCTGCCGATGCACCTTATGTTGCGATTGCGGGCGGCTTACTTGCAGGTGATGATGTCGAGCGCCGTCTGTTTGGCACTGAAGGTCAACCGGGGTTGCTGCAGCAAGCCAGCGGCGGGACCTTGTTTTTAAGCGAAATAGCCGATTTGAGCGCCGAGGCGCAAACCCTGCTGGCCGCCGTGCTTGAGCAAGGCGCGTTTGTCAGCGTTGGTGATGGTCAGGAACATGCGTTGGAAGCGCGCGTCATAGCGTCGGTGCGCAGCGATTACGAACGCATTGCGAACGATGGAAAACTACGCCGTGATCTGCTCAGCAACATCAACGTCTTAGGTCTCAAGGTGCCGGCTCTGCGCGACTATGCCGAGGATGTTCCGGACCTGCTGCGCTATTACGTCGACCTGATGGTCGATGAACAACACGTTGGTTTTCGCCGTTTTGGCATCGCGGCACAGAACAGACTGCGTAATTACCCTTGGCCTGGCAATCTCGCCAGCTTGCGCAATCTCGTTCAGCGCTGCTTGATCGCAGGCGGCGAGGAAGAGGTGTCGTTGCAAGAGATTGAGACAGAGTTGGCCGTCGCCGCAGCACCGGTTGAGCCGTTGGTGAAACAGGATTTGCTGGCGTTGCCGCTGCGCGAAGCGCGCGAGCAGTTCGAGCGTGCCTATCTGACACAGCAGCTGTTGTTGTGTGATGGCAAAGTCGGGCAGCTGTCCAAACGCGTCGGTATGGAGCGCACCCATCTGTATCGCAAGCTGCGCTCTCTCGGTGTTGATTTCAGGCAGACACAAAACGTCGATGACTAAGGCGTTCGTTGCGCCCGGTGAGCATGATCTTGGCGTCATGCTGGCGACAATGTCACCGGTTCTCGATCCAGTTGACTATGTGTTTTTCACGGGCATTGACGAGTGTATTCGCGCTGACGCGCTAATGACCTTTCGCGAAAGCGAAGGTGTCACCCAGATCGTGCCGGCGACCGACGAGCGGGCAGAGCTGCGCTATACGCGCATCGAGTTACGCGTGCATTCCAGTCTCGCTGCTGTTGGTCTGACGGCGGCCGTTAGTGCAGCGCTGACCGACGCAGGCATCAGCGCGAACGTGGTTGCCGCCTACTACCATGATCATATTTTCGTACCCGTGGCGCGCGCCGATGACGCGTTGAGCGCGTTGCAGCAATTATCGGCAGCGCATCGCTAGTAGCGCTGACCGCGCTCAGTGCGCACAAAACGTCGCGGTGCTTCACCGAGTGCGCCGTCGTCATGAAATACCAGCCCGGTATCCAAAAAATCAGCGATGCTGAGTGCTTTGATGACACGCAGTGCCGTGTTTGACGTATCCGGCAACGGGCCATTCGGTCGCGGCTGGCGGGTAGAGTGCAACCTGCCGTCGACAAACTCGCCGTAGCCATTCAGGTTCACTTCAAGAATGGGCGCGACCCCTTTTAGACCCGCAACGCTGATACCGAAATACGTCGCAAAGTTGCCGAGGCTGTAGGCGATCAGGCGGTCTTTGTAGCGCTCCATTGCGCGCACAACGTGTGGCCCGTGGCCAAGCACAAGATCGGCGCCGACATCGACCATCGCTCGCGAGAACGCAACCACATCACCTCGTGGTTCGTTGTAGTACGTCTCTTCGGCAAAGGGAATGCGCAACGAGCCGAGCCCTTCCGCGCCACCATGGAAGCTGACGATAACCACGTCGTGTTCCTCTGCGAGCAGCGCAACTTGTTTCGCTGCCGGTGCAATCTCGAGCATTGAGTTTGAGTTTCGTGTGACGGCAAACGCAATCATCGCGATATCGAGACCATTGACGCGCCAGCTCGCAATGTCGCCTTCGCGCCCCGAGTGGTGCATACCCGCAGCGGCAGCGTGGCGCATGCTCGCGGTACGGCCTTCTTCACCAAAATCACGCGCATGGTTGTTGGCAAAACTCACGGCATCAAAGCCTGCGTTAGCAAAGTGTTGTGCATAGCGTGCCGGTGAGCGAAATAGATAGCAGGCGCTCGGGTTGCTGCATCGCTTGGCAGGTGTGCCGCCATCCATAAGCACGCCTTCGATGTTGCCGAAGGTAATGTCCGTGGCCGAAAGGATCGGCGCGACAGCCGCGAGCAAGCCCTGACCGTCATCATCGGCTAGGCGATGCTTTGGAAAATCGGTGCCCAGCATCATGTCACCAACGGCGGAAATGCTCAGCGTCATGGCGGCTTTGTTGCGATGGTGAGTTCTGCTCGGCGCCGGTGGACCGATTTCGCTTTGAGCGATCGGTGCCGGTAGCGTTACTGCGGTCGGCGTTGTGTCCGGTGGTGCTGTTGCGCACGCGGCGAGGCTCGCAACAGCGGCGATGACGAGCAGGCGTACCAAAAAGGCGTTACTTGACGCGCGTGAGCAAGACATCGATCGACGATTCGCGCAGCCTGCGACGATATTCATTTAATTCGTTAAGGTCGCTCACCGGGCCAATGCGTACCCGGTGGAAGCGCTGAGCATTCACTGTTACCGGAACGATTTGCGCTTGCATGCCTTGTAGTCCGAGTGTTGCTTTCATGCGCTCCGCGTCGCTAGCGCTGCGGAAGGATCCTGCTTGGATCACATAATCACCCGGCTCTGAAATTGCTTCGATGGGAGCGCGGGCCGCAAGGGTATCTGGGCCGCGCCGCTCTGCGAAATCATCGCTAACCACTACTTCCTGGTTAGGCAGTAAATCGTAAAAATCAAAACCATCGCCAGTCGCCTCGATAGGGGCCGGTTTGGGGCGCTTTGCCGGTGGATTGGCAGGCGCAGCGTCGGTTTGTATGGCCGGCGCCGGCGTTGTCGCGACTAGCGGCGCAGGCGCTCGCATTTTGTACCAGATGATGGCTGCAATACCGAGTCCGGCCGCCAATCCGATAAACATCGATACCCAATGGCTGCTGCCGGCGTTATTCGCACGGCGCGCCGGCGTACGCTTTTTACGCGATCGCTTTTTGCTCTTCTTCTTCGCCACCGACTTACATGCGCTCCGGTGCGCTGACGCCGAGAATCGCGAGGCCATTGGCCAGCGCCACTTGCGTGGCGGCGATCAACGCGAGCCGAGCGTTGCGTTGCTGAGCGTCGTCAACAATGAACTTGTGCGCGTTGTAATAGCTGTGCAGCTCATTAGCGAGCTCGCGCAGGTAATTCACCAACATGTGAGGCGCGCGTTTTTGCGCAGCACTACTGATCGTTTCGCTGAATCGGTCAAGTCGGCTTACGAGCGCTGCCTCGTGGGCATTATCGAGGCTGGCGAGCGCAGCTAACCCTGCGTCACGATCCCAGCTCATCGATTGCTCGGCGAGCTGGCCAAAGACGCTTGCGATTCGGGCGTGCGCATACTGAATGTAGTAGACCGGGTTGTCGTTGGACTGACTGGTCGCAAGCTCGAGATCGAAATCCAGATGCTGGTCGTTGCTGCGCATGATGTAGAACAGGCGCGCCGCATCGTTGCCAACTTCATCCCGCAACGCACGCAACGACACAAAATTGCCCGAGCGGGTGCCCATCTGCATTTTTTCGCCGCCACGATACAACGATACAAATTGCACCAGACGCACATCCAATGACTCTGCCGGTTCACCCATTGCCACAAGGCCGGCACGCACACGTGCGATATAGCCATGATGGTCAGAGCCAAGTACGTCGAGCAACACATCGAAGCCACGACGACGTTTGTTCAGATGGTAGGCGATGTCTGACGCGAAGTAGGTCGTCTTGCCGTTGTCGCGAACGACGACGCGGTCTTTCTCGTCGCCATAGTCTGTGGCACGGAACCACCATGCACCGCCTTTCTCATACAACACGTTGTTGTCGCGCAATACGTCTAACGCAGTATCCAGCGCACCATCACGCGCGAGTCCAGCTTCCGAGAAGAAATGGTCCGGCGTGACACCAAAACCGGAGAGATCATCGCGGATATCGTCAAGGATCGCGTCTTTGGCGAACTCGCGCAGCGCGCGAAAAGCGCTCTCGCCAAGCCATTGTTCCGCGTTGGCAATCAACGCATCAATGTAGGTCTCCTTGGCGTCATCTTCGCCATCAGTCGGCAGCGCGGTGCTTAACGCCGCTACATTTGCCGGCAAGCCATCGGACTGTGTCTGTAGCCAGTCGTTTGCGATATCGCCAATGTACTCACCGCGATAGCCGGCCATGGGAAACGCAAACGCAGGATCGCTTTGCTGTAGCGCACGGACCAGCACGCTTGCCGCCAGAATATCCATCTGGCGCCCGGCGTCGTTAACGTAGTATTCCTCGGTGACATCAAACCCCGCGGCACGCAACAGATTGGCTAACGTGGCCCCGAAAGCTGCGTGGCGACCGTGGCCGACATGCAGCGGCCCTGTCGGGTTCGCTGAGACATACTCAAGCAGGATGCGCGGTGCGTCGTCTTGCTGGGTATGGCCAAACGTTGCTGCTTGAGCAAGCGCCTGACCTACGACGGCATTCGCAGTGTCATCACGCAGGAAGAAATTGATGAAGCCGGGACCTGCGACGGCTGTGTCTTGCAAGATGGTGTTGTCAGGAAGGTGCTCGCAAATGGCGGCAGCAATATCGCGGGGTGACTGGCGCAACGGCTTGGCGAGTTGCATTGCGATGTTGCTCGCGAAAGCACCGTGCGTCGGGTCTTTGGTGCGCGATACTTCGGGCACCGGCAATTGGCCGTTGGTTGCTTCAACAGCGCCGGGCAGTTTCGTCAGTGCTTCGCTGAGCAATGCTGTGATCTGATCTTTCAATGGATATCCTCGAGCAAGCGCGGCATCTTACCGCGCCGCGCGTTGCGATGGCAGCCTAGTGCGGTTCAGAGGCTGCCTAGAGGGTCGATATCGAGCGACCATCGCACGCCACGTTCGGGTCGGGAGCCGGCCAGTAGCGCGGTCAATGCCGCTAACTCGGCCTGTAGCTTGCTGCGCGACCGTGCTTGCAGCAACAACTGATAGCGGTACTTTCCCTGCCGGCGAAACATGCTGGCAGGCGCGGGTCCGAGTGCGCTGATACCTTGCTTGCGCAGTGTCTGCTGCATGCTGTCGAGGAATGCGAGGGCAGCGCTGCTGTCGCGCGCCGCTGCGTGTAACACGGCGATGTGGGAGAACGGCGGCCAGCCCGTCTTACTGCGCTCCGACATTAATTCAGCCGCGAATGCCGAATAGCCCTCGTCCAGCAAAGTGCGCAGCAGTGCGTGTTCCGGGAAGTGACTCTGGATCAGCACTTCGCCTGGTTTGTCTGCACGTCCGGCCCGTCCGGCGACCTGTACGATGCTCTGTGCGAGACGTTCGCTCGCGCGAAAATCGCTGGAGAAAAAGCCCTGATCCGCGTCGAGTACAACGACCAGTGTGACATCAGGCAAGTGGTGCCCTTTTGCCAGCATCTGGGTACCGACAAGAATCCGCACGTTACCGGCGCGCGCCTTTGCCAGTGCCTGATCGATACTGCCGCGTGCCTGCGTCGTGTCGCTGTCGATTCTCAGCAACGGATATTGTGCGAACAACGCACGTAGCGTGCTGTCGACACGCTCGGTGCCGTTGCCGAGCAGTTTAACCGGGCTACCGCACTGTTCGCATTGATTGACCACAGGGTTTCGCGCGCCACAGTGATGGCATTGCATGCGTTGGTTGCCAGCATGCAGCGTCAGCCGCGCGTCGCATTGCCGACATTCGGCGATGTGCGCGCACTGTGTGCAAATCACGGTCGGTGCGAAACCACGGCGGTTTAGGTACACCAGAACTTGCTGGCCGGCTTCCAGATGGCGTCGCATCGCATCAATGACCGGTTGGCTTATGCCCGACTCCGGATTGAACCGATTGAGATCGATCAGTTGCATGCGCGGTGGCGCAGCGCCACCGGCACGTGACGTCAATCGCAAGTGTTGATATCGGTCCTGTTGGGCGTTGAACAGTGTCTCAAGACTGGGCGTCGCCGAGCCGAGCACAATCGGGATCGACAGCGCACGTGCGCGCCATACGGCAAGGTCGCGGGCGTGGTAGCGAAACCCTTCATGCTGTTTCAATGACGGGTCATGTTCTTCGTCAATAATGATCAAGCCGGGGTTCAGCAACGGCGTAAACACGGCCGAGCGCGTGCCGATCACGACAGGCGCCTCGCCGCGCGCAGCAGCGAGCCACGCGCGCGCGCGTTCGGTATCGGTCAGGTCACTATGAAGCCGTGCAATGCGAATGCCGAGGCGTCGCTCAAAGCGTCGGGCAAGCTGTGGCGTCAGACCAATTTCGGGGACCAAAACGAGCGTTTGCTTGCCCGCGGCGATCTGTTGTTCGATGGCTTGCAGATAGACTTCGGTTTTGCCGCTGCCCGTAATGCCGTCGAGTAGCAAGGTCTTGTAGGACGATGCGCTTGCGCTGATGGCCGCCAGTGCTTCGGCTTGTTGTTCGTTAAGCGTCAGCGCAGGCTCGCGATTCGCATCGTGACTGCAATTGAAGACGACGGCGCGCTGTTCGCTGATGACGAACCCGCGTTCTCGTGTTCGCCGTGCCGCGCTTTTCCAGTCGGCGATCAATCCGTCCAGAACGG
>JBCBZK010000018.1:0-39104 GCA_039815365.1 Pseudomonadota bacterium | reverse complement strand
TCTGCAGCATTATCGCGAGAGACTAAAGCCGTGCGTTGTGCAGCATAAGTTTGCAGGCACGCCGGCAGCAATCCGGGCACCCCGCACAATCTGCCAGACAGCGTCAGCTCGCCGAACACTTCATAGCGCGACAATGCTGCAGCATTAATCTGGTCGGACGCAGCACGAATGCCGAGGGCAATCGCGAGATCGAATCTGCCACCATGTTTGGGGATATCTGCCGGCGCCAGATTGACGACAATGCGCGAGACCGGAAAATCATATTGGCAGGTCGCGAGCGCTCCTCGCACACGATCGCGACTCTCGCGAACCGCGGTCGCGGCAAGACCCACAATATTGAACGTCGGCAGCCCGCCAGCGAGATGGACCTCTACTGTGACGAGGGGTGCTTCCAGACCTCGCTCGGCCCGACTGAATAGTTGTGCATAACCCATGTGCCACCCGCGCCCACGCGGGTAACGTCGGGCTACCCGCTATTCTTCCTCGAAACTCGCCTCGAGCTCGGCGATGGTGGCCTCTAGCGCCTCCAACTTTTCACGGGTGCGCTGCAGCACCGCTGCCTGAACATCGAACTCTTCGCGGCTAACCAAGTTCATCTTGGCCAAACCTGAATCCAGCACACCGCGAAAATTACGCTCGATGTCTTCGCTGGCTGTGCGCATGTTTTGGGGAATCGCCTCAGCCAGACGTCGGGCTAAGCCGCGGATGGTGTCTTCTGTTGTCATAGTCAGTTTCCATGGGGGCCGCGATCGGTGCGGCTGACTTAATTCGCTCATGTTGCCAGAAATGGGGTTTGCAGGCTCGCCTCAGCGCAGTGCAGCCACCTGAGCAGCCGCACTATATTGGTGCGTATTGCTATCACGGAATTCCGTGAATCCTATAAGAATCATTAGGATAAGAGTTGGCACAGTACCTGCTATGAATTTCTGGACACATAACATCGCGTCAACGCTCCGCAACGCAATGCGCGGCAAATGACGCTCCTACGAATCCCACAGTCACAGGGGGCACCCATGAAGTTGATCACTGCGATCATCAAACCGTTCAAGCTCGACGACGTCCGGCAGGCCGTTGCTGATATCGGCATCCAAGGCATCACCGTTACAGAAGTCAAAGGCTTCGGGCGCCAGCGCGGCCACACAGAGCTGTATCGCGGCGCCGAATACGTCGTCGATTTTCTGCCAAAAGCAAAGATCGAGCTCGCGGTCGACGATGACATTGCCGAGCAAGTCATCGAAGCCATTATGAACACAGCGCGCACCGGCAAAATCGGCGACGGCAAGATCTTTGTCACGCAGCTCGAGCAAGCGATTCGCATCCGCACCGGTGAGACCGGCGCAGAAGCCGTATAACAAGTATTAATCAGGGAGCCTCAGGTGGAAGAAATTACCAATAGCGTATTGAGCGTCAACTACGCCCTCGATACATTTTATTTTCTCGTCATGGGCGCGCTCGTCATGTGGATGGCGGCGGGCTTTACCATGCTCGAATCAGGTTTGGTTCGCAGCAAGAACACAACCGAGATTCTGACCAAGAACGTCGGTTTGTTTTCGATTGCGTGCATCATGTACATGTTATGTGGCTACAGCCTCATGTACCCAGAACTCGCAAACCCCGACGGCGACTATACCGGCGGGATTTTCAACTCTTTCTCAGCCCTTTCGATCCTCGGCAGTGGCGATAACAATCTGGAAACAGTAGCCGCGGGCGATGCGTACTACTCGAATCTGTCTGATTTCTTCTTCCAGGTCGTATTTGTCGCAACCGCCATGTCGATCGTCTCGGGCGCCGTTGCCGAGCGCATGAAACTCGGCAGCTTCTTTATCTTCGCGATCTTCCTGACCGGTCTGATCTACCCGATCCAGGGTTTCTGGAAATGGGGCGGTGGTTTCCTGAATGAAGGTGGTTTCCTTGATTTTGCAGGCTCCGGCGTCGTTCATATGACAGGCGCAGCCGCAGCACTGGCTGGCGTGATTCTGCTCGGGCCACGTAAAGGCAAGTACGGCAAAGACGGCGCGATTAACCCGATCCCGGGTGCCAACCTGCCACTCGCAGCGTTAGGTACGTTGGTACTGTGGCTTGGCTGGTTTGGATTTAACGGTGGCTCGCAGCTGCAAATCACCGGTATCGACAACGCCAACGCCGTTGCAGCTATCTTTGTGAATACCAATATGGCCGCGTGTGGCGGTCTGGTTGCGGCACTGTTGCTCGCACAGCTGTGGTTCGGTAAGGCGGATTTGACGATGGCGCTGAACGGCGCGCTCGCAGGTCTTGTTGCGATCACCGCAGAGCCACTAATGCCGTCGCCGATCACGGCGACGCTCATTGGCGCCGTTGGCGGTCTGATTGTGGTCTGCGCGATTGTGATGTTCGACAAGATCAAAATCGACGATCCTGTCGGCGCGATCTCGGTCCACGGTGTCGTCGGTATCTGGGGATTGCTCGTCGTACCGTTCACGCAAGACTATGCGGCCCTTTCTGAAGACAAGGGTGTGCCATGGGGTTTGGGCGACCAAATGCTCTGGCAGATTATCGGCATGGCGACAATCTTTGTCTGGGTATTCGCGATCAGCTTCGCAGTCTGGTTTGCACTCAAACTCACCGTTGGCATCCGCGTTAACGAAGAAGATGAGTACAACGGCCTGGATCTTGCCGAATGTGGCATGGAAGCGTACCCGGAGTTCGCATCATCGGAGTCATAACGTGAGTCGTAGTGGCGTCATCACGGCGTCATATTGAGGTCGTACACTGATATTCAGTGGTGATTGCCGCCCCCCCCTCAGGCAATGCATTACTGAATACAGTGGACCTCAACCACGTTGGAACGGGCCTCTCGGGGCCCGTTTTTTTTGGCCTCGAAACACAACATAACGCGCTGACGGGGAACACATTTGTTCACATATTGCAGCGTTTTTGCGAGCCACATCACCGAATTACGCCGACTTTATGGTTTACAATCTCAATTGATTTAGGGACTATTTCGCCCACTCACTGATGTTCAGGGATTCATCATGCTGTCCACAATACGTTTTCGTCTGCTGTCCGCCGTGACACTTGCATCGATCGCCGCTTTCTCTGCGAGCGCCGATGCACAGATCTACAAGTGGGTCGATGATGACGGCGTCGTCCATTACGCCGACCAGCCGCAGTCTGACAAAGCGGTCGCGACAGACATTAAAACCGAGCGCACGAACCAGTCACGCGCCGCCGCCAACCTGTCCGCGAGCATCGCACTGAACGAACAACAAACGCAGCAGTTCTACGCCAACCGCAACGGCGAGGAAACTCCTGCGGACGAAGCGCCTGACGAAACCGAAGAATTGGTGCGCAAGGCGAGCTGTGCTGCAGCACGCAAGAAAATGAACCAGTTCACTCAGGCGCGTCGGCTGTATAAATTAGACGGGGACGGCGCTAAGGCCTATCTCACGGAAGACGAAACGCTCGCCGCACGTGCAGACGTTCAGGCCAAGATCGCCGAATTCTGCGACTAGCGTCCGCTCGCCGGACCTAGCCTCCCCTGCAGCGCCTCCAAAATGGCGCTAACCTTATGAGTCAGGCGACTTAAAGTCGCATTTGATTCTGTTTGTGGGGACCCTGTGAGCGTAAAAACCGTAAGAATTGCCACCCGAAAGAGTGATCTGGCCCTTTGGCAAGCACACCATGTTGCCGATTTGCTGCGCGCATCGCCGTTAGTAGACGATGTTGAACTCGTGCCGATGGTGACCAAAGGCGACATTATTCTGGACCGGGCGCTAAATAAAGTCGGTGGCAAAGGGCTGTTCATAAAAGAGCTCGAAGTCGCGATGCTCGAGTCTCGGGCAGACATTGCTGTGCATTCGATGAAAGACGTGCCCGCTCAGATGCCGGAAGGTTTTGCCCTCGCAGCGGTGCTGGAGCGCGCAGACCCGCGAGACGCTGTGGTTGGCAGCACGCTGAATGATCTGGAACAAGGCGCTGTTGTCGGCACATCAAGCTTGCGGCGCGCCGCTCAATTACGCGCGTTACGACCAGATCTCGACATCCGACCCGTTCGTGGCAACGTCAATACACGTTTAGCCAAACTCGACGCCGGCGATTATGATGCGATCTTGCTCGCGTGCGCGGGGCTGCAACGCCTCGGCATGGCCGATCGTATCAGCGAAGCACTGCCCACAGACACGATGCTACCCGCCGTTGGCCAAGGCATTGTCGGCATCGAGTGTCTGGATAATGCTGATGCGCTCAAAGCGGTGCTCGCGACCCTCGCCGATAACACCGCTGCGGTAACGATCGCGGCTGAGCGCCGCGTCGCCGAGCAACTGCAAGCCACCTGTCATTCGCCGCTCGGCGTGCACGCCACTCGCGATGGTGATCACATCGAGTTACGTGCGGTGTTGTGCAGTGTGGATGGCACCGAGACGATCGAGGAATCCGCGCAGGGTATGGCGGCAGATGCAGAGGCGATTGGTAGTCAGGTAGCCGCGGCGATGCTCGATCGCGGCGCAGCAAGGCTCATCGCTCAGGCGGTCTGACATCTCCGGGTTACACAACAAAGGTGTTCTCATTACCCGCGCGGTCAATCAGGCCGAGCCTTTCGTGCGCGCCGTGCGAGATGCCGGTGGTTTGCCGGTGCTGATGCCGGCGCTTGCGATCGACCCGGTACCGGCGAAAACGCCCTCTGGCAAAGCATCATGGGTCATCTTCATCAGTCCGAATGCCGTTGAGCATGGGCTCGCAGCCGTTATGCCGCATATTCAGCGCGGCACGAACGTCGCGGCCATCGGCCCGTCAACGGCGCATGCGCTCACCGACAACGATATCCGCCAGCCGCTCAGCGCCCGCAATGGCTTTGATTCCGAGGCGATGCTGCGCCATCCGGCGTTCGTCAAAGTGGCCGGCCAGCACATCATCATCGTGCGCGGCATCGGTGGGCGCGATTTGCTGCCAATCACGCTGCGCCAAAGAGGCGCGCACGTCACGATGGTTGAGTGTTATCGCCGTGACAAACCCAACCTCGGCGCTGAACAAGTACAATATCTCGAAGATCGCTGGGCTGCCGGAGCGGTGAGTGTAACGACCTGCATGAGCGTCGCTACGCTGGACAACCTCGTTGCGATGCTCTCGACCAAGGGTCAACGTATGTTTATGGCAACGCCTCTGGTCAGCGCCAGCGCGCGAGTATTGGAACGGGCGGACACATTGGGTCACATGAATCAGCGTCGCTGTACCGATGGGCCACAAGTCAGTGACTATCTGGCCACGCTCGAACTGATGGCCGGGGCAGGCCAGATTTAGAATAACGACAAGCCAAGGGCTTCGAATGAACGATGACAACAAAACAGAGCACGACGCGCAAAACGACGCAGAGGCCGCGAGCGAAGACTCGGTGACCGACGACTCAACGGCGCTACAGGCCGAATCCGCGGCCGAGGCAAGCGGCGAGACGTCCGGCTCACAAGACGCTGACTTTGATGAGGATGCTGCGCCTGCCAATGCGGCGAGCGATGCTGTGGACAAACCAAAGCGCAGCAAAGCGTGGCTGTTCCTTGTGCTGCTCATAGCGTTAGCGGCGGCAGCGTTCTTTGGCAAAGATCTGTTGATGTCGGGCGATAACGAGGCATCGATAGCCGACACAGCGTCGAATGTTGCACAAGCGCAGCAAACGGAGCAGTCCGAAGCAGCAACGGCGGCCGGCCGGACTGAACCCGAGCCGGGCTCTCGCACACGCGACACCGCATCCGATACAACACGCGCCGAACCGGCGCGCATGGCCACCGCACCGGACCTGATCCCGGCAGCCAGCGTTGCCGACACCGACCGACTGCGAGCAGACATCGAGATGCTCTCGGCGCGGCTGGATCAGTTGACGTCATCAGTGGCGCAGCTGGATAACGCGGTGGGTGATCAAGCGCGACAAACACAATCACTGGAATCCGACATCGAGCAGCGCGTCAATCTGCTGGACTCGCTGCCTGGGCGGGTACGCAACACCGAGGAGGCGCTCGTCACCCTGCAAGGCATTTCCGCCGGGTCACGCTCGGCGTGGCTATTGGCAGAATCCGAGTACTACATGCAGATTGCGAATGCGCAATTGCAGCTGGCGAACAATCCGGAGCTCGCGAGCAAGGCGCTGCAGTTAGCCGACCAGCGCGTACGTGAGCTCGCGGACCCGGCCTACACACCGGTGCGGCGCGCACTGTCGGAAGAGCTCGCATCATTAGCGGGCCTCAAGCGCACTGACATCGAAGGCGTCACACTCACACTCGGCAGTCTGGCAAGCCTTGTCAGTGAGTTACCGTTAGACAACACCATCGAGCGGCAAGGTGGCGCAGGCAAAGCTGGCGATACCGAGTTAACCGGCATGGCACGCGTTAAGGCAACGATTCGCAACGCTGCATCAAGCCTCGTCACCTGGCGCAAATCCGATGAAGCCGTCAAAGCCGTGCTGTCGCCCGAAGCGGAGTACTTCCTGCGCTTGAATGTTCAGCTGCAACTGCAGGCAGCGCGCCTGTCGTTGTTGCTCGGCGACAACGCCGGATACCAGCAAAGCCTCAACGATTCACGGCAGTGGATCGTCGAGTATTTTGACGGTAGCGACGAACGTGTGCGCAATGCGCTGGAAATGATCGACGCCGTTGGCGACGTAAAGCGCAGCAAACAACGGCCCAACATTTCGGGTTCATTGACGATGCTGCGCCAGCAACGTGAGCTTGCGGCAATCGGCGGCAGCGCAGCAGTTGATGTCGAAGACGACGCGGCGGCTGACACACCATGAAGTTGGCGTTCATCATCATCGCAGTGTTGATCGTGAGCGCGATCGGCATGAATTTCCTGATGTCAGATGTCGGCTACGTCATCATTAATTTCCGTGGCTGGATCATCGAAATGTCAGTACCCGGGTTGCTGATCATTTTATTGGGCCTTGGACTGCTGACGTGGGCCATCATCAAATTGCTGCGCGCACCGCGCAAACTCGGTGAAGCTGCGGCCCGCTACGGCGGTCAACGCGCCGGCAAACGCTACACGCAAGGTCTCATCGAAATAGCAGAAGGCAACTATGCGAAAGGTGAGAAACTGCTCACGCGCGGTGCGGGCAAAGCCGACACGCCGCTACTAAACTACCTCGCCGCTGCACGCGCGGCGCAACTGCAAAACCAGGACGCGCGCCGGGACAACTGGCTCAAGCTTGCTTATGAGCAACAGCCCGAAGCCAGCAATGCCATTCTGTTGACGCAAGCCGAGCTGCAGATCGCCCATGAGCAATACGAGTTAGCTCAGGCGACACTAAAGAAACTCGATGAGCAGGAGGCTGGCCGCGGCCAAGCCGTTGTGCTGCTGGCGAAACTGTATCGCCAACTTGAAGACTGGCGCTCTCTCGGGGATTTGCTTCCAAGGCTGCGACGCATTGGCAAGCCGGCACGCGAGACGCTGGACGAATGGGCAATTGGCTATCACGAGCATCGGCTCAAAGAGACGGCCTCGCACAATGGTGACGTGCCGCGTGAGTGGACGGATGTCGCCAAACCCCTGCGTAAGAACACAACACTACGCATCGCCTACATCGACGCGTTGGCGGCCACCGGCAATGCCAATATTGCAGCGACTGAGCTCAAGGATATGCTCAAAACAACGTGGCACCCAAGGCTCGTCGAGCAATTTGGCGAGTTAAGCACCGATGATCCCGGCAAACAGCTGCAGCAAGCCGAAAAATGGCTCTCGAAACACGCAGACGACGCCACGTTGCTGCTGTCGGCAGGTCGGTTATGCATGGCGAACAAGCTCTGGGGCAAAGCACGCAGTTATCTCGAATCGTCATTGGCAATCACACCGACGCCCGCAGCCTACGCTGCGTACGGTCAATTGCTGACACAGTTGGGCGAGAGCGGCGCTGCCGCCGATGCCTTCCGGCAAGGTCTGACGATCGTCGCAAAAGACGCTGTGCTGCTGCCCAAGCCGGTTGAATAGCACGACGTCCCAAACCGCTGTACTGATCATCGGCGCCGGTTACACCGGTCGTCGCCTGCACGCCAGCCTCAGCAATAACGGCCACGACGTAATCAGCGCGCGGCGCGATGCCAACGAAACCGGGCAAATCGCGATCGATCTTGATGAGCCCTCATCGTTAGCAGCCCTGCAGCAACGGCTTGCGGCTATCACTGAACTGCAGGTCGCCTACCTTGTGCCGCCTCCAGGCGATCTGGACGATGTGACAGGCACCGACCAACGGCTACAAGCGCTGTTGGATGCACTGCCTGTAAACGCCATTCGTCGTTTCGTGCTCGCCAGCACAACGGGCGTTTACGGCGATCGGCAAGGTGCACGCGTCGATGAGCGCAGCCAGGTACAGCCCGCGAGCCGCAGGGCACGCGCACGCGTTGCTGCCGAGCGCACGCTCAACGCCTGGGCGAGTACGCATCAGATCTCGACCGTAACGCTGCGAATCGCCGGTATTTACGGCCCTGGCCGATTGCCACTGGAAGCGCTCAAGAATGCGGCGCCAATGGTGCGCGCCGAAGAATCAGGCCCAGGCAACCGCATTCATGTTGACGATTTAGTGAAGATCTTTGAGCGCGCATTGTTCTCACCAGCGCCGCCACCACTGGTGAACGTCAGTGACGGAGATCATCGCAACAGTGCAGCATTTGCAGCGAACGTTGCCGACATCACCGGCTTACCGGCGCCCGTCACCATCAGCCTTTCCCAAGCCAAACGTGAATTCAGCCCGATGCGGCTCTCGTTCATTCTGGAATCGCGAACGCTCGACAACACGCTGCTGCGCGAGGGTCTGGGCGTTACGCTCAGCTACGCTGACCCATTGGACGGCATCCGCGCAAGCTTGGCTGAAGCACCTTCGCAACCAGCCGACTAAGCGAGGGTTGCCAGGGGGGTTGCTAGGGTTGTGAGCGCTTCGAGCG
This sequence comes from Pseudomonadota bacterium, assembly GCA_039815365.1. Classification (GTDB taxonomy): domain Bacteria; phylum Pseudomonadota; class Gammaproteobacteria; order Steroidobacterales; family Woeseiaceae; genus CALBPI01. The sequence continues at coordinate 30,210 of JBCBZK010000018.1, read as the reverse complement.
CAACCATTTGAGCAGCGGCTCCCACTGTTCGGTGTCCGGCCATGCCAGATATTCGGGAAGCTCAAAGATGCCCAGGCCGCGTGTGTAGGCGCGCACGTAGTTTTGCGCATCGCGAAGCCAGGTCAAATACGGCACTTTCAGCCGTTCAAGGTAATCGTCCAGTTCGTCGAAGATTAGCGTATTTTCGCGAACTCTGTTACCAACAACGGCGATTTTGGCCTGTTTGCGACTGACCTTGCCGACCGCTTGCAGCTCGGCAATGAACTTGCTCGTGGCTTGCATATCAATCGTCGATGGCAACACCGGCACGATAATCGTCTCGGCATGTTTCACAAGACTCGTGAGCTCGGGGCCATGCGAGCGCGCCGGCGCATCAATAATCAACACGTCGGTGTTGCGCGCCAGACCTTTCATGCCATCTTTGGCCGCATCAAGGCCTACGATTTCGGGCGCGCCTTCGGGTCGGCTCTCGACCCAGTCCAAAGAGGAATGCTGTGGATCGTAGTCAGCCAATGCGACCTTTTGTCCTTCTGTTGCGTAGTAAGACGCAAGGTTTGTTGCGATCGTGCTTTTGCCGCAACCACCTTTTGAATTCAGGACCATGATGTGACGCATTTGAACACCTCGTTGCCGTTCTTGTTTATGTAAAAATATAGTCGACTATGTCAAAAGTCCAACCGCTATTCATGCGCTCGCGCATCGTTGATAATGCATAGCATGCAAATCGCGTTTCAAAAAATGCACGGACTGGGTAACGATTTTGTTGTTATCGATACGCGTGCGATGTCACAGGGCGCCGCGTTTTCACTGAACACACAAACGATTAGAGCGCTTGGCAACCGTCACACAGGTATCGGATTCGACCAACTACTCATCATCGATTCTGCGCCCGACGACAACGCAGATATTGCCTATCGAATTTTCAATCAGGACGGCGCGAGCGTGAACCAATGTGGCAATGGTGCGCGCTGCATTGCAGCGTTCATTGCGCAAACCGACGCACTAAACAGCAACGACGCACTGATCATGCACAGCCCGGCGGGCAACGTGCATGCGCGTCTTTGTGACGATGGTCAGGTTGCCGTCGATATGGGTACGCCACGGTTCGCACCTGTCAGTCTGCCGCTGATTGGTTTCGAGCAGAGCGATAGCTATACGTTAGCCATCGATGGACACGAGCACGCTTTTTGCGCTGTATCTGTCGGCAACCCGCACGCCGTGCTGTTTATCGACGACGTCAGCGCCGCGTCTGTGCAAACGCTTGGCAGCGCGTTCAACGCGCATGCTGCGTTCCCGCAAGGCGTTAACGTCGGTTTCGCGCATGTGCGCGATCGCAACACAATGGATCTTCGCGTTTTCGAGCGTGGCGTTGGCGAAACAAGAGCCTGTGGTACCGGGGCGTGCGCTGCCATGGTCTGCGCGCATAACACCGGGCGCGTAGGGCCAACCGTTAGCGTTGCTCTGCCCGGCGGCACGCTCGTGATAGACTGGCGCGGGGAAAACGACACGATAACAATGACCGGGCCTGCCACGTTCTCTTTCTCTGGCAGCTTTGCATTGTGACCAGGACATTATGACCAGCCGAGCAACACCAACCGCCAGCAAAACCGCCGCTCCTGTACTGAGCGAAGAAGCCGTACTCGACTACCTCAAGCAACACCCGGAGTTGTTCGATCGCAACCCGCGTCTGCTGCAATCGTTGACGTTACCGCACGAATCCGGCGGCACGGTCTCACTGGTTGAACGCCAGGTTGCTGCGCTGCGCGCCAGCGAGTTAACCATGAAACGCAAGCTCAATGAGCTGGTCGGTCTGGCGCGACGCAATGATGCACTGGCCTCACGTATCCATGCGCTGGCGCTTGCAATGCTCGAAGCCGAGTCTTTGCAAGACACTGTCCAGTCGTTGGAAGAAAAACTACGCCGCAGCTTCTCTGCCGATGAAGCGGTGCTGGTGTTGTTTGGTGATCCTGAGCAATTCGCGACGTTGTCACGTATGCGGTTCTTGCGCGTGCACGAGCGCAACGACGTCAAACTACAGCCGTTCTCCACGTTTCTTGAGCGCGGTAACCCGCGTTGCGGGCAGGTTCGCGATACCCAGCGCGACTTTTTATTCGGCGCCGACAACGATGAAATCGGCTCTGTCGCCCTGCTGCCGCTGGCCAATGGCCACGAGATTGGCTTCCTTGCGATCGGTAGCCACAACGCTGAGCACTTCCATCCGGCAATGAGCGTGGACTTCTTGCAGCGCATCGGCCAAATCATCAGTGTTGCGCTGTCGCGGTTCTGAACCCCGGCAGCTCGGCCAGCGCTATGTCTGACGACAGCGCGCAATGGCTCGCCGAATTTGTGCAGCACCTAGGCTCAGAGCGACGCCTGTCACCCCATACCCAATCCAGCTACAAGCGAGACATCAGCGCATTCGCACGCTGGCTCACGACCCAGGACCCGCCGGTAGACGCCTGGGGTGATGTCAACAGCCAGCATGTGCGTGCCTGGACGGCGTACGGGTTCAGAAATGGCAAATCGCCGCGCAGTTTGTCGCGCGCGTTGTCCGCCACCCGCAGCTTTTACCGCTATCTCGCACGCGAGAAATACGTCTCGCGGAACCCGGTCGATGGCGTCAGCGCACCGCGCGGCAACAAACGACTTCCCGGCACGCTCGACGCGGATGCCATGGCGCGCCTGGTCAGCATCGAGGGCGATGACCCGATTACCTGTCGCGACCGCGCGATCCTCGAGTTGCTCTACAGTTCCGGATTACGTCTGTCAGAGCTTGTGTCGCTCGATTTCGGCGACATCGACAGCACCGATCGAACGGTTCGCGTCACCGGTAAAGGCAGCAAGGAGCGTATTGTGCCGGTCGGTCGCAAAGCGCTGGTAGCGATCACGCAATGGCTCAAATGTCGTGGCGCGCTTGCCAACACGGACACACAAGCGGTGTTCGTCAGCAATCGCGGCCGGCGCATCAGCCACCGCAACGTGCAACAGCGCGTGCTGCACTGGGCGCGTATTCAGGACATTGACGCACGCGTCTATCCCCATCTGTTCCGCCACTCGTTCGCGACCCACATGCTCGAGTCCAGCCGTGACCTGCGCGGCGTACAGGAGCTGCTCGGTCATGCCGATATCGGCACGACGCAGGTCTACACACATCTTGATTTCCAACATCTGGCACAGATATACGATGAAGCGCACCCGCGAGCGAAGCGTCGAGACGACTGACGCAGCGCTTGCCGGCCAGTAACTTCGCGGTCTTCAAGCCGCGCTCAGGAAGCAATCAGATGCAGCAATTTGACGGAACGACCATTGTGTCCGTGCGCCGGGGTAACCGCGTCGCCGTGGCAGGCGACGGGCAGGTCAGTCTCGGCGATACCATTATGAAAGGGAATGCCCGCAAGGTACGCAGGCTGTACAAAGACCGCGTGATCGCTGGTTTCGCCGGCGGCACGGCTGATGCTTTCACGTTGTTCGAGCTGTTTGAGCAAAAAATGGAGCAATACGGCAACCTGACCCGAGCGGCTATCGAGCTCGCCAAAGACTGGCGCACCGATCGTCGGCTACGGCGTCTTGAGGCATTGCTGATCATTGCCGACGCCAGCAAATCATTGATTGTTTCAGGCAATGGCGATGTGATCGAACCCGAAAACGACATCATGGCGATCGGTTCGGGCGGCTCCTACGCATTAGCAGCGGCGCGCGCAATGGTCGCCGTCAGTGAGCTTGAGGCAGACGATATCGCCGAGCGTGCACTGCACATCGCCGCCGATATCTGTGTGTACACCAACAGCAACATCATCGTCGAAACGCTCTCGACCGACGACTGAACCCAAGGATTTGTTCTCATGTCCATGACACCACGCGAAATCGTGCAAGAGCTCGATAAACACATCGTCGGCCAACAAGCGGCCAAGCGTGCCGTTGCGATCGCACTCAGAAACCGCTGGCGCCGCATGCAGATCGATGCCGATCTACGCGCCGAGGTCACACCCAAGAACATTCTGATGATTGGTCCTACCGGTGTCGGTAAGACAGAAATTGCCCGCCGGCTAGCCCGCTTGGCGAATGCACCGTTCATCAAAGTCGAAGCGACTAAATTCACCGAAGTCGGCTATGTCGGCAGGGAAGTCGATTCGATCATCCGTGATCTTGTTGAAGTGTCGGTCAAACTCACGCGTGAGCAAGAGCTCGCCAAAGTCCGTCATCGCGCCGAAGACGCCGCTGAAGAGCGCATCCTGGATGTCTTGTTACCACCACCGGTCAACAGTGAAGGCAGTGGTGACAACACAGATACTCGCCAAAAATTCCGCAAGAAGCTGCGTGAAGGCGATCTTGATGATCGCGAAATCGAGCTCGACCTCGAACAAACCATGGTCGGCGTCGAGATCATGGCGCCTCCCGGTATGGAAGAGATGACCAGCCAGCTGCAAAACATGTTCAAAAATGTTGGCCAAGGTCGCAGCAAGCGCCGCAAATTGCCGATCAAGGACGCATTGAAACACCTGATCGAAGAAGAAGCGGCCAAGATGATCGATGAAGACGCGCTGAAGCTCGAAGCGGTAGAGGCTGCCGAGCAAAACGGCATCGTCTTCCTAGACGAAATCGACAAAGTCGCCCGGCGTGCCGACAGCGGTGGTGGTGGCGATGTGTCGCGCGAAGGCGTGCAGCGCGACTTGCTACCGCTAGTAGAAGGCAGCACCGTCACCACAAAATACGGCGTCGTCAAAACCGATCATATTTTGTTCATCGCATCGGGCGCGTTCAGCATTGCCAAGCCGTCAGACCTGATCCCCGAGCTGCAAGGTCGACTGCCGATTCGCGTTGAGCTGGACTCACTGAAAACAGAAGACTTCGTGCGAATTCTGACCGAACCGGACGCATCGCTGACTCGACAATACACGGCGCTGCTCGCGACCGAAGGCGTGACGGTTGATTTCATCGAAAGCGGCGTTCGTCGTATCGCCGAAATTGCGTTTGAGGTCAATGAACGCACCGAGAACATAGGTGCACGACGCTTGCATACAGTGATGGAGCGCTTGCTGGACGTGATCTCGTTCGAAGCGGCTGACCAAAATGGCAAGCACTACCACATCAACGCAGGCTACGTCGACGACCACCTGAACGAGCTCGTGCAGGACGAAGACTTGAGCCGCTACATCTTGTAGCGCCGCATGAGTGACGCGCCGCCGATCGAAATCAAACTGCGCACGCGTTCTGCGTGCCTGCAATTAACGTACGCGAGCGGCGAGTGCCACAAGCTCAGTTTCGAATACCTGCGAGTGAACTCGCCGTCAGCTGAAGTGCGCGGCCATGGCGCCGGTCAGGCCGTGTTGCAGCACGGCAAAAAAAACGTGCGCATCACTCGCATTGACCCGGTCGGACATTACGCATTGAAGCTGGTCTTCAGCGATGGCCATAACTCAGGGTTGTACACATGGGCCTACTTGCATGCGCTCGGCGCCGAGCATGACGCGCGCTGGCCGCAGTATATACACGATCTGGACAACGCCGGGCTGAGCCGTGAACCCGCGAAGCCAGCGGAATAACGCGGTACACTTGGTATCCAACGTTTTGCCACTCGCAATCAGGCAGCCTGCCAATGACCGACCAGAATAACGACAACACAACGCACTTTGGTTACCAGACGGTCTCCGAAGACAAGAAAGCCGACCATGTTCGTGGTGTGTTTGATTCGGTTGCCGGCAATTACGACCTGATGAATGATTTGATGTCCGGTGGCATCCATCGCATCTGGAAACGCTTTACGGTGAACAAGGCGCGCGTGCGCGCAGGGCAACAGGTACTCGATCTGGCCGGCGGTACCGGCGATCTGGCACTGAAATTTGCCCGACAGGTTGGCGCCAAAGGGCATGTCGTTCTCGCAGACATTAATCGCGCGATGTTGCTGCAAGGACGCTCGCGCATGATTGACGCCGGCGTTGTCGGCAATTTGTCGATCTCGCAGGTAGACGCTGAAGCGCTGCCCTTTGCTGATAATACTTTCGACCTGGTAACGATCGCGTTCGGCCTGCGCAATGTGACGCACAAGCAAGCGGCGCTCGAATCCATGTTGCGCGTCCTCAAACCGGGCGGACGGCTGCTCGTCCTCGAGTTCTCCCGACCAAACGACGCGCTCAAACCGCTCTACGACGTATTTTCCTTTTCGGTGTTGCCAACGCTAGGTCGCGTGGTTGCCAACGATGAGGCGAGCTATCGCTATCTGGCTGAGTCCATTCGCATGCATCCGGATCAGGATACGCTCAAGACGATGATGGAAGAGGCCGGTTTCGACCAATGCACCTATCACAACCTCACGGGCGGCATTGCCGCGCTTCACATCGGCACCAAGCTGTAGCCGCACGGCGCTGGCACCTCACCTACAAGAGCACGCAAGACGATGATTGACCTTGGCATCATGTTCAAACCGCTGACCTTGCTGATCAACAAGCGTATTGCGGAGCAAACACCGGCGCGCGATATTGCCGAGTCTCTTGAAGGCGAAACCATGGCCGTGCGCGTTCGTGATACCGGTCTTGCAATCTACATGACCATGATCAACGGCAAGCTCAAGCTCTCAACCCGCTATGACGATGAACCCAGCGTTGTGTTGTCCGGCAGCCCGATCTCGCTCGCCGGTCTTGCCGGCAGTGATCCGTTGCAACTGGTACGCGACGGACACATTCAACTGAGTGGCGACGCCATGATTGGCGCACGCTTCCAGGGGTTGCTGCGATACGCGCAACCCGATCTCGAAGACGAGCTATCGAACGTCGTCGGCGACACAGCCGCACACACAGCAGGCAATGTCGCGCGTGGTCTGAAAAGCGTGGCTGGCGCGATTAGCAGCAAACTGCATAGCAACATGGGTGAGTACCTGACCGAAGGTCGTGAAACCCTGCCCTCGCGCGAATTGTTCGACCACTTCCGCGATGAAGTCGAAGTGTTGCGCGATGATGTGGCGCGCGCCACGGCGCGTGTGCAAGCAATCAACGCACTACTCGACGAGCTAGATTAACCGATGCTGACCTGGTCCCGCATGCGCCGACTCGTCGCGATCCAACGCGTGCTCGTCAAGTATTCGCTAGACGATCTGATCGCAACTTCGCCGTTACTCAAACCGCTCAAACTGCTGTTTGTCGTTGGTGGTCGACGGCACGAACGCGACACCCCGCTAGCCATTCGCATTCGGCTCGCACTGGAAGAGCTCGGTCCGATCTTTATCAAACTCGGCCAAACGCTCTCAACACGCCGTGATTTGCTGCCGCCCGACATCGCGGCCGAACTCGCCAAGCTTCAGGATCAGGTACCGCCGTTTGACGGCAAATTGGCGCGCAAGATTATCGAAGACGCGTACGGCTTCGAGCTCACCGAGGTCTTCGCCGAATTTGACGAAACGCCGATGGCCGCGGCGTCGATCGCGCAAGTGCATCCAGCAACACTCAAGGACGGCAAAGACGTCGTCGTCAAAGTGTTGCGGCCCGGCATGCGGGATTTGATTCGGCGCGATCTGGAGGTCATGTATGTCATGGCGGAGTTGGCGCAGCGCTATCTGCCCGACGGTGAACGTTTGCGTCCGGTCGAAGTCGTCCAGGAATACGACAAGACCATCATGGATGAGCTTGACCTGATGCGCGAAGCCGCGAACGGCTCTCAGTTGCGACGAAACTTTGAATACTCCGATCAGCTTTATGTGCCGGAAGTGTATTTCGATTACTGTCGCGTGCAGGTTCTGGTCATGGAACGCATCTATGGCGTGCACATCAGCAACATGGAAGCACTCCGGGCTGCTGGCACAAACATCAAGAAGCTTGCTGAGAACGGTGTTGAGATCTTTTTCACACAAGTGTTCCGCCACAACTTTTTCCATGCCGACATGCATCCGGGCAACATTTTCGTGCGTACGGATGATCCCGAGAACCCGATGTATCAGGCGATCGATTTCGGCATTATCGGCACGCTGAACGTCAAGGATCAGCAATACCTGGCAGAGAACTTTCTCGCGTTTTTTGATCGCGACTACCACCGCGTTGCGCAACTGCATGTCGACTCGGGTTGGGTGCCACCCGACACGCGTGTTGAAGAGCTCGAATCTGCCGTGCGAACGGTTTGTGAGCCGATTTTCAACAAGCCGCTGTCGGAGATCAGTTTCGGTCAAGTGTTACTGCGTCTGTTTGAAACAGCGCGACGCTTCGAAATGGAAGTGCAACCGCAACTGATTCTGCTGCAAAAAACGCTGCTTAATATCGAAGGCCTTGGCCGCGACATGTACCCACAACTAGATCTGTTCGACACCGCTGCGCCGATCTTGCGGCAATGGATGGAAGAACGTCTGGGTGGCAAAGCGGTCATCGACGACTTCAAAACACAGTGGCCGGAAATGCGCGAAACACTGCGCGAATTTCCCACCGTGCTGCGCCGTATCGGTGAACAAGCGGCTAACGGGCAGTTTCAGGTATCGGTCAAAGACCGGGCCGATGATGTACTGCGTGAAGAGCTGCGCGCCGACGCACGCCGTCGCTATTGGCAGACGTTAGGCCTGGCCACCATTGCCGGTGGTGGTGCCGTACTGCTTTGGAGCAGCTTGCTGCCATCGTATGGTTACGCGGCTATTGCGGTCGGCGTCGTTACGCTCTTTGTCGCGCGGCCCCGATAGCGCTACGGCAAGACAAACCGGAATATCGTAAAGAAGATAATCGCGAGAATCGCACCGGCGGGAATCGTGACTACCCAAGACACGAAGATCCGGCCAACGACGCCCAAATCAATCGCATCAATACCTCGTGCAAGACCAACCCCCAACACAGCTCCAACCAATGTGTGTGTCGTGGAAATCGGAATGCCGGTGCCCGAGGCAATCACAATCGTCGTCGCCGCAGCGAGCTCTGCGGCAAAACCACGACTGGGTGTCAGGTGCGTGATCTTCTGACCGACCGTCGCGATGACACGTACACCGTAAGTCGCGAGACCAACGACGATACCGACGCCGCCGAGCAACAACACCCAGACAGGTGTTGCCGATTTCGCGGCAACAACGCCGGTTTGGGCGACTGAAATCACCGCGGCTAAGGGCCCAATGGCATTCGCGACATCGTTGGAGCCGTGCGCAAATGCCATGCCGCAAGCGGTGATCACCATCAGTACAGCGAACACGCGTTCCACCGTGTAGAAATGCTGCTTCTTGTCTTGCTTGGGATCCGGCTGAATCCGGTTGATAAATACCGCGCCCAGAATTGCGATCACCACAGCGATACCAATTGCCAACGCATAACTATTGCCCATACTCAGATTCAGCCCGACGTGTTTCAGGCCTTTGAGAATGGTCACCAGCGTCATCGTGAATGCGGCGAAAAAGATGTATACGGGTACGTAACGTTTCGCGTGCTTGAGCGGATCCTCACGTGACAGGATGAGCCATTGCACGGTCTTGTAAATAAAGTACGCGATCATGCCCGCCGTCACGGGCGAGACAACCCAACTCATGACGATCGTGCCAACCTGACCCCATTGCACCGCATCGATACCGATGCCAACCGCGGCAAAGCCAACGATGGCGCCGACGATGGAATGCGTGGTTGATACCGGCCAGCCTCGCTGCGAGGCAATCAACAACCACGAGCCTGCCGCCAGCAACGCCGCCAACATGCCGTAGATCAAAAGCTCTGGCGTATCACTGATCAATCCAGTATCGACAATACCCTTGCGGATCGTCGAGGTGACTTCGCCACCGGCCAGTACCGCACCCAGAAACTCAAAAATAGCGGCGACAACAATCGCCTGGCGTATCGTCAGTGCCTTGGAACCTACGGATGTCGCCATGGCGTTAGCAACATCATTAGCACCGATACCCCATGCCATGAAGATGCCAAACAGGGCCGCGAGGCCGATATAGACGAGATACGCTTCCATCAGAGAGACCAGTATTTAATTGTTATTGAGTATGGTTCAGCTAGTGCGAGAGCAGCAGCTCTAAGCGCCGCCCCACTCTCTCTGCCATATCGGCAATCTCGCCGATCTTACCGACCGTTTGATACAGGAACATTGCATCGATCGGATTCAAGTCTTTTTCAATCTTAAAAAGCCCTGAACGAACGACGACTTCGAGTGCATCTGTGTCTGTCTCGATATGGTCTAACTCTTCGATCATGCTGATGACCAGATCGGCCTCAGCGCCACGAAACCCGGACGTAAACAGCTCGTCCAGCTCGCGGACGCTTTTGCGCGCCTGCTTGGTCGCATCGATACAGCGGTCCACAAACGTCATGAAATCGTCGGAAATGGACGGTGGAATCTCAAGGTTGCGCCCCATGACAATGCCTGACACATCTTTGGAACGGTTCGCGATTTTGTCCTGTACGACGAGCAATTCGAGCAGATCCTCGCGGGGCACAGGCATAAACAGGCTCTTGGGCAGCTGCATGCGAATCTGCTTCTTGAGGTCATCTGCCTCATTTTCGAGCGCTTCGATGTTTGACCGGCACGCTGCGGCGGTTTCCCAATCGCTTTTCGTGACAGCTTTAAAGAACTCTTGAAGCTGGCGCGCACACTTATGAACTACGTTGGCGTGTTGCTCCAGTGGCTGCACTGGTGACTTGCCAAACATTCCGGTCAATAGACTGGCCAAAACAGCTCCCCTCGCAGGACTTCAGCATGGCTGCGCGACCGTCGCGAAGCTCGCTAAAAACGCTGTGGATACTAGCATAGACATCAATGGGCGCGTCACCTGTGCAATGACGTTTGTGCCGGGAACAGCAGCGGCGCCCTGCCGCGCAGCATTTAGTAGCCGGCGACCTGTACTTGCTCAAAAGCGTCTAACCGGTCTCGGCTGGCATCAAGTTCGATCACAAGGTACTCGATGTCATCTTTGAGCGTGCTTTTGCGGGCCGCTAGCGCTTTGGTGTCAGACAGAATCTGCAGCCGTTGCTCCGCGCTTAAACCCGAACCAATCATGCGCAGCGTCTCACTTTCGATCTGCTGCTCGATATCCAAAAGCTCATCTCGAGCACTCGCTAACTGCGACGATAACGACGCGACATCGCTTCTTAGAGAGTACAGCGTGCGTCCTTGCTCATAGGCGGCAAGGAAACCAGCCTCATCGTTGCGGGCGCAAACGCCGTTGTAACGTCCGCCATTTTCACCCACGCGATAGCCGTTTTGCGGTCGACAGAACAACACCAAACCTTCGTCATGTCCTGCGCGATATGCGTCCAGATCAGGCGTGACACCGGCTTTGGCGCACGCTTTGCGATACGTGCCGATGGACGCCGGCGATTTGCCAAGCACGCCATCCTCATAGCCAACAGTCTGCCAATCAGACATAACGCATTCTTCTTCGCTCATTGTCGCGCAACCCGATAACACCACCAGTGCGCTCATTGTGATCAGTAGTTTGAAGACGTTCATTGGCCTAATCCTGCGTAGCTTGGGGTTACCATACGCGGCTAGCCGTGAATCGTAGCTGAACAGCTTCACAGATTACCGATTCGGTCAGTGGGTCGCAGAACATCGCCAGAGAGCGGTAAGCGTTCTAATATTGGTATACTCGCGGGCTCGGGCAGTTCTTGATGGGCTTCCTGGCATTTAACTAGCGCCCTATCTAGGTACGTCACGATGGAACAACTACTGGAATTCACCAACAACAATCTGCTGCTCACCGGTGGTCTGGTGGCAAGCTTGTTTTTGGTGATCGCTACCGAAATGCGCTTGGCGACACGCGGCAAGACGGACCTCGATACGGCGACCGCGATCGGGCTTATTAATGCCGATGCCAGCGTCATCGATATTCGCCCGGCGGAGAGTTTCAATGCCGGTCATATTGCTGGCTCGCGCAACGTCACCGCAGATTCGCTGTCGAGCAACGAAGACAGGCTCGCTGATCTGAAAGACAAGAAAATCATCATTACGTGCGCCAGTGGCATGCAATGCAGTCGCGTCGTGAACACGCTACGCAAGAAGGGCTATGACAACGTCTACGCCTTGCGTGGCGGTTTGGCCTCATGGCAGCAGGACAAACTACCGCTGGTCAGCGCGACCAAAAGCAAAAACAAAAAGAAGAAAAAGAACAAAGACAAAAAGGCAGACGCATGAGTGAAGTGACTGTTTATTCGAAAGGCTATTGTCCTTACTGCCACGCAGCCAAAGCGTTGCTGGATAAGAAAGGTGTCGCATACGTCGAGTACGACGTGACGAGCGATCGAAAGAAACGCGATGAAATGCTCGCGCGCAGTAACGGCGGCCGTACCGTTCCACAGATTTTTATTGCAGACCACCACGTTGGCGGTTTTGACGATCTGAACGCACTTGAGCAACGCGGCGAACTGGATGCGCTGCTCGCACAACACTAAATTATTTACCTTGTATTGAAGAGAGACTGAGCATGGCTGAAGAGACTGCTGCCGCGAGTGAAGAAGACGTCAAACGCGAAATTGGTGTGAGCAAGATTTACATCAAGGATTTTTCGTTCGAATCACCCGGTTCTCCCAAAATTTTCGCAACGCCGGATTTCCGCCCGAACACCAACATGAATTTGCGCACGTCCAACACAAAGATCGAAGATCATTTGTATGAAATGGTGCTGACAATCACGCTGGATGCCAAAGTCAATGACGAAACAGCATTCCTGGTTGAGCTGCAGCAAGCCGGGTTGTTTGTTATCCGTGGCTATTCTGATGAAGAAATGTCGCTCATCCTTGGCACGTTTTGCCCCAGCACACTCTTCCCGTATGCACGCGCAGCCGTATCGGCGGCCGTGCAACGCGGCGGATTCCCGGACCTGATATTGCAACCGATCGACTTCGAGGCGTTGTTCCGACGCTCGCAGGAAGAAGCCGCGCAACAACTCGCCGCAGGCGCGCACTAGATGTCCGCGGAGTCGGTCGCAGTTATTGGCGCCGGCTCCTGGGGCACGGCGCTCGCAATTCAGTACGCGCGCGCCGGCTCACATGTGAAGCTTTGGGGGCGCGACAGTGCCCAACTCGCGACAATGGCCAAGGGTCGGATTAACGAGCGCTACCTGCCCGAAGGTCCGTTCCCGGACCGCTTGCAGATCGCATCGTCTCTTGCCGAGGCAGTCGATGGCGCTGTCGAAATTCTCGTCAGCGTTCCTAGCCACGGGTTACGCGAAACGCTCGGCCTTGTGCAACAGGCCATTACCGGGAACCCGGGTATTTCCTGGGCGACAAAAGGCCTGGAGCTTGCGACGGGTAAACTGCCGCACGAAGTCGTCGCCGAAGTCCTCGGCGATCACTATCGTTGCGCCGTGTTGTCGGGCCCGACTTTTGCCAAAGAGCTCGCGCGAGGTTTGCCAACCGCTTTGACGGTCGCATCCAGCGATCCCGCATTTGCTGCGCAGATTGCTGCGCGTGTTTCGGATGAACATTTTCGCGCCTACACCAGCGACGACGTCGTAGGGGTTGAGGTAGGTGGTGCGATCAAGAATGTCATGGCGATTGGCGCCGGTCTTTCCGACGGACTGGGTTTCGGTAGCAACACACGCGTTGCGTTCATCACTCGTGGTTTGTCAGAGATGACCCGCTTTGGATTATCACGCGGCGCCAAAGCTGAGACTTTTATGGGTCTTGCAGGCATGGGCGACCTCGTATTGACCTGCACCGACGATCAATCGCGGAACAGACGCATGGGTTTGGCGCTCGCGCGCGGCCTGTCGGTCAAGGAAGCGGAAGTCGAAATTCAGCAAGTGGTCGAAGGCGTTCTCGCAGCCCGCGCGGTGTTCGAAAGCGCGCAGGCTATCGATCTGGAAATGCCGATTACCGAGCAGATATACCGCATCATCTACGCAGACGTCGAACCGATGGAAGCGGTGCGCGCATTGATGCAGCGCGCGCCGGGCGCGGAATTTGTCAGCAACTAAAACCCTGTTGACGCCACGCCTCGTAAACCACAACGGCAACGCTGTTGGACAAGTTCAGACTTCGGCTGTCAGGCTGCATCGGAATCGTCAGTTTGTGGGTTGCATCGAGCGTTGCGAGCACTGATCCCGGTAACCCACGCGTTTCCGGGCCAAACAACAACGCATCGCCAGGCTTGAACGCCGCCTCGGTGTAGGGCGTTGTGACCTTGCTCGACAACGCAAAGACGCGCGGGCGACCAAGCGCAGTCAAGCAGACTTCCAATGTCTCCCAGGTCTTTACCGATGCAAACTCTGCGTAGTCCAATCCGGCGCGCCGCAGACGTTTTTCGTCGAGCGAAAAGCCGAGCGGTTGTATAAGATGCAACTCACAACCCGTATTGGCGCACAGGCGAATAATATTGCCGGTATTCGGTGGAATTTCCGGCTCAAACAAGATGACTCGAAACATAGTGATGATAATGCGGTGCAATCCCGCTACAGGCAACGTCCATGCAAGCACCGACTGATACTGGCACCCGAATAACGCCACCTGAGAGTGTGGCTATTGATTTTTGCGGTCTGCAACTCGATTCGCCGATTGTGTTGTTATCCGGATGCGTCGGTTTCGGTGAGGAATATACGCGCGTCGTCGGATTCGAGAATACCCATGTCGGCGCCATCGTATTGAAAGGCACCACGCACGAACCGCGTCTCGGCAACGCACCGCACCGCATTTACGAGACGCCCATGGGCATGCTGAACGCGATTGGTTTACAAAACCCTGGCGTTGATGTCGTGGTCGATGACATTTTGCCCACGCTCGATTTCACTGAAACTCGGTTTTTCGCCAATGTCTGCGGCTCGACGGTCGAGGACTACGCGAACACAACAGCGCGCTTTGATGACTCGCCGATCGATGCTATCGAGATCAATATTTCATGCCCGAATATCAAAGAGGGTGGCGTCGCGTTCGGCAATGACCCTGACATGTCTGCGCGTGTGGTTGAGGCGTGCCGCAAACACACAAGCAAACCGATCATCACTAAACTGTCACCGAATCAGACAGACATCCGCGAAAGCGCACGCCGCTGCATTGAGGCCGGCAGCGATGCGTTAGCCGTCATCAACACCGTCATGGGTATGGCGATTGATGTGCACAAGCGCGAACCGGTCATCGCTAATGTGCAGGGCGGTTTGTCGGGGCCGGCGATCAAGCCGATCGCATTGCTCAAAGTACATCAGGTGTATGACGTCGCGCGCAAGCACGGCATTCCGATCATCGGCCAGGGCGGCATCCACACCGTAGAAGACGCGTTAGAGTTCATCATTGCGGGTGCCACAACCGTGGGCGTGGGCACAGCGCTGTTTTACGACCCACTGATATGCGCGCGCATCAACGACGGCATCGCCGACTATTTACGCACGCACGGCTATGCACACGTCAACGAGCTCGTGGGCAGCCTGGCATTGCCAGGCTAACCGCACGCTCGCTCTTGGGTTAGCCGCCCAACCCGGCAGCGGTGAGAATCGCATCGCCTGAAAGACGTTCACGGTAATCAGCGTTGCTGTGCATAAACTCAACCTCACCGTCTTCGCCAATCAGGTAAACGGCCGGCACCGGCAATTGGTGATGGTCAAAGCCAGACGAGGCTTCCAGATCAATGCCGTAACCTTTGTATTTCTTGTACTTCTCGTCATCGACGCGGAATGCGACACCGAACTTGCGTGACGCGGACATAGACGCGTCGGACAACAGCGTATAGTCGAGCTTATTTTCCGTCAGGCTCTCGGCGAGTTTCTCGGGACGATCGGCTGACAGGAATAACACGTCAACACCAGACGCGGTCAGCTTCGGCACGACATCCTGCAACGCCTGTAGATGACGATTGCAATACGGGCACCAGCCACCGCGATAGAAAATCACTAACGTTCTTTCGCCGTTGCTAAATACGAACTCTTCACCGGTTGCCGTAAGCGCGGTGAATGCGGGTGCACTGGCACCGACCGGCAGCGGGGTCACGTCTTCGGCGCGATCAGGCACATCGCCAGCTATCGCTGCTATCGAACTCAACACACCCAAAGTGACGACTGTCGCGAATGACAATAACCGTCGCATCATGATCTTTCTCCAAACGATTGTGAGGCGCCTGTGTGCAGCGCTAGTCATCCGAAGACCGGCAATATCGCGGTTTTATTTCAGCCAGCGCTCAAACGTCGAGCTTGAGCTGGGCAATCTTGCGGGTCAAGGTGTTACGACCCCAACCAAGCAGGCGCGCCGCCTCACCGCGTTGCCCGGATGCACGTTGCAATGCAGCAAGAATCACGGTGCGTTCGAACGCCGGCAGCGCTTCAGAAAGCAACGGTGGCGTCGTTTGCGCGTTCAGATAACCGCTCGCCCATGCAGACAGCGGCATCGTCCAGGTCTGTGTTGTTGCAGTGTCGCCATGATAACCACCGAATTCATCCGGAATATCGTCCACACCGATCACACTGCCTGGCGCCGTCACGGTCAGACGGCGACACGCGTTCACTAACTGACGTACATTCCCTGGCCAATCGAAGCCGTACAGCATTGAGGCCGCTTCGTCGCTTAACGTCTTAGCCTCAACACCTAGCTCTTTGGCAGCCCGCAACAGGTAATGCTGGATCAGACTCGGCACGTCATCCCGGCGCTCACGAAGCGGTGGCGAGACAATTCGAATCACGTTCAAGCGATGGAACAAATCTTCGCGGAAACGTCCTTCTTTGACAGCTGTCGCAAGATCCTGGTGCGTCGCGGCAATGACGCGAACATCAACCTTGATCGGAACCTGTCCGCCAACGCGATAAAACTCGCCTTCCGCGAGCACGCGCAACAATCGTGTCTGCAAGGCCGCTGACATGTCGCCAATTTCGTCGAGAAACAGCGTGCCGTTGTCTGATTGTTCAAAGCGCCCGACACGTCGCGCATCAGCACCGGTAAACGCGCCTTTCTCGTGCCCGAAAAGCTCGGATTCGAGCAGTTCCGCCGCTATTGCGGATGTATTCAGCGCAATAAAAGGTGCTTTGGCTCGCGGACTGTTTCGATGGAGCGCACGGGCGATGAGCTCTTTGCCCGTGCCGGATTCTCCGGTAACCAGCACCGTCATGCTTGACCGGGACAACCGTCCGATCGACCGAAACACTTCCTGCATCGCCGGCGCTTGGCCGATCAGTTCAGGTAACGGCTGTCGCGTGGGCAAGTCTGCATCGGTTTGACCCTTTTCCTGGGATTCGGCGTAGGCGCGTTGCACCAGCGATACGGCATCGTCGATATCGAAAGGCTTGGGCAGATACTCGAACGCACCACCTTGATACGCAGACACCGCACTATCGAGATCCGAATGTGCCGTAATGACAATGACCGGTAGCGATGGGTAGTGTTGATGGACGGCCTGCATGAGCTCCAGTCCATCGATCCCGGGCATGCGGATATCCGTAATCAATACGTCCGGTTGCGCCAGCGTCATCGCGGCAAGACACGCATCGCCGTTGTCGAAGCTGCGTACCTCCATGCCTGCCTGCTTCAGCGCTTGTTCAAGCACCCAACGTACAGACTGATCATCGTCAACAAGCCAGGCGTTAATTGTCTTGGAGACCATCATCGAGCGGGAGCCGGATCTGAAAGACAGTGCGTCCGGGTTCGCTGGTGAATTCGATAAGTCCATCATGGCGATTGATCAGCTCCTGGGAAAGTGGCAATCCAATACCGCTGCCATCGGCGCGGCCGGTTACCAATGGGTAGAACACCGAATCTTTAAGGTCGGGGGCGATTCCCGGACCATCGTCCTGAATTTCGATACTGGCAATCACACGATGACGTGTATCACCAATTGTCTCGTTCGTTATGGCGCGGGTGCGCAGCACAATGTTGCCGGTCGACTTGCCCGTCTTGGCAGCGGACACGGCATTGCGCACGATATTCAAGATCGCCTGGATCATTTGATCGCGATCAAGCTCGAGCGTCGGCAAGCTTGGGTCGTAGTCGCGTTGCCACGCAATACTATGGCCGACATCTGCTGCGGTTATACGCACGACATGTTCAATGACATCGTGGATATTCACAGCGGTCTTTTTCGACGCACCACCCGGTCCGAGCAATGCATCGACAAGACTCGCCAGACGGTCGACCTCACCAACAATAATGTCAGTGTATTCGTGCAAAGAGGTGTCACCTATCTGACGTTGCAACAACTGCGCGGCACCACGCAGACCGCCGAGCGGATTTTTGATTTCGTGTGCCAGTTGGCGGGTGATCAGACGCCCGACACCGTGTTGCGATTTCAATTCGTTATCCCGGCTGATCCGCAACCGCGATGTAATATCGTTGAACTCAACTAACAGCGCGTTCGACGTCGCACCAGAATACGGGGCAACCCGGCAATCAATGTAGAGTTTGTTCAAACCGTCCTTATCACTGCGCAGCAGAAGTTCGCGCGCGTAGGTTTGTTGACCGCGTAAACAACGCTCCAACAGATCCGTGATGACGTCAGGGCTGTCAAAACAACCACTAAGCAACTTGCCGCGAATCGTGTCGCGACTGACATACAACAGATTCTCGGCAGCCGGATTGAGCTCGAGAACACAAAATTGCTCGTCGACCAGAACGACGCTGGTTGCTAGATGCTCAAAAATGGGATGACGCCCTTTGGCAGGAGCGGCTAGTTCGCGCGACCCGCCTGTTGCACGTAGAAAGTGATCGGCTCCCCGCGAAAGATCGTTTGTCCGTTCGTATCGATGATCGTCGCTACGATCGTGTGTCGGCCCCGGTACACGGGAGAGAGCACTGTGCTGGTGCCGTTGATCGGCTCGCCGATCGTCTGGTCGTCCAACAGAAACTGGATACGATCCGTCCCCGTCAGGGCTGGCGTGACTTGCACGCTGACCGGCAATCGAGTCGCTAGGTTCCATAGCACCTGTTGCTCTTCAGGTGATTGCACGACAGCACCGCGGTAGGCCGGCGGTGCATCAGTTGCAATTCCCTGTTGTTGTTCGAGCAAGCTGCCTGCAGGTTGCGCCTGACTGCCTGCAAGCGGTGCGGGCTGAGCGCGAAGCTGACGCGTCGGGTCCGAAATGCCAGGTGGCACATCAATATCGACAGTCTCGACATCGCTGCTGTTACTGTCCGGCTCCGGCTGATCGGAGTAATGGACCACACCGTCAGCATCCACCCATCGGTAGATTTGCTGTGCATCGGCGTTGGATGCGACAACCGCTGCGAGGACGATGACAAAGACATTTCGCATGAGATAAGCATAGCGTGCAAACGACAAAGCGGCCAGTACCTACGTCTCGGTACTGGCCGCAATGCATGTTAGAGGCTGTAGTACATATCAAATTCGACCGGATGCGTCGCCATACGCAATCGCGTGACTTCTTCCATTTTAAGGTCGATATAGCCGTCAATCAGGTCTTTTGTGAACACATCGCCTGCCATCAGGAACTCGCGATCGGTGTTCAGCGCATCGAGCGCTTCCTCTAGCGAAAACGCAACGTGGTTGAGTTGCGCTTCCTCTTCTGGCGGTAAGTCATAAAGATCTTTGTCTGCTGGATCGCCTGGGTGGATCTTGTTTTTGATACCGTCAAGACCCGCCATCATCATCGCAGAGAACGCAAAGTATGGGTTCGCCATTGAGTCACCGAACCGAACTTCGATGCGACGACCTTTAGGATTCGAGATAAACGGAATCCGGATCGACGCCGAACGGTTACGCGCTGAATACGCCAGAATGGTTGGCGCTTCAAAGCCAGGTACGAGGCGCTTATAGCTGTTGGTGGATGGGTTAGCAAAAGCGTTGAGCGCTTTCGCGTGCTTCATGATGCCGCCGATGTAGAACAACGCGGTTTCAGACAATCCACCGTAAGCATCGCCGGTAAACAGGTTCTCACCGTTTTTCGATAGCGATTGGTGAACATGCATTCCGTTGCCGTTATCACCAACCAGTGGTTTCGGCATGAACGTCGCGGTCTTGCCATAGCTGTGCGCTACGTTTTGTACGACATATTTAAGAATCTGAACTTCGTCAGCTTTCTTCACGAGTGTGTTGAATTTCGCACCAATCTCACACTGGCCTGCTGTTGCGACCTCATGGTGATGGACCTCTGTCTCAACACCCATTTCTTCGAGGGCGAGACACATTGCGGAGCGCAGATCATGCAGTGAGTCAACGGGCGGTACCGGGAAGTAGCCACCTTTCATTCCTGGCCGGTGTGCGTAGTTACCACCATCCATTTCCGCGCCGCTATTCCAGCAACCTTCTACAGAATCAATCTTGTAAAAAGCGCCTTCGATGCTGTCGTTGAAGCGAACGTCATCAAAGACGAAGAACTCGTTTTCGGGGCCAAAATAGGCGGTGTCAGCGATCCCCGTAGATTTGAGGTATGCCTCGGCACGATTCGCCAATGAACGAGGGTCGCGCTCGTAGCCCTGCATCGTTGCAGGCTCGATAACGTCACAACGCAGGTTCATCGTGGTCTCTTCCGAGAACACATCAACAACCGCTGTGTCAGCGTCCGGCATCAGAATCATGTCTGACTCATTAATACCTTTCCAACCAGCAATGGAAGAACCGTCGAACATTTTTCCGTCTTCGAACACATCGTCATCGATCGTGTGCGCAGGTACGGTGACGTGCTGTTCTTTGCCCTTGGTATCGGTAAATCGGAAATCGACGAATTTCACGTCGTGTTCTTTCATCATGCTGATAACGTCAGCGCTGCTCATACGGTTTCTCCCGTCCGGATCGTGATGTGATTGAAAAGCTCATTGCCGACAACGTGTGAGCGCCTCGGCAATCATTGCGTACAACCAAGTTTGGCTGTAGATGCCCTGATCTAGTGCATATTGTGTGCCAGTCTCGATGTATTTTAAATCGTTGTTATTATTAGGGATTTCCAAACATCGACAGCCCCGTATGCACTATAATAGTGCATTATAGAGAAATTGTTGACCTGAAATAGTGCGGACAGGCTTAATACGTGTCGATTGCGTGTCGGCAACGCAGAGTCAAACCGCTATACTGCGCCGTTCGCGTCGCTCCGGCTGGCGTTCTTGATTGGATATTTCAGGCTCAGGCTATGACTCACGGCAACACAGAAGCGCCGACAACACCGAAAACATTCCAGGACCTTATTTTGAGGTTGCAGCAATACTGGGCGGACTGCGGCTGCGTGATTCAGCAACCTATCGATATACCGGTTGGCGCAGGCACGTTTCATCCGGCCACCTTTCTGCGCGCGATCGGCCCGGAACCGTGGAGCGCGGCATATGTACAGCCATGCCGACGTCCGACGGACGGTCGCTACGGTGATAATCCATTCCGCCTGCAGCATTACTACCAATATCAGGTAGCGATCAAGCCATCGCCTGACAACATTCAACAGCTGTATCTCGACTCATTGCAGGCACTCGGCATCGACCCGCTGACGCATGACATTCGTTTTGTCGAAGACAACTGGGAGTCGCCAACGCTTGGCGCGTGGGGTTTGGGTTGGGAGGTCTGGCTCAATGGCATGGAAGTCACGCAATTTACGTATTTCCAACAGGCAGGCGGGCTAGAGTGCAAACCCGTCACGGGCGAGATCACCTATGGTCTGGAGCGGATCGCAATGTATCTGCAGGACGTCGAGAGTATTTTCGATATCGTCTGGACGGATGGTCCGTTAGGGCGCATCACGTACGGCGATGTGTTTCACCAAAATGAAGTTGAACAGTCTGCCTACCATTTCGAGCATGCTGACACGACGTTTGCTTTTGCGGCGTTTGATCAAGCAGAAAGCGATTGCGAGAAACTCATAGAAACCGGGCTGCCACTGCCGGCGTACGAGCAAGTGCTCATCGCATCTCACACATTTAATATACTGGATGCACGTCAGGCGATTTCGGTAACCGAACGTCAGGGCTATATTTTGCGGGTGCGCGCGCTGGCGCGCAGCGTTGCGACGTTGTACTACGAGCGACGCGAAGCCGCAGGTTTCCCAATGGTTGCAAGCGTTAAGCAGGGTATGGCGTCATGACAGACGTTAATGCGGTCGCAGACTGCCTCATCGAAATCGGCATGGAAGAGCTGCCGCCCAAAGCCATGCCGGCGCTATCGAGTGCATTCCACGACAACATGGTTGCGGGGTTGCAGGCGAGCGGTTTGGCGCACAACGGTGTTGCTCGATTTGCGGCGCCACGGCGCCTGGCGCTGCGCATCGACGCGTTGGCTATGGGGCAATCAGATGAGGCGCTGGTGTTGCGCGGCCCGCCAATTGCCGTCGCGTTTGATGCCGACGGCAACCCAACACGCGCCGCTGAAGCTTTCGCAAAAAAGAATGGCGTCAGCGTTGAAGCGTTAACGCGAGAAGTCACGGACAAAGGCGAATGGCTGCAACATAAAACCGTCAAGACAGGATTACCGACGGCAGAGGTCATTGGCGATATCATCAATAAGGCGCTTGCCGATTTGCCGATTCCCAAACGAATGCGTTGGGGTGACAGTACGGCAGCATTTGTTCGGCCGGTGCATTGGGTCGTTGTGCTGCATAACGGGGACGTCGTGCCTTGCAATGTTCTGGGTGTTGCAGCTAATCGCAACAGTCGTGGTCACCGGTTTCACGCAAACGAATGGTTCGAGATTCAGGATGCTGCAAGTTATGAAGCAGCGCTCGAACAACGCTACGTGATTGCAGATTTCGATCGACGAAAGCAGCGCGTTAGCGATGCCGTTGCGAGCGCCGCCAAAGATGCTGGCGGGCATGTCGTTCCGGATGATGCGCTGCTCACCGAAATCACTGCGTTGTGCGATTGGCCAGTAGCCGTCACCGGTAGCTTTGATGCGCGCTTCCTTAGGTTACCACAAGAGGTACTCACGTCGACGTTGAAGGTACATCAACGCTATTTTCCATTGGAGCAAGCTGACGGCTCACCAATGGCGGCGTTCATTACCGTTGCGAACATCGAGAGCCGAGAGCCGGACGAAGTACGGCGTGGTAACGAGCGCGTGATCGCACCGCGGCTAGCGGATGCGGAATTTTTCTGGCACAACGATTTGAAAACACCACTTGCAGATCGCGCAGTGCGACTGCAGAACATCGTCTACCAAAAGGCCCTCGGTTCTGTTGGCGACAAAGTCGCAAGGTCGGGAGCGGTCGCGGTCGCTATCTGTGAGGCGTTGGGCGTGGATGCGCACCCAGTCTCACAAGCGATGCAATTATCGCGATGCGATCTGGTCACTGACATGGTCGGTGAGTTTCCAGAGCTGCAGGGCATCATGGGTGCTTACTACGCAGCGCGTAGTGGGCTGTCGGAAGACGTAGTGACAGCGATCCGAAGCCAATACCAACCCGCTTTTGCCGGTGATGACATTCCGGCAACATTGACCGGGCAGATTGTCTCAGCGGCGGATCGCATTGACACGTTAGCCGGCATTTTCGCGATCGGTAAAAAGCCGACGGGCAACCGCGATCCGTTTGGCTTACGGCGGGCCGCGCTAGGTCTGGTTAGAATCCTGATTGAGGCCGATCTTGCGATTGATTTACGACCGCTCGTGAATTTGGCGGGTGAGTTGCAACCAGTACAGATAGACAACCTTGCTGGTCCGACGGCCGACACTGATGCCGCGTTTAGCGACGCGGTAATGGCGTTTATCAGCGATCGCACGCGGGGTTACTATCGTCAGAACGCGAAGACGGAGAAAGCTGATTTGTTTGATGCTGTCGCGGCGAGAGCGCCAGCCACGCTGATCGATTTCGATCAAAGGATGCATGCCGTCGCGTCGTTCGTCGAGAGACCGGAGGCGGAAGCTTTAGCGGCTGCCAATAAGCGCATCGGTAATCTGTTGCGCAGCGCACTGGAAGACACAACGGTTGCAACGACAGTGGCGCCCGCATTAATACAGGATCCGTCAGAGCAGGCGTTGTTTGATGCGGCGAATCAGGCGCGCAGTGATATCGCTCCGATGCTGCAGGAAAACCGCTATTCAGATGTGCTCGCGCGTCTTGCCGATCTGCGCGAGAGCGTCGATGCGTTCTTTGACAATGTCATGGTGATGGACGATGACCTTGATATTCGTGGCAATCGTTTAGCGCTACTGACCGATGTGCGTGCTATGTTTTTGGAAGTTGCCGATATTTCAGAATTGGCAGGCACTTCGGGTTGAAGGCCGGCGTGCGCACCAAAGCTGGGAACAAGCTGGTGATTGTTGACCGTGATGGCGTTATCAATCAGGACAGTAGCGACTACATTCGAACAACGCAGCAATGGCAACCGTTAGCCGGGAGCATTGAGGCGCTGGCTAGACTGCATCGCAGTGGCTATGTCGTCGCGGTGGCGACGAACCAATCAGGCATTGGGCGCGGATATTTTTCTCGTGAGGCTGTCTACGCAATGCATCGGAAGATGCGGCGTCTTGTGCGTAAGGCAGGGGGTGATATTGCGTGCATCGCTTTTTGTCCACACCATCCTGATGCAAGTTGCGATTGTCGCAAGCCGTTGCCCGGGTTATTACATCAGATCAGCAAGCGAACCGGTATCGATTTGGAAGGCGCAGCACTGGTTGGAGATTCGGCGCGAGATCTGCAAGCCGGCGCCTCCGTCGGGTGTGAGCTGTGGTTGGTAGACACCGGAAATGGCAAGGACACAGCGCGGGCACTATCAAGCAGCGCGCCGGAATGGTGGCCTTGTGTGACTCGCGTCGCCGACCTTGCGGAATGCGCCGATGCGCTGTTGAGCAGACACTGATATGTGGCAGTGGATTGGTTCCTTTATTTTCACGTTCTGGATGTTTTTCAGTGTCGGGTTCTATGCGCTGGCGATCATTGTCATTGCGCCATTGGGGTACCCAACAAGGTTCGCGGTGGCACGCGCCTGGGCGAGAATGATTATTGGCAGCGCGCGCCTTTTGTGTGGCATGCGTCTTGAGGTCATCGGCAAAGAGCACGTGCCGGACTCAGCGGCGGTGTTTTTGCTCAAACATTCCTCTGCCTACGAAACGTTGGCCGAGTTCTTGTTTGTCGGCCAGCAGACCTGGGTTCTGAAAAGAGAATTGCAGTGGGTGCCGATTTTCGGTTGGGCGTTACGGTTATTGCGGCCGATTGCGATCAACCGGAGCGCGGGTCGAAACGCCGTGCGGCAAGTCATCGAACAGGGAACCCATGCATTGGACAGTGGCGTCAATGTCATGATCTTTCCTGAGGGTACGCGAGTGCGTCACGGCGAGACGCGACGATATGGCATGAGTGGGATCGCGCTCGCCGCGGAAAGCGGTCGGCCGATCATTCCTATTGCACACAACGCTGGCGTATTTTGGCCGCGAAGAGGCATCCGCAAGTGGCCCGGAACAGTGCGCTTTGTGATCGGTGAACCTATCTACGCCGAGGGACGTGAGTATCGCGACATTGCCAACGACATTCAGCAGTGGATAGAAACGCAAATTGGTGACATGCCGGGGCGCGAAGACATACGGCTCTAGCCTGTGAGTCGGCACGCACAACGCGATTAGATATCTAAATTGGATACCGCCAACGCGTTTTGTTCGATGAATTCACGCCGTGGCTCAACCTGATCGCCCATCAACGTTGTGAAAATTTCGTCGGCGCGGATCGCATCGTCGATTTTCACCTGCATCAACCGTCGTGTTTCCGGATTGACTGTCGTATCCCACAGTTGATCGGGGTTCATCTCCCCGAGACCTTTGTAGCGCTGAATAGACTGACCACGTTTTGCTTCGTTCAAGATCCACTCAACAGCCGCGCCAAAGCTCATTACTGGCTGTTGTTTGTCGCCGCGCACAACAGATGCGGTATCTGCCAACAGATCTTTGGTTTCCAGACCGAACGTAACCATGCGCTCGTAATCGGCGCGCTGAAAGAAGTCACGCGGAATAACGACCGGATACGTGACCCCATGGCGAGTCTTGCTAACAACAACTTGCCAGCTGTGCTCGCCCTCGTCTTCGTCTGGCAACACCTCAACAGTGGCCGTGTAATTCGCGGTTTGGTTATGTAGCGCTCTGACGGTGGGGTCAAGCTTGGGCAGTGCCTGGTCGAAGGCAGCGATCCAATCAGTGAGTTGCTCCGTGTCAGCTTCCAGTTCGCCGTCCAAAGAAGGCAGATACATCAACGTGCGCAGTACCGGTTCGTCGTAACGCTGTGCGAGCCGCTCGATATCAGACTCGACCTGCATATAGGCAAACGCCATTTTCTCGAGACTTTCCGCCGACATGGGAGGTGCACCTTCGGTCACCGACAAATGTGTCCCATCGAGTGCGCTGGTCAAGAGATAGTTATTAAGCTCTTGGTCATCTTTGACGTAAATCTCTTGTTTTCCACGCTTTACTTTGTAAAGTGGAGGTTGAGCGATATAAACATAGCCGCCATCGATTAATTCAGGCATTTGTCTATAGAAAAATGTCAGTAAAAGAGTCCGAATGTGGGAACCATCGACGTCAGCATCAGTCATTATGATGATTCGATGATAACGTAACTTGTTGACATCAAAGTCTTCTCGACCGATGCCTGTACCTAACGCGGTGATCAAAGTTCCCACTTCAACAGAAGAAAGCATCTTATCGAATCTTGCTTTCTCCACATTTAGGATTTTGCCTTTAAGCGGTAAGATTGCTTGTGTACGCCGATCACGACCTTGTTTGGCTGAGCCACCCGCTGAGTCACCCTCCACCAGGAACAATTCAGATTTCGCAGGATCTTTCTCCTGACAATCAGCAAGTTTGCCAGGCAGGCCAGCGATATCGAGTGCGCCTTTGCGACGGGTCATCTCGCGCGCTTTGCGTGCGGCTTCCCGCGCACGCGCAGCGTCGACAATCTTCGCAACAATCGCTTTGGCCGCTTGCGGATCTTCGAGCAGGAATTCTTCGAGCGCTGCGCCCATCGCCGACTCGACAATGCCTTTGATCTCAGACGACACAAGCTTGTCTTTGGTTTGCGATGAAAATTTCGGATCAGGTACTTTGACGGATAACACGGCTGTCATACCTTCCCGGGCGTCATCGCCCGTCGGTGTCGCCCCCGTTTTCTTGCTCGACACCTCTTTCTCAATATAGGTGTTCAGCGTGCGCGTCAGCGCAGAACGAAAACCAGCCATGTGAGTGCCGCCATCACGCTGGGGAATATTATTGGTGTAGCAATACATATTCTCCGAATACCCATCATTCCACTGAATAGCGGCTTCAACCGTAACGTCGTCACGTTGTGTCTCTACATAAAAGATCTTGTTGTGGATGCTGGTTTTGTTGCGATTCAGATGCTCAACGAATGCCTTAATACCACCCTCGTACTTAAAGACATCTTTCTGGTCACTGCGCTCATCCAGCAGCTCGATATGCACACCGGAGTTAAGGAACGACAACTCACGCAAACGCTTGGCGAGAATATCGTAGTGAAATTGCGTATCTGAGAAAATCTCTTCGCTTGGCCAAAAACGGATGTTTGTGCCCGTTTTCTCGGTGTCGCGAATGCGTGCCAATGGCTCAAGGGGTTCGCCAAGCTGATAATGTTGTCGGTGCAACCCACCTTCGCGGCGGATCGTCATGACCAATTTTTTGGACAGCGCATTAACGACGGAAACGCCTACGCCGTGCAGACCACCCGAGACCTTATAGGAGTTATCGTCAAATTTACCGCCCGCGTGCAGCACGGTCATGATCACTTCAGCAGCAGAGCGATTCTCTTCGGGGTGAATATCAACAGGAATACCGCGACCATCATCAGTCACGCTGACCGAAGCGTCATCATGGATCGTAACGTTAATCGTACTGCAATGGCCGGCAAGGGCTTCATCGATCGCATTATCCACGACCTCGAACACCATGTGATGTAAGCCAGTACCGTCATCGGTGTCACCGATATACATACCGGGACGCTTGCGGACAGCCTCCAGGCCTTTCAGTACTTTAATGTTACTGGAGTCGTATTGGTCGCTCATGGATGCCCCCGAAAACAGATGCGCCAGTATATCATTTTGACGACGGAAAACGCTGATTTAGCAGTGTTTTCGAGCAGCAATATCCGATTTGATGGCGCTCCGTACGTGACCCGAAAAAGATGTTCCACGTGAAACATGACGACTTACTATTTTGTTATCGATTAAAGCGCAAAAGAGTGTTGTTCGATGTAGAGCGACTCGTAGCAGATCACTCGCCTGTGAATGAAAAGTACGACTGGATGATGTCTTTACGGGAAACAATGGCTCACCGAAAGCGACTACCGGCCAGATTCTGGCGGACTGTTTGACCTGATCGGGGGATCAATGTTTTTTGCTTACGACGGGCGCAACACCGATCCGGAAGTGCCGGAAGCCAATGTCGCCGGCCGACGCATCGCACTAATGAGGAGCGGCTACTGGGCCGTGACAACGCCATGTTCCACGTGGAACATGGTTGTATCGGTCGGTAAGGCCCCTAATTCCGGTTCGATGGATGTCAGAATGAGCTGACCTGGCACGGACATAACAACTGTCATTAGCCGCGAGAGCGAATCTCGGTCCAGTTCTGCCGCTGGGTCATCAACTAGCAACACGACCTGGTTTGATTTCAATGCGGCTAACAGTTTCGCCTGGCCAAGTACCAATGACGACGCCAACAGTTTCTGTTGTCCCCGCGAGACTTGCTGACGCGCCATTCGACCTGCCCATTGGATCCGCAAATCCGCGCGGTGAGGGCCGACGCTCGTGGTTGCTTGCTGTCGGTCCCGATCGCGTGCCTCGTTCAAGGCCTCTTCCATACTCTTGGCATCATTCCAACCAGGACGATAATCAATTCGCACATCAGGCAACCCTAGCTCTGGCGTCAGTGCAGAGACGGTTTCGGACAACATGTGCACATAACCTGCTCGCAATCCGTCGACTATCGCGCCCTCTTCGAGCAACGCCTGCTCCCAAGGCGCCATCGTTGATTCGCTTTGGCCCAAACGTAGCGCAGCGTTTCGTTGCTTTAACGCTGTTTTATATCGACGCCAGGCTTTCAAATAGGTAGGTTCCACGTGGAACACACCGTAATCAAGAAACCTGCGGCGTTGATCCGGGCCATCTGCTATCAGTTGGTGAATCTCGGGCTCTAACACCTGAACGACCAAACGCTCTGCGACCGGCGTTAGATTCGGTGAATCTTGTCCATCAATACGAATCTTGTGCCCGGCTTTTCTCGAACAGGCGATGCCTACCTTATGGTTCCGCTGTCCGTAATCAAAACGACCAAACAACGAGAAACCGTCCTGGTCGTGTTGAATCAGGCGATCGTGTCTGGGCTGTCGAAAAGATCTGCCTCGGGCGAGGTAGTAAGCAGCCTCGATGATCGACGTTTTACCAGCGCCGTTGTTGCCGACTATTGCCGTAACCCGCTGCTCTAACGACAACGCAGCGTTATCGATACACCTGAAGTGCGCTATGCGTAGCTCCCGAAGTATCACCGCATGAGCGCCGTACTAGTTACAAACGCATCGGCATGACAACGTATTTTGCGTCGCTTTTGTCAATATCGGGTATTGAAATGACGCAACTGCTGTTTGCGTCGTTGAGACTCATGCGAACTGTGTCGTCGTCAACAGCACCGAGCGCGTCGAGTAAGTAATTTACATTGAAGCCGATTTCGATATCGTCACCGGAATAATCGACTTCGACTTCTTCTTCCGCTTCTTCCTGTTCTGGGTTGTGCGCCATAATTTTCGCACCGCTGTCCCGAATTTCGAGTCGGATACCCCGATATTTCTCGTTCGACAGAATCGCTGCTCGCTGCAATGCAGTACGAAGCGTTTCTCTGTCTGCCGTCAAATGATTATCAACATCCGCTGGAATGACTCGCTGATAATCGGGGAAACGACCATCAATTAGCTTCGACGTGAATCGAATGTCCCCGATCGTGACGCGAATGTGATTTTTACCCATTTCAAATGTGACGCTGCCTTCGCCAACCAGCAGTCGTTGTAATTCAAGTACGCCTTTTCGCGGTACGATCACTTGTTGCATGGGTAATGTCACGTCCGACAAATGACATTCGCAGAGCGCCAGACGATGTCCGTCCGTTGCGACCGCACGAATTCGATCTGCTTCGGTCTCCAATAACATCCCGTTGAGGTAATACCGAACATCTTGCTGAGCCATCGCGAAATAGGTCGTGGCGAGCAATCGATGGATCACAGTCGCTGGCATTTCCACTTGTTGACTCGCATCGATGTCATCAATCACTGGAAACTCTGCCGCCGGTAGCGTCGATAGGTTAAATCGACTCCGACCGCTCTGAACGGTAAGACGCTCACCTTTTAAAGACAGCTTAATGTCCGCGCCATCGGGTAATGCTTTGCAGATATCAAACAGCTTACGGCCAGGTACGGTGACCTCACCCGCCATGTCCACT
>JBCBZK010000168.1:0-6361 GCA_039815365.1 Pseudomonadota bacterium | reverse complement strand
GTCTGTCGCTCGTGGCGATCGCACCGGCATTGATCAGCGGGTTACGTGGGCGTCCGGCTTCGGACTCCAATTGCACGATGGAGTTAAACGGTGTGCCAGATGGCTCGCGGCCGACTGATTCCCACAGCGAGTCGCCGTAGGCTTCTAACGCCAGCGTCAGCGTAAATACTTTGGAAATGGATTGGACCGAGAAAGGCACTTGCGCATCTCCGGCCGTAGCAATGTTACCGTCCACGGTTGCTACGGCCATGCCTAGCTGATTGGCATCGATCTTTTCGAGCGCTGGAATATAAGATGCCACAGTGCCCTGACCGAGCGTGTCACGCGCTGCGGCAACGGCTGCTTCGGTCAGGGTTTGAATACGATTGGCGCTAGGTGCTTTCATCGGCTGCCGCAAGCGCAAGCGCGTGGGTGATTTCATTGACCGCCTCGGCGACCGCATCAGCGTAGCTATTATACGAATCGCTGGAAGCCGGCACGAGAATCGAAAAACGTTGTGCCGCTACGTCACCCTGGCTGTTAATCACAAACTGCCCACGGATGTCCGCGGCGCCAGCGGGCGTTCTCACAAACCGGTCCACAGTGACTCTGAATTCAAGCTCTGGTCTAAACCCACGCGGATACGGCCGAACCAACACAGCGACCCCTAGCCTGGCCTCGAGAGACTCGGCCATTGCTCGGCTCAGAGATTCTGCAAGCGGTGATGCCCAGCGGTTGTCATCGTCCACCACGATCTCGTTACTGCTCGTAAGATTCGCTATAGGCAAACCGCGCGCATACGCAGGTAGTTGAATGTCGGCTATGCCGACCCGGATTTTTGTCGCTTCACTTCGCGCGATAGGCTCAATGGGCATCGTCGATCCGAGCAAAAACCGCCGCGGCTCCGGTGAGGAGGTGCACGCTGTCAGCGTCAACGCTAGTAGTAGGAAGTACAGATTCTTCATTGATTTATCTTCCGGTAATAATTGAGTTCGGCTGTTCTTCCAAACGTCTCGCTAAAGCCGCGAGTGCACTCGTGGCATCGCGCAGCTCACGTACCGCCGCCGAGAGGTCGACGTAGAGCTCTGAATCTGGCGACAAACCACTCAACGTAGATTCGCCCGCCATTGCAATTTGATTCAGGTTGTCGATCAAAGCAGGGAGGTTTCGTGCTGCGGAGTCGACATTTCCGATAGCCCTGTTGAGCCCGCTGAGCGCGGCTTCGAGCGTCTCGGGGATGGCGCGGGTTGCGTCACTCGATAGTAGTGCGCCCGTATCGTCGAGAACCTCAATGAGTGATCCCACTAGTTGATCCAGCGGCAGTGCTGCAATGTTCGCAACAACCCGGTCCACGTTTTGCGCGACAGCGCCAAGCTCGGAGCGAGTCGTTGGCAGTTCGGGGTAAGGTTGCCCTGCAAAATCAAGTCGAAAATCATCTTCGCCAATCCCATCGACGGCTTTGATCATTTTCCTGCCGGAGAGAATATTCCCCGTCGCAAGTTGCAGTCGCATGCCCGAATTGACCCACTCAAACATTAGGTCACGTTGCTCTTGATCAGACACTACGTCGAGGCCGACGCGCGCAGGTTGCATTTCTATAACGACGTAAATTAATCCGCGTTCCGTTGGGCGTTTGTCCAAATCCAGCACGATATCGTGAACACTGCCGATCTTGATCCCTTGCCATTCCACGGGTGCGCCAGGCTCAAGGCCGGCGACTGAATCCGTAAACGTCGCCATATACAACGAACCGGGCTCACCGTTCGTATCGAACTGGCTATCAACAGCATCCGCGCGACTGGCGTAGATTCTGAAAGTGGTGCCTGGCTCAATGCTAGTGGTGGTCAAACTTCGGCCGATGTTGCCGAACGCGATACCCCCGGAGAGCAGCGACTGTACCGACTCGAAATTGATGGTCAGTCCGTTTGAGCCAGCCTCTACACGCACACCCGAAGTGTTCCAAAAATGCGTCGTTGGATTGAGCAACGTATCGTAAGGCGCTTCTATGAACGCGGTGTATTCAACACGCTGGAAGTCTTCCGACAACGCCCTACTTTCAATTCGACCGACTTTTATTTTCTTGTAATAAAGCGGTGATCCGACCGTTACCGACCCCGCTGTTCGAGCGGTGAGCGACACACGCGTGCCAGCGACGCCCGGGGGCGTCATAGGCGGTTGATCAAGGCCGTCAAATCGGCGTTGCTTCGTATCGCTGCCGGACGCCCACTCGACTTCGATATACGACCCCGAGAGAATGGTGCTCAAGCCCGTTAAACTCGTACCTGAGATATTTGCACTTACGATCCAAAAGCTCGTGGCGTCACCGAGGTAAGGCGCCATGAATTTGTCCATTCTCGCCTTGACGATAACGGTCTGCAGGTCTTCCCCGAGGGTAACGGTTTCAACAAGACCGACAACCACGTCCTTATGACGAATCTCGGTCTTACCGGCGGTAATGCCGCGGCCTTGCTCAAAGCGGATTTCGACCAACGGCCCGCGATTTGCGTAGCTCTGCCAAATCACCAAAGCCCCAATGACTGCAGCGATGATCGGAACGATCCAAACGCGAGAAAATCTTCGCGCTGGAATCGACTCAACTTCAATCTTGGACATCTGCGACTCCTTGGGTTCCAGAAGTAGAACGTGCCGATGGGTGATCCCAAATCTGGCGCGGGTCAAAACTGATCGCTGCAAGCATCGTAAACACCACGGAAAATGCGAAAGCATTGATACCAACGCCGGGAACTATCGACATCAGGCCACCGACCTGAATCAGTGCGGCTAACGCCGCCACAACGAAAACGTCAATCATCGACCAGCGGCCAACGAGCTCGATAAGCTCATAAGCAATGTGTCTTTGATGTTCGCTCACCTGCCATTGGAATTGGATTGACAATGCAAGCCACGCGATAGTGATGAACTTCCCGACAGGCACAACAACGCTAGCAACAAAGACCACTATCGCGATTGCATAACTGCCGTGATGCATGAGCGTGACAACACCACCGATGATCGTGGAGGCACTATCGCCATTCACGGAACGCGTGACCATGATGGGCAGCAAGTTACCAGGAATAAAGGCCAGTAATCCGGCGCACCAAAATGCCCACACTTTTTGAAGACAATGCGGGTCCCTGATCTGAGTGCGGTTGCCGCACACTTGGCAGTCCTCGCCCGGTTGATCTGTCAGTGTTCGACAAACTGAGCATTGCGCCAGACCCTTATCGATCGCTCGATTCATGGTCGGCGCCTCGCATGGTCCCATAGTGTGTCACGACAAAATGCAGTGGTGCCCATCGTGAGAAAAATGACGAATGCTGTCATCGACCAGAACGCAGGACCCAATGAAATATCGGCTAACGCACCGACTTTTACTAGCGAGACAATGACGCCCAACATGAAAATCTCTGCCATTGCCCAGGGTGCCAGGCGGCTTTCGAGTCGTGCGAGCCACGCGAACCGAAACCGCGTGTCGCGGTCGCGAAGCATGCTCGAATTAATCACGAGCAGCGCGACGACCTGCACAACGGGTACGAAAAGAATAAGCGCTGCGCATAGCGCAGCGATGATCATCATACCGTTCTTCGCGAGAATCAGGACCGCATCGATGATCGAGATCTGGTTGGAGAGACCTGCGCTTTCCATCCGCATGAAAGGAAATGTCACGGCAACAAGATAGACGCATAAGCTCGCCATCATGAGTGCGATGGCGCGCTCCGCACCGCGGGTTTTGCGAACAACGATCACGGTATTGCAGTGTCCGCAGCGCGCGCGCTGGGCTTCCTCAAGTGTGGGTCGTTCCCACAGCGCATCGCATGCGTGACACGCAACGAATCGGGCATTCAGCGATCTGATTACCTCGCTGCGTTGTTCACGGTCTTGTTGCATCGACTCGGGGCTACCAGATTCAGTGTTTTTGATCCCACTCGCAGCGGTGTGCTGCGGTGACGCCGTAGGGTACCCCACTCCTGCCTAACAGCTACACCGCGTTTCGTGATGTTGGTGCAATATCTACGTTGCATGATCGCACACGATATGCGCGCCCTTGTGACAAATCCTTAGATCCCGCTAAAATCGTGGCCTCTGCAACGAGGAATACACTGTTCCGTATTACAGTATTACACCGCGCAGCGACCGATTATGAAACATCGACCTAGCGAGCTGCGCTATTGCCATACTGCCCTGCCACCCGTTGCTTTGCCCAATCAGCCATCAATCGATAGAACCCGTCTGTCACCTTCGTTGACGTACGCTTTCCATTCTCATCCTGTGTGTATTCCCACATACCGTGATCGGTGTCTGGAAAAACAAATACTGAAATGTCCTTGCCTTGTTGCCGAAGCGATTGAAGGCGCTCCAGTGTCTTTGCGTAAGGTGCCTCGCGGTCGTCCTCGGCCAGTATCCATAGCTGCGGTACGTCGACATCACGCAGCACTGCCATCGGATTGAGTGTCCAGTCAATATTCAGTCGATCAAACATTGGAATTCCATCGGTGCGTAGCGCGTCGGATGTCATGCCCAGAATGACACCTGTAAAGCCACCGCGAACGACCGGGTACCACGCCTCTTCTGCGTATTGTTCGCGCAACCGATCAAGATCGTCCAATCCGTCGGAATAGCCGGAGACTGCAAGACGCGCGGTGACGTCTGTGAGCAGTTTGGCTTTTGCAATGGCATCAGCATCAAACCCGGCGTTGGACAGTTCAAGCGCGACCTGCGCGGCATCTTCTTCGAGGATATCGACAACAAGGCCGTAACCGATGCCGATAAAATCGGCACCCGCACGATCTGCCGCTAGCGGTGCGATCCACCCACCCTGGCTCAGACCGAACACACCAAATTTGCCAAATCTGCCCGCCGCTAACCGCTTGGCCTCTATCGACGCCGCAACCATGTCATCTGCAAGCTGCGGGAAGTTTTGCGAGTACGTCCCCGTAGACTTGCCGGTACCTCTTTTGTCGTAAACAAACACGGATACGCCACGCGCAACCATCTGATAAGGATCTACAGCGGCTTCAATCCAGCCGAGCTCTTCAGAGCCGTGTGCGTAGACGATTAGCGGGGTATCCGCGTTGGCATCGTGCGGCTGGAGCAGTTGGCCTGCGAGGACGGCACCCTGTGCGTCGAAACGGGTATCGGTGATTTCCAGTGACCGTCTATGCAAAGCCAAAGTTGCGCCTACGATTACTTTGTCTTGGCGACAGACAACATCGCCGCGCGCTGTAATGGATCCCGCGCGGCCGTCATTGAAAGCGTAGTGTGCCTTCGCGCCGCGCAGCGTAATCACGACGAACGGCTCGGCAGCTCCGTAAACTCCTGCACGACACAGAGTATCGTTAGCGGAAAGAGGTGCGTCAGGAACAGCAACACGAGATGCGCAACCCGTAAGAGCGACCGAAACGATGCAACACAAGAGCCGTTTATTCATGAATCGCTATCCACATGACACGCTGGTATGCGGGTATTGTGGCGCGGCCAACCCGTTAGAGTCGAGCACTATTGCGAGTCTCGCCCGTACGCCCGGCATCGTTGTTATGTAGCTGGACTCGGTGCACGAGCTATTGCTGTGATGCGTGCATGCCTAGTTATTGGCGAGATGAATAAGCAGGTAACTTGAGTTAATGCGTTTGACCTTTCCGGCGACCCACCATGCGGTGTCTCCCGTTGTCTGGTCGCCGTCACCGTCGATCGCGTCGCTAATGAGGCGCGCGACTTCATCATCGGTGATGCGAAAATCCACCATCGTTGCCTGAGTCGTGTCTACGATGCCATCCGCATCAAGATCGAATTGATGGCCAGAACTCGTCAGCGTTCTGACGCTAATGTCGTTACTGTTGCCATCAAACGGGTTGGTGAGTTGGCCTTCGATATAGGGTCCATTCCAACCGCTCAATGGTGTCGTGCTGTTCGTCGTAAATAGGTCATTGTTGGGGTTTGTATCGCGCATTTCGTGGTGGGCCCATTGGCCTGTGTCTACATAGAAGCGCGCAGTCGCCGCCCGTAAGGTATTTACGTCGGCGACAAACGCTGAGACGCGCGATGCACGGATACCATCGAAGATCATTGGTACAGCCATTGACGCCAAGATTGCGATCACAGCAACGACGCCAATCATTTCCATCAACGTAAAGCCTCTTTGATCCGTAACCATCATGTGCACAGTCTCGCTGTTCATAACCTCTGCTCGTAAGCGGCCGATCTTTGTATTTGTTTATAGAGGCGCCCATGCCGATGGTTTTTGAGGCTGCTGATGTCGAACTGCTTGAACGATTCCCAAAAAAATCAGCACATCGATTAAATGTTATGTTATAACGTTATAGAGTGAAATTCGTGTCCGTTAGTACGCGAGCGTTTTCAACAGATTTTTGTGATTAGCTGAGTC
>JBCBZK010000054.1:0-21366 GCA_039815365.1 Pseudomonadota bacterium | reverse complement strand
CAGGCGTACCGACATCACAGGATGAGCAGATTGTCACGCCACGCGTGGCCTACAGCTATGATTTCAGCGATCAGGTGATGGCCTACGCATCGGCAACCCGGGGTTTTAAATCGGGCGGTTGGAACGCGCGCGGAACATCACCCGACGCGTTTCAGCCGTTTGGCCCGGAAACGCTGTGGTCTTATGAAGCGGGTTGCGCGCTGATTACCTAGGCGAGCGTCTGCGGATCAACGCGACGCTGTTCAGCACAGATCTTGAAGACCTCCAGATCACCTCCGCAACGCCGAGCGGTGCATTCTTGACGACCAACGGCGGTGGTCTTGACGTCACGGGTCTTGAGCTTGAGATTACGGCCGTGCCGAATGAGTATTGGGACATCTTCTTCGCGGCAGGTTTTCAGAATGCTGAGTACAAAGATCTGCCCGCGGGTTGCGTGACGCCGAATACCAGTTTTGCTGCGTTCGATATCGATTGTAACGTGGCTGATCCGAAGCGTTCGCCCGACACGACGTTCACTATTGGCACGACCTACGATATTCCATTGCCGAATATGGGTATGACGCTGCGGCCGACGGTGACAGCACGATTGATTGGTGAAAACGTCACCGGTACCCGCAACCTTGGCGCTAACGATGCTGAGGCAACGTTTAACGCAGGTGTTTCACTGATCGATGATGGCGGCGTTTGGCAGGCGACGCTCGAGTGCAATAACTGCTCTGATGAGGAGTTCACAACCTCTGAATTGTTTGTGCCTTACTTCAGTCAGCCGATGACGTGGCAAGCGCGATTCCGGTACAACTTTGGTAACTAAGCTGTAACTGACTGACATAACAGCCAGCATAGAAAAAATGCCGCGACGAAAGTCGCGGCATTTTTTTGTCTTTCGCTAACGCTATCCGTTGTCGCGCAATTCACGACGTAGGATTTTACCGACATTTGTTTTCGGCAAGTCGTCTTTGAACACCACTTCTTTGGGCACTTTGTAGCCGGTTAAGTGCTCACGGCAATGTGCGATGATCTTGTCGCGATCCACGCCATCATTATCGATGACGACAAACAATTTGACGATTTCGCCTGAGCGCTCATCCGGTTTACCAATAGCCGCGGCTTCGACCACGCCTTCAAGTTTGACGACGACGTCTTCGATTTCATTCGGATAAACGTTAAAGCCCGACACGAGGATCATGTCTTTCTTGCGATCTTCAATGAACACAAATCCGTCTTCATTCATGCGCCCGATATCACCGGTGCGCAGCCATTCGCCCATCATGACTTTCTCTGTCTCTTCGGGCTTTTGCCAGTATCCTTGCATGATCTGCGGGCCGCGAATGCAGATTTCGCCAATCTCGCCAACCGCAAGCGCATTGCCATCGTCGTCATAGATGCCGACATCTGTCGATGAAATTGGCAGGCCGATTGCGCCGGTAAACTCAGGGTTTTCGACAAATGGATTGATGACTGCGGCAGGCGAGGTTTCCGTCAGGCCGTACGCCTGAATCAGCGGTTTGCCTGTGACTTGGTGCCATTTCTCGGCAACCGCCTGTTGCACCGCCATGCCGCCGCCAATGGTGACTTTCAAATGACTGAAATCGAGCTTTTGAAACTCGGGCATGTTGAGCAACGCATTGAACAGCGTGTTCACACCGGTGAAGTACGTGAACGGGTATTGCCTCAGCTCGTTGACAAAGGCGTCGAAATCTCTTGGATTTGTGATCAGCACATTCAGGCCGCCTCGAATCATCAAGCTAAGGCAGTTACCCTGCAGCGAGAAGATGTGGTAGAGCGGTAACGCGGTAATGGCGACCGGGGCGTCGTCGCCTATGGCATCGCCTAACCAGCACAATGACTGCTGGATATTATGCACAAGGTTACCGTGGCTCAGCATAGCCCCCTTGGCAACGCCGGTGGTGCCGCCGGTGTACTGCAGGAACGCAAGATCGTCCAGTGAAATCTCCGGTCTGGCAAAGCTCGCGCTTGATGCAAGTGTTGTCGGAAACTTCGTGACGTTTTGCAACGAGAACGGCGGCACCATTTTCTTGACACGCTTAACCACAAAGTTCGTGATCGACTTTTTCAGACCTGGCAACATATCGCCGACTTGCGTCGTTACAACTATTTCAACTGGTGTGTCGCTGATCACTTTTTGGAGCGTTTCTGCGAAGTTCTCCAGGATGACGATGGCGCGTGCCCCCGAATCGTGCAGTTGATGTTGCAGCTCGCGAGGGGTGTAAAGCGGGTTGGCATTAACGGCAACCATGCCGGCACGCAGCACCCCGAACAGGGCAACCGGGTATTGCATGATGTTTGGCATCATCAGCGCCACGCGATCGCCTTTCTTCAGACCTTTACTTTGCAACCAGGCGGCGAACTGTGTGGATTTTGCGTCCAACTCGCCATACGTAATCTGCGCACCCATGTTGGCGTAGGCGGGTAGCGCCGCATACTGCTTGCAACACTGCTCAATCATGTCGCGCAGCGAGTCGAAGCCAGCGTTATCTATATACTCCGGTGTACCGTCAACGTAAGACTTTAGCCAGATTTTTTCCGTGGTCATATGCTCCCCCCAAGGTGCCGGTTTATCTTACTGCGCAATCTGCTGCAATGCTTGTTCGATCGCAGGCCATGCTCGCTCAAGCATCAACGGCTGTGCTGCCGCCGTCGGATGAATCCCATCACTTTGCATGAGTTGCGGATCGAGCGCTACATCACTCAGAAAAAACGGTACTAAAGGCAGTTTGTAGCGTTCGGACAATTCAACATACAAGGCTTCGAATGCCTCTGTGTAGCGTGCACCATAATTGAGCGGTATACGCATCCCGAGCAATACAGGTTGAGCGCCGGCCTCAATGCTGGCATCAATCATGCGTTCGAAATTACGCTGCATGACGTCGAGCGAAATACCGCGGAGACCGTCGTTGCCGCCGAGCTCGATGACAACGATCACCGGCGTGTGGCGCGTAAGCGTTGCTGGCAAGCGGGTTGCGCCACCCTCCGAGGTGTCACCACTGATACTCGCGTTGATCACTCGAATGCCATACCCTTTGGTGTCAAGTCGTTGCTGCAGCAAAGCGACCCAGGTGTCGTCCAGCGACGCGAGTCCATAACCGGCACTCAAACTGTCGCCAACAACGAGTAACGTATCCCTTGAGTCTGTCTCGGTCTGCGCTGCAATCGTCGCACTCGTGTCCGTGCCGCGTTGCGCATCTGGCGGCGGCGTGGCAGCGAATTGACCGGTAAGATAGGACAACGCCAGCCCGAGCGAAAAAACGACCGCGATAATGATCCCGATACCGGATTTGTTGTCAGACATAGAATACGTGCCTACTAAAAAAGGAATACAACCGCATCATGCCACTACCTGCAAGTTCGACACAGACTGAATCCGCCAGCCAGATCGTTTTACAGGCAGAGAACCTGGGACGCACGGTGACCAGCGCAGATGGTGATCTGACCATTCTGCAGGGCGTATCGTTCACTGCAAAGCGCGGCGAGACACTGGCCATTGTCGGGCCATCAGGTGCGGGTAAGTCGACGTTGCTGGCGTTACTGGCCGGTCTCGATTCACCTACGACGGGCAGCATTACGCTTGCGGGCACCCGCATTGATACCCTTGACGAAGATGGCCGTGCTGCTGCGCGCGCGGGGCAGGTCGGTTTTGTGTTCCAGTCGTTTCACTTAATCCCGGCGCTGACCGCGCTCGAGAACGTCATGATGCCGCTAGAGTTGTCCGGCGTCAGCGATGCCCGCGCGCAAGCGCAACAAACACTGACTGCCGTCGGTCTGGCCGAACGTCTCAAGCACTATCCGGCGCAGCTGTCAGGGGGCGAGAAACAGCGAGTTGCCATCGCACGCGCGTTCGCGACTAAACCTGCGGTGCTGTTCGCCGACGAACCGACCGGTAATCTCGATAGCAAGACGGGTGCCCGTGTTGAGGATCTGCTGTTCGAACTCAACCGTGAGCAAGGTGCCACACTCGTGCTCGTGACCCATGATGAAGCGCTCGCCCGTCGCTGTCAGCGGCGTTTGGCGATAGACAGCGGCCGTTTGGTCTCGGACGAGCCTAACTGATGCGGGCGTTGCGATTTGCTGCCACGGGTTTGTGGCGCGAGCTGCGTTCCGGCGAACTCGTCGTGTTGCTGCTTGCGTTGGTGATCGCCGTAGGCTCGATTACAGCGATCAGTTTCCTAACAGACCGCATCGGCAAAGCGGTCGCGCGTCAGGCAACTGAGGTGCTTGCAGCCGATGTGCGTCTCGGCGCAGGTCGCCCGCTCGATGATCAGCCGATCCGGCTTGCAGCATCGCTCGGCATCGATACCGCTGAGGCGCTGAACTTTCCGAGCGTTGTGTTCTCCGGCGAGACGAATGCGCTAACAAACCTCAAAGCTGTGTCCGCGCGCTATCCGTTGCGCGGCGAACTGCGACTTGCCGATCAGCTGTTCGGTACACCCTACGTGGCCAAGGCTGTGCCATCTCCGGGCACCGCTTTCGCCGATGCTGCGTTGATGGCGCGCTTGGGCGTTGATGTCGGCGATACGGTTGAGGTGGGTGCATTGTCGCTGCAGCTCGAGGCCGTCGTTGTGTATCGGCCCGACCAGTCGCCAGGGTTCAGTGGTCTGGCCCCTACCTTGCTGGTCAACATTGACGA
The DNA here is from genome assembly GCA_039815365.1 of Pseudomonadota bacterium. GTDB lineage: Bacteria > Pseudomonadota > Gammaproteobacteria > Steroidobacterales > Woeseiaceae > CALBPI01. Next base: position 16,721 of record JBCBZK010000054.1, on the reverse strand, counting down.
TATACCTGCAAGCGGGTTGCTCGTCGAGGGTAGCCGCGTGAGCTACACACAGATGTTTGCCGGTAACGATGCTGACATCGCGCGGTTTTCCGACGCACTACGTGAGACGTTGCCTGAAGGTGTGCGTTTGCAAGACCGGGCAGATGCCGGCAGCCAACTGTCTAACGCGATTGATCGGGCCGGCCGGTTCTTATCGCTCGCATCGCTCGTCAGTTTGATCCTTGCGGCGGTCGCTGTGGCGATGGCAGCACGTCGCTATGCAGAACGGCGTCTGGACACCGCTGCATTGATGAAAACCTTTGGTGCATCGCAGTCGTTTGTTTTGCAGGTTGGCATCATCCATTTACTCGTGATCGCGGTCGTCGGTAGCGGACTCGGTGCATTGCTCGGCTTCGGCGCCGAGCGCGGTTTGTCCACACTGCTGTCCGGCTGGCTACGCGGTGAACTTCCCGCGGCCAGTTGGCAGGCGGCAATTCCCGGCGTGGCAACGGCGGTTATCTTACTCGCAGGGTTTGCGTTGCCGTCTTTGTTCCGCTTGGGCGATACACCGCCATTGCGTGTTCTGCGGCATGATTTGGCGCCACCACCGACCAGCATATTCGTGACTTACGGTGCGGCTCTGTTAGCGATGGGTGCACTGGTGTGGTGGGCGGTGCGCGATACCGCGCTGCTGATCTCTATCGTGGGCGGCACGCTTGTGACGGCGCTGGTGTTGTACGGCGCCGGCCGCCTGTTGGTTGGACTGTTGTCACGGTTTCGCGGCAATGTCGGCGTGTCATGGCGCTATGGCCTTGCCAACATCTCTCGCCGCGGTGGTAACAGCGCTATACAGGTCGTCGCATTCGGGCTCGGGTTGATGGTGTTGCTGCTGCTGACTTTGGTTCGCAACGATTTGTTATCCGGCTGGCGTGCAACCATCGCCGATGATGCGCCGAATCAATTTTTGATCAATATTCAGCCGGGTGAGCGCGACAGCATCCGTCAATTGCTCGCTGAAGAAGACATGCCGCCAGCGGCGTTTGTGCCACTAGTGCGTGGCCGTATCACTGCAATTAACGGCGAATCACCGGCATCGCGGCAGCAGGAAAACGGCGATGGCCGTGGACGGATTGGCAGAGAAATCAATCTGTCCTGGTCGGAAACCCTGGATCCCAGCAACGAGGTCGTCGATGGTCAGTTTTGGGCGGCAGACTACGACGGTGCACCGCAGGTATCCGTTGACGAGGAAGTCGCCGCTGAGATGGGGTTAGGTCTGGGGGACACACTGAGCTTCAATTTCGCCGGTGAGACTGTGACGGCCAGAATTACAAGCCTGCGCAACATCGACTGGGATTCGTTTAAACCGAATTTCTTTATGGTGCTAAGCCCTGCTGGTATGCGCGAATTGCCGCAAACCTACATCACATCGCTCTATGTTTCATCGGAACAGCGCGGCGTGTTGCTTAAGCTCGTCCGGGCACACCCTAGCGTCTCCGTGATCGATATTGAGGCTGCGATCGCACAAGTGCGCGGGATTATTGATAAAGCGACGCTCGCCGTACAGTACGTGTTCCTGTTTACGCTAGCTGCCGGTCTTGTGGTGTTGTTTGCGGCGATTCAATCGACACTCGACGAGCGGCGCTATGAAAGTGCGTTGTTACGAACGTTCGGTGCATCTCGCAGAACGGTGTTGCTGGGGATTCTCGCCGAGTTTTCAGCATTAGGCTTACTGGCAGGTCTGTGTGCGGCAAGTGGCGCGACCGTAATTGGTATGGTGATCGCCAAGCAGTTGTTCCAACTGGAGATCGCGCCGAATCCATTATTGTGGTTCGCGGGTTTGTTTGCGGGATGGTTTATTGTCGGCGTGAGCGGGACGCTTGCGGCGCGTTCCGCGGCAGACACACCCCCGGTAAAAACATTGCGCGCGGCATAGTATGACGCAATGCTGAGTCGTCGGTGACGCCGACCGCTTTAGCGTTCCTTATGTTTCTTCGCATCACGAGCGGCTTGACGAGCCGCTTCGCGCGCGGCTTTGCGAGCCGCTTTATGTTTGGCCTTTTCTGCTTTTTGGGCGACTTTCTTCGGGTCTGGCGGGTCAATCATTGTGCGCACGGTCGCTGCCACGTTGATATCGCCTTTTGCGAGCAATTCAGCAAAGCTGCGGCGACAGACGGTCCACGTGGCGCCGATCACAGCAAGGCCCATAGCCAACACTAAAACGCCGTAGCTGATCTGATCCGACAGATCACCGGCCCAATGCGGGATATTGAATCCCAGAATGTTCTCGGCTATATGCGACACGATGGCATCAACGATGCCGATTTCGAGCAGGATTGTGACAAACACCCACTGAATCAGCTTCAGGATAAACACAAGCCGAACAACATCCCACATGGCCTCTAGCCAGTTGCGGCTATACACCAATGCACAAAACGCGAGCGTGACTGTTGCGCCTTCTCCGACCGCATTCGCAGCCCAGATCAACACAGCGCCGATGACTGTCCAGAAGGGCGCATCGTCCAACACAGTGACCTCACCGCTGGTCATCTGACTGAAGAACGTCAACAGTGCTAACAGGCAAACGGCCGGTATCACGACAGCTGCAAGCCACGGGAAATCGGCATCGCCGGCTTGGTTACTTGAGAACAAGTAGCGGCGCACCGGTAGCGCGAAACCGACAGCAACACAGACGACAGGCCAATGCACCCACCGAGATAGCTGAAACGACTCCAGTGCGATACCGACCAAATAACCGAGTGCGATGGTGACGACGGTTAGCGCAACAATCGCTGTGCGCGGTCTTGCGCCAAACACACTGGCAAGATCATCGTCGTCCCCACTGCTGTTGAACGCCGTCTGCAGTGCGGGAAGCATATCTGCAAAGCCCTCTCGGGCGATCTTGCTCAGATGAGCGATTTTCATGGATCGTCAGTTAACGTCGGTACGCTGCTGCTGATGGCATCACACAACTCGCGTAGCAACGCATCGCGCGGGTGACTGCTTCGCCAGACACCAATAATCGTGCGCGCTGGTTGCGGCGCTGCGAACGGCAAGTTGACGATACGACCATCGTTGGTTGCCTGTCGTACGGCGAGTTCGGGCAGCAGTGTCACGCCAGCGCCTCCGGCAACCATTTGCCGCAGTGTCTCAAGACTGGTGGCACGAAACTCATCTTCATTGGCGCCGCCGGCCAGTTGGCAGACTTCGAGTGCTTGATCGCGCAGACAGTGACCATCTTCCAGCAACAAAATGTGCTCATCACGAACATCGTCCTGCTCAGCCGTGCCTTTGTCGGCCAGCCGGTGACCGGCATCTACGGCGAGTCGGAATGGTTCGGCAAACAGCGTCATCGATTCACAGCCCTGACAGTCAATTGGCAGCGCAAGAATGCCAAGGTCGATGTCGCCGGTGCGTATGCCATGCATAAGTGGATCTGTCTGGACTTCAAGATACAGACACTTGAGACGTTCAAAGTGCTCACTGAGCGCTGGCGCGGCGAATGGCAACAAGTAGGGTGCCAGCGTCGGGATCAAGGCGATCTTGACGCGGCCTGCTTGTGGGTCCTGGTGTAGTTCAGCCAGTTCATTGATCGACTCAGCCTCAAGCAGCAATCCGCGCGCCCGCGATGCAATCGCCTCACCAGTGCTGGTGAGTTTAATGCCTTTGTTGTGTCGTTCTACCAGCGTCACGCCAAGCTGTTCTTCGAGTTTTTTGATCTGCGTACTGAGCGTAGGCTGGGTCACAAAACAGGCGTCGGCCGCGCGCCCGAAATGGCGGTGCTCATCAAGTGCGACGAGATACTTCAGCATGCGTAAATTGAAATGCAGGTTAGCGCTCATGATTCGCTCGCTTTGAGTGTTTTGAAAGCTGCCAGCGCTTCGTTTCGGGAAGTCGCTAAATCCACAATTGGCAGTGGGTAGGATTTCCCCGGTACAAAGCCGGTGACGTCGTGAAACTTCTCCGGTAGCGTCCACGGTGCATGCAGATACTTGTCCGGCACGTCGCGAACTTCGGGTACCCACTGACGCACATAGTCTCCGGCTTTGTCGAAGCGCTCGCCTTGGCGTACCGGATTAAAGACGCGAAAGTAAGGCGCCGCATCTGCTCCTGATCCGGCGGACCACTGCCACCCCATACTATTGGCTGGCAGATCAGCGTCAACCAGTGTGTCCCAGAACCAACGTGCGCCGTGTAGCCAGTGGGCGCGAATATTCTTCACAAGAAACGACGCGGCGATCATCCGCACGCGGTTGTGCATCCATCCGGTGTGCCAGAGCTGGCGCATACCAGCGTCGACAATCGGAACACCGGTGCGCCCTTGTTGCCAGGCTTTGATCAATGCGTCGGCATCCTCGCGCCATGGAAAATTCGCGTACTTGGGGTACATCGGTGCATCAGCGGTGTCGGGAAAGTGACAAAGGATGTAGTGTGAAAATTCTCGCCAGCCCAGTTCGGTCAGGTAGATTCTCGTGCCATCGCTGTCGTCTTGCAACGCTTGCACTTGATGCCAGACACTGCGAGCGCTGATTTCGCCGAAATGCAGATGTGGGGACAAACGCGAGACCCCTTCGGTGCCCGGAAGGTCGCGACCGCTGTCGTATTCAAACACCGCAGCGCGAAGGAATGTATCGAGTCGATCCTGCGCGCCGCGCTCGCCTGGCGTCCACGTCTGCGCAAGGCCACTGTCCCAGTCAATCGTTGGCAACAACGCGAGCGCGTCGATTGTCAGTGATTCGGGCGCGTCGGCTAATCCCGCGATACTTGACGGCGCCGGCAGCGGCGCAGCATTGCCAATATTGTCAATCGCACGGCGCCAATAGGGCGTAAACACGCGATAGATCGTGTCAGTTTTGGTTTTGATCTCATCGGGTTCATTGAGCAGTGCGCCGTTGCTGCGAACCACGCGAATCTCGTTGTCCCGAAGTGCCCGAGCGAGCCTGTCATCCGCGCTGAGTTGCCGCGGCTCGTAGACGTGATTCCAGTACACACAACTCACACCATAAGTTTCAACGTAGGCGTTGATCACAACACCAGGGTCTCCGCACTGGATCGTCAAACTCGTACCAAGCTTTGTCAGCGTTGCGTCGAGTGCCGTGAGACTATGATGTAACCACCAGCGACTGGCGCCCCCGTCTGGCCAGTAGTCACGCTCGCTGTCGATATACAGGACAATGACGGCATCGCACTCTGTCACCGCCGCGTGCAGGGCAGGGTTGTCGGCGATGCGCAGATCGCGTCTAAGCCATACAAGGCCTGTGGTTCGGGTTGTCACGCGCGAGCCTCGTCAACGCGATTGCTACGTCGCCCATCACGAAAGGCACTGTAATTGTCAGCCGCTTGCTGGATCGCACGTTGCCGTGCTTCGCGTGCGGCCCACGCTGTATGCGGTGTGATCATCAAGTTGGGTAAATCAAGTGCCAGTAGCGGGTTGTCCGGCTGCGGTGGCTCGGGTTCGAGCACATCAAGGCCGGCGCCACCAATCTGCCCCTGTTGCAACGCCGCTGCCATCGCTGCCGCATCGACCAGGCCACCACGCGCTGTGTTAATCAACACTGCGGTGGGTTTCATAAGCGCAAGTGTTGATGCATTGATCATATGGCGTGTTGTCGGTGTTAGCGGGAAATGCAGACTGATCACGTCAGCCCGCTCGAAAACGCTGTGATGCGGCACACGATCGTCTCGTTCATCGGAAGCATCTCGCGCCGCGATGATCACATTCATGCCAAACGCACGCGCGAGTGTTGCCACTGAGTGACCTAACTCACCATAGCCAAAGATACCCAATGTCAGTCCGTGCAGTTCCCGAACCGGGTAGTCGAGCATGCAGAACTGCGTTGCCTGTTGCCATTTTCCATTGCGCACATCGCGGGCGTAGCGCGTGATGTTGTGTGTCAACGCGAGCAGAACCGCAAATACGTGTTGAGTGACCGACGCGGTGCAATACGCGACGATGTTGCTCACCGCAATGTTGCGCTCGCGCGCGGCTTCGATATCAATGGGGTCGCTACCGGTAGCGGTCAGGCCGATATAGCGTAACTCGGGCAATGCATCCATCACCTCGGCGCTGAACGAGACCTTATTGGTAAACACGGCTTGCTTGGACGTGCATCTGGCGACGACGTCAGCATCGCTCGTATGGTCAAATACCGTTAACGAATCGACTTCGCTCGCGATTGCGTCAAGCGTCAGGTCTGAGCCTAGTGAGGCCGCATCGAGGAAAACAGCGTGAGTCATTCGTGAATTCTGCAAAAACGCTATTGTAACGTGACAAGGTGACGGGATGCCTGCAAAACCCTTTTGGGAATCAAAATCGTTAGGTCAGATGAGCCACGACGAGTGGGAGTCGCTGTGTGACGGCTGTGCATTGTGCTGTTTGCACAAGTTCGAAGATGAAGATGACGGACAGGTGTATTCGAGCGATGTTGCTTGTCATTTATTAGACATCAACACCTGCCGTTGCACAGATTACTCGCAACGGCTCAAGCGCGTGCCCGATTGTGTTCATCTTAGCGTTGAGAACGAAGCTGCCTTTGGTTGGCTGCCGTTTAGTTGTGCCTACCGATGCATCGCAGAAGGACGAGGTCTCGCCGCGTGGCATCCCTTGGTGAGCGGTGATCCGAACAGCGTGCACGTCGCCGCTATATCGGCGAAGGATTTCGCCCGCGTTGCGAGCGATGCCAACGCGCCTGATCCGGATGACTGCATGTTGTATCAGTGGCACACTGACGAAGCGTCGGCTGACCCTGACGAGGAGTAACGAATGGCAGATCCTGAATTTCAACCGTTACAGACTTATGTGAGTCTGTCGCCTGACGCAATGGTTGCGCGGTCGCGGGAATTGTATGCATCGCTCAATCGGCGACGCACGGTGCGTGAGTTTTCCGCCGAGCCTGTGCCCAGAGAAGTGATTGAGCATTGCTTGAAAGCCGCGAATACTGCGCCGAGCGGCGCGAATATGCAGCCATGGCACTTTTCGGTGATATCCAATCCTGATGTTAAGCGTCGTGTGCGCGAAGCGGCGGAGGCTGAAGAGCGTGAGTTTTACGAGCACCGCGCATCGGATGAATGGCTCGCCGAGTTAGCCAAGTTCGGTACCGATGCGAACAAACCTTTTTTGGAAACAGCGCCGTACCTGATCAGTATCTTTATGCAGAAGTATCGTCTGGATGAGGACGGTAACAAGACCAAGCACTACTACCCGCAAGAGTCTGTTGGGCTCGCAACCGGAATGCTGATCGCTGCGCTGCACGAGTGTGGCCTTGCGTCGTTGACACATACCCCAAGCCCGATGGCGTTTCTTAATGAAATCTGCGACAGGCCGAAACACGAGCGCGCGTATTTGCTGCTGGTTGTGGGCTATCCGGCCTCGGACGCACAAGTACCGGTGATTCGTCGAAAATCTCTGGACGAGTTTGTCACCTTCATTGAATGACGGGTACGTTGCGCGCGCAGCGGCGAGTCATTTGTTTGCTTGTCGATCTGTTTCCTAACAACGCACGCGCTTAGTTGTTTGCCTCGGCGAGCAACGCCTTGATGTCGGCTTCGATGCGCTTGGCCTGTTTGTCGCCTTCGTGGGTTTCGCCGATATACGTGTGGCGCACACGTCCTTTGCCATCGATCAGGTAGAACGCTGGCCAGTAGCGGTTGTTCATTGCTTTCCAGTACGCAAAGTCATTGTCGATCATGATCGGGTGTTTGAGTTCGAATTTCTTGACCTTTTCGATAACGGCGCCTCGTTCGCGTTCATAGTCAAACTCCGGGCTATGCACCCCAATGATCTGGAAGTCAGCGTCTTCGAAAGCTGCTTCGAGCCCGTTGAGCCACGGAAAGGAGCGGTAGCAATTCCAACAGGCGAACGTCCAGAAATCGACGAGCACGACGTTGCCGCGCAACGACTCGAGCGTTACCGGTGGGCTATTGATCCACGCTTGCGGGCTCGTCTGGGTAAATTCAGGCGCGTTCGCAGGGGCTGCGATGGCGCGTGACGCCATGAGTAACAGGGTTGCCATGATTGCTGCAAATCTAAAAAACATCGGTTCTCGCTCTTGCAAAAGGTGGTCTCTAATTGACCGCAACACACGTCAATTTGTTACGCAGGGTTAGGCTCGGGTGTTGCCGCAGCTTCTCACATTGCAGATCAATGCGAAAAAATGAATTTTGGCAAGGAGCATATCTAAAATACTGTTTTTATTGAGAGAAATGTGATTCCTGACTAACAGCAGCAGGGTTCAACCATCTGTAGTGCCAGAATGGGTCAATCCGTCTGTGCGCTGGGTTGCTGTAATCGACGCCGATTTACGGCATGCTTTCGCGCTGATTTCGAGAACTTCGTTTGAATTCCAAGGAAAATACTGTGAAACGACTGATCGCATTCGTGATGATCGCTATCATCGCGCTGCCTATCGCCGCCTGTGGTGACAAGAAAGGCAAATCCGAAAAAGCAGCGCTTGAACTGTTGGCCTACGTCCCTGCTGATACGCCTTATGTATTCGCTGGCACTGAAGCCATGCCCGAAGATGTGCTGAAAAAAATGCAGCCAATGCTGGACGAGCTCAAGCCGGTGTTATCCGAAATGATTGGCAATATCGGTAGCTTGGTAGCGGAGTCCGCTGAAGGCGCTGAAATGGCGTCGAAATTCGATGGGCTTGGTACGGCTATCGAATCTCTGATGGACGAAGACGCTGCGGACCGCTTTGGTTTCGGCGATAGCATGCTCGGCGTGTTCTACGGTAACGGTCTGTTACCGGTATACCGCATCGTGCTTGCCGAGCCAGAAAAGTTTGGCCCCGCTGTGGATGCCTTATTCGCAGAAATGGATACCGAAGTCAGCGCACGCTCGGCGGACGGCATTGATTACAAAAACGTCGCGTTAGGCACAGACGTCAATCTGATTATTGCCGAAATCGATGGCAGCGCCGTGATGAGTATCGCGCCCGCGCCGTTCGGCGAAGCCAGTATCGCGACACTGCTCGGTAAGACAAAACCAGCAAACGCGCTCAGCAGCGCAGCGTTGATTGCCTTGACCGAAAAATATGACTACTTGCCGCAGGGTTTTGGCTGGGTCGATATGGAACAACTGGTTTCAACGTTTATCGATGAGCCAACTGGGCTGAATGCAGATTTGTTTGCATTGGCCGGTGAAGCACGGCCGCAGTTCAGCGAAGTGTGTAACAACGAATTCCGTTCCCTGGCGGCAATCGCTCCGCGCCTTGCAATGGGTTATACGCAAATCGATACGGATGCGATGACACTGAAGCCAGTGCTCGAGTTGCGCAGCGATATTGCCAAAGCGATGATCCCGGTCGCAGGTAAAGTTCCTGGTCTGACCTCAGACTCCGACGCCAAGATGAAAATCGGCATTGGTATGAATCTCGGTGGCATGCGCGAGTACATCACGACGTACGTCAGCAAGGTGGTCGATAATCCTTACGAGTGTGTGGAACTCGCACAGCTCAACCAGTCGGCCAGCGAAATGACACAAGCGTTGAACCAGCCGGTGCCACCAATGGTGAATAATTTCCAGGGTTTCTTCCTGGAGCTGAACAACATGGACGGGATCGATTTCGCACAGCCGCAGATTCCTGACAACCTCGACGTGAACGTACTGCTGGCAATGGATAACGTTGAAGGTCTGATTCAGTTCGGCCAAATGATGGGCGTCCTGGCCAATCTGCCGATTGAGGCGAATGGTCAAGCGGTCGAGCTGCCTGCTGCGTTGACAGGTCCGTTACCACAAGCGGTATTCGCCGCGATGACGGACAACGCATTGGGTTTGAGCATCGGCCCTGATGCTGGCGCACGCGCAAGCACGTTGGCGGCAGCGACAGACCTGTCATCCAATACGCTGATTGCGGTGTCAATGGATATGGGCGCTTATGCAGACTTGATGGAAAGCCTCGAAGATCAAATGTCGTCAACCTTTGAGGACGTAGAATCCGGCGACAGTGCAGAAGCGATGGAAGCTGCGCAGAAACAAATGGAGCTTAGCGCTCGTTTGCAGCGCGCGTATGCAGATACGTTTGATCGTGAAGTTGGCCTGGTCAATATCACTGAGAACGGTATCGAAATGCCGTCGACGATTCAGTTCCGTTGATCGAGAACGCGTGCTACCCGCAGCCTTGCGGGTAGCACGCATTTCGGCGCTTAGCCGAACGGCTTCACGCCGATGAGCGCCACGTGCAAATGCAGCACGAACGCGACGTAAATTCCCAAACCTACGACCACCGCGATCACATCGTTGGCGCCCGATTTCGGCAGCGCTACCATCGGTTTTTGCACACGACGCTTGAGCGAAATCCTGTCGATGACGGCCCATGCAAGAAAGCTTGCGAACAGGACAATATCCGCGAGCATGCCATTGGCGAGCAAGTGGGCGAGCGCCCAGAGCTTTAGGGCAACCAACATCGGATGTTTGAGCGTGCTCTGGATCTTACCGGGCATATAAGCTGCGGTTAGAAAGATGAAAACCGGCAGCATGAGCACCGCAGTAATGTGCGACATGAATCCCGGCGGTTGCCAGATCATGACGGGTGACAAGCGCGCGACGGCATAGCCGTGAATGATCAGTAAGAATCCTGCGATTGAGACGAGGCTGTAGATGCCACGCCAGGCCAACGGCCCTATCTTTTTGGCGAGGTTGTCACGCGCAGGTGCGGCGACGATCGATATCGAGTGCATGCCGAGAAAGAGAACCAAACCGATGATCAGTTGCAACATAGTGAGATGCATGTGTGGGTTAGCGACCGCGGCGTCCGTAGAGCAGCGTCATGTTATAGCGCCTGTCTTCGAAACGATCACCGAAATGAATGTCATCGGTGCGATGGAACAGGTTGGAATTGAAAATGACGATGCGATTCTGCTTGTGTGGAATGCGAATCGGATCATTCACACTATCGCCGAGAAAATCTCGCATCGCTGATTCGTCATTATTGAATTTATCGAATCCCCAGGCCATCGGTGCCGCTTTGCGATAAAGCAACAGACCACCGGTCTCGGCATTGTTATTCGCCGAGTCTGGTGCAATCCAGAAATTGGAATTCACGGCGGCCGCATCCGCGTGCATGCCGATACCGGTCAGCGCAGCGCCATATTTGTATGCCCAGGCTTGCGTTAGCGCATGGTCTGTGAAAATACCGGGCAAGGCTTCGGGAATCGCGCGTGCGATGCCGAGCGTCAAAGCGTTGGCAAATCCTTCGGTGAAGTACGCGCCGAGGTAGTTTTTTCGTAGGTCAAACCACATCGTGGATTCGCGACAAAACTCAAGCAACGCTTGCAATGCATCGGGTGTCAGCAAGTTATCAATGACGACGTAGTTCGGGTCGCTGTCCCGGTAGCTTCGCTCGATCGCTTCAACATCCAGCTCAGGATTGATCAATGCGCCGCCGGGCACATCGACATCAGGGATATGTAATGGTCTGTTGTGGTGCTTCAGTAGCTGCTGCCAATGCGCTTTGTCCTTGAACTTGGGATGTATGACACTGAATGGCTCATTGGCATCGACAGGTGGGTTTGCCGATGTGATGTCAGAGATCGCCAGACGATAAGCGTCCGGGAGCTCGTGTAACGACTCAGCAAGTTTGCCGGCAGTTTGCAGGTATTGCAGCTGTTCGGCTTCCATGTGCAGTTTGAACAACGACGTCGCAGCTTCGTGTCCGGGTAGTGGCGGCGCTTCCGGGCCGGGTGCACCTTTCGGTCCACGTTTGTGCGCCACCAGTTCGGCGCATGCGTCCAAGGCCTGCTGGTCTTTGCCCTCTGCAACGTACAGCATCGCAAGATTGGCACGTGCCTCATTGTTGGCCGGGTTCAATCGCAGACTCTGCGCGTAGGCGCTTGCCGCGCCGTCGCGGTCGGCTGACTGCTCAGACAACACACCGATATTGAATTGTATTTTGTCGTTGTCCGGTTGCAGCTTTGCCAGTCGTCGTGTGCACTCCAGCGCACTGGCAAAATCTCCGGTACTTTGATGGCATTGCGCGAGCACCGCTAGCGCCTCAAATCCATTGCTGTTGGCAGCGTGAGCTCGATTGGCGTACATGCCCGCGACATCATAACGCTCGGCGCCCAACGCGATTTGTGACAAACCGGCCAGCGCTGGATAGTTTTTTTCGTCGAGCGTAAGAATGCCTTCGAGTGACGCTGCCGCATCCATTCTGCGACCTTGCTGCTGATACTGCATGGCTTGTTGCATGAGATTGGCAATGGTGCGTTCTTTTTCTTCGGTGTCCACTAACGTTATTCCTCAGCTAAGTCCGGCAGTGCGCCGTGAATCAATCGGTACAGCAAGATGGCTGCGCGCTGCGTCGCGACCGGAATCGAATCCAGTTCCAGTTGTTCGCGGGGTGAATGTCCGCCGCTACCATAGGCACCAAGCCCGGCTAGGCTCGCGGCATGTGGTGCCACAAACGAAATATCCGCGGCACCGCGACGCGATGGATCGAGCGGCGGCATATCGTCGCGACCCAGAGCCATGTTGATACTCGCCAGCATCATACGCAGTTGTTCGTTGGCAGGCGTTGGCGCCATTGCCGGGTATCCGTCGCCGAACGTGATAGTTGCGCTTGTGCCAGGCAGGTTGTCGCTCACGATATCGCGCATCGTCTGACGCGCTCGCTCGAGCTGCTCATTTGAAATGGTGCGGATGCCGCCGTGAACAATCGCACGCGACGACACCACGTTGGTCTTGCCGAACGCCGTGCCACGTGTTTGTGCAACGTCATAGTCGACGTCAGTGCCAGCAACAATGGTGCCCGGATTGAATGTCAGATAAGGCTCGCCGCGCAGCGATGTATAAAACGCATTCAGTATACGGCTGGTCTCGAAGACCGCGCCTGCGCCAACCCGGTTACTGAAGATGCCAGAGGAGTGCGCCTGACGACCGGTGACTTCGAGATACCAGTCGCTCGAGCTGCGCCGGGCAACGGTTGCGTATTCGATTGTTGTCACGCCATCCGCGTTGGTATCGCGCGCGCCTGCCTCAAAGCCCAACGCGACATCGGCCCATTTTCCCGCCGTGATAAGGTCTCGGCGGGCCACTGCTAGCGGCTCGCCCGCGCTCTCCTCATCGCCAGTGAACGCGACCTGGATTTGTGCACCATCGAGCAAATTGTTTTCGTGTAGCGCTTTCAGAGCGTAGAGAATAATCAGATTCCCCGATTTCATATCGGCAACGCCGGGTCCGCGTGCGATGTTGCCATCCTGTGTGAAGCTCGAAAACGCATCGTCTTGTTCGAACACAGTGTCGAGATGGCCAATCGCGAGAATTTTAAGTCCCTTGTTACCGCTGCGCTGTGCGAACAGATGTCCGGCACGATTGACCGAGGCAGGCATATCAACCCATCGCGTCGTAAAGCCAATATCTGCGAAGTCCTTAGCCAGCGCGGCTCCCACGCGCTGCACGCCTTTGTGGTTCATCGTGCCGCTGTTGATGTTCACGTGCTCGCGCAATTGAGTGACCAGCGCGTCGGAATGATCGGCAACCCATTGGACAATGCGTTGTTCATCGGTGTTCAGTCCGCCGACGGGAATCGAATGGGACAGGACATGGTGCTCGGCGTACGCCGTGCCCGCCAGAAGCAAAGCGGCAATTGAGAACCATTGGCGCATTAAAGAGCCACTCCGAAGACGATCAAAGCGCTATGTTAGCGCGTGCGCGCTACAGATCGCGAAGCATTTCTCGCGCCGCATTATGTCCGGGGATGCCGCTGACGCCCCCTCCGGGGTGCGCGCCGGAGCCACACAGATACAGACCTTTGATCGGGGTGCGGTAGTCGGCCATGCCGAGCATCGGTCGCGCAGAAAATAACTGGTTTAGCGATAACGCGCCGTGGAAGATGTCGCCGCCAGTCAGTCCGAGCTTGGATTCAAGATCGGCAGGCGTCAGCGCGACATAGCCAAGCACGCTCTCTTCGAATCCCGGTGCGTAGCGATCGACCGTTGCGATCATCCGTCGCGCGATGTCATCGCGCTGCGCCGGGTCTGTGTCCGGACTGACATGCTGGCAGAACAGGCTGGCGACATGTTTGCCCGGCGGGGCGAGCGAATCATCTAATGTGCTGGGTATGAGCATCTCGACGATCGGTTCGCGCGAAACCCCCTCACGGCGTGCATCAAAATACGCCTGTGACATGTAGTCCAGAGTCGGCGCGATAATGATCCCGGAGGACAGGTGTGGCCCGGCCTCCGGTAAGGCTGTGAATCGCGGTAAACAATCGAGAGCGACGTTCATGCGAAAGGTGCCAGAGCCGTAGCGGGTTTGTGCCACGCGTTCACGCGTTTCTGCCGGCAGATCGTTTTCCGCAACCAGGTCTAGCAACAAGTGCTTGGGTGTCGTGTTGGATGCGACACAACGCGCGTGAATGTGTTCGCCGTCGGCCGTCTCGATGCCGTAAGCCACGTTGTCGCGTGTCATCACGCGTGTCACGCGGGTATCGCATCGAATGTGAGCGCCGTGCTGCGCAGCACAACTCGCAATAGCATTGCTGATTGCGCCCATGCCGCCGATCGCATGGCCCCAGGCGCCTTGTACGCCATCGACTTCGCCGAACACGTGGTGTAGCAACACGTAACCCGAGCCAGCTTCGTCCGGCGCTGCATAATTGCCGACGACGGCGTCGAAGCCGAACAGCGCCTTGATGTGTTCGTTTTCAAACCAGCCATCAAGAATGTCCCGTGCAGACCGCGTGAACATGTCGAAGATGGCATGTTGGGCAGCCTGCGGAACGCCGCGCAAACTGTGAATCAGTGCGCCGCTGCGCCACCAGTCGCGAAGACCACCACCCATATTGGGTGGCGTGCGCAGCAGCTGCTGTTTCAGAACATCGGCAGCCGACGCTAACCAGTTGTAGTAATCCGGTAAGCGGGCGGCATCTTTTTCGCTGAATCGTCTGAATGCTGCTTGCGTGGCAGCAAGATCGCTGCCGGTCGACAGGTAGCGATCGTCGGGTAGCGGCATGAAATTGCTGAAGGGGCGCTGCACGATCCGCAGCCCGTGTGCATAGAGATCAAGGTCCTGGATGATCTGCGGGTTGAGTAAGCTCACTGTGTAGCTGGCGAGTGAATTTCGAAAGCCCGGATGAAAGGTTTCGGTGACCGCAGCGCCGCCAATCGTGCCACGCGACTCTACCACCAGAACGGACTTGCCGGCCTTAGCAAGATAGGCGGCTGCGGTTAGGCCATTATGTCCACCGCCAATGATAACGCAGTCCCATTTTTGGCTTTTCGATTGAATTTCAGTCATTTGATCGGAAATTCAGTGAAATTCTCAGTAATGGATCGCAGCTTCTCGTCGCCAAAACCGGCACAATACTGCTGCGTGTTGCTGGTTTTTAACATTAATTTCGCTATTCTTGTGGCCACACACGGAATGGTGCCACGCGAGTGGGCTGGCAGGTAGATGGATTCGGAAGCTAAACCAACATTGCAGGCAGTGTCTGTCAGTCGATTGCGGGTGGGTATGTATGTTGCCGAGCTCGATCGTCCATGGCGCGAGACACCCTTTAAATTTCAGGGGTTCGAAATTCTGAGCTCCAGCGAGATTGAGCTGCTCGATCGTTATTGCGACTCGGTGTTCGTCGACCCCGGCTTTGTGAGCACAGTGGCACGTAGCGGCCGTCGCGGCGGTGATCCGGAGCCAGTGGGCACCGACTCCACGAATGTTATTGATGCGCAAAGCCTGCGGCTACGCTCTTTGCTGGGTCAGCAAGACGCGCATGACTACTCCGAGCAAGTCAGCATTTCGCGGGAGCGCCCGCAAGCGGTTGAGGCGTATCACTACGCTCAGGAAGGTCTCGCTAAATTCGACAAGGCATTGCGTCAGGGCAAACAGCCAGAGGCTCGTCATGTGCGCGGTTTGGTGCAGCCGATTATCCAAAGTGTGGCAAGAAACCCGGATGCGCTGGTGTGGCACACGTGCTTGAAGAAGGCGTCGCCGGAGCCAGGCGGCAGACGTGTTGGCACAGCTGTCTGGATCGCGGTTCTCGGCCGTCACCTCGGGTTGGCGCCACCGTTGCTGCTTGATCTCACCAGTGGTGGCTTGTTGCTGGATATCGGCATGTCGCGGATGGATCGCAGTCTGATGGACACCACCGTGTCGTTTGACAGTCGCCAGCATTTGGCCGTGCGCGGCCACGTGCAACTAGGGCTGGATTTAATCGAGCGTATTCCCGGCGTCACTGATGCCGTTACGATGATGGTCGCCGAGCATCACGAACGATTGGATGGCAGCGGCTACCCACATCGACTCACACGCGCGCAAATCAGCGCGCAAGGCGCGATGGCTGCCGTCGCCGATGCTTTTGATGCGATGATTTCGCCAAGACCGCATAGCGCCGCACGATCAACGGCGGATGCGATTGGTGAACTCAACCGGATGTCCGGAGAAATTTTTGCGAGCCTTGTGGTCGAGCAGTTCGTACAGGCGCTCGGGTTATTTCCGTGCGGCAGCATCGTCGAACTGAATACTGGCGAGATTGCTGTGGTCGCCGAGCAAGATGCCCGTCACCGTTTGCGCCCACTGTTGTCGGTCGTGACCGATGCCCAGCAGGAGTTTTTGCCCACCGCGCGCAAACTCAACCTCGCGCACTTCAGCGCTGAAGCTGCGGCGCGCCAGGCGGTGTGGATTGTGGCCGGCCACCCGCCAGGTGCGGTTGGCGCTGACTTGCACCGCTATTTCGATTAATGCCTGATTGCGTTCGTTTGCTTGCGTCCCTGACGCTTGTGTTATTCGTGTCAGCACATCCGGTTTG
>JBCBZK010000030.1:0-30380 GCA_039815365.1 Pseudomonadota bacterium | reverse complement strand
GCCGAAGATCGCAGTCTTGTGCGAACGATAGACGAATTCAATACAGCGACTGAGAATGCGCAGCCGGGTGATACGATTACGATGGCGAATGGCACATGGTCCGACGTCGAGTTGAAGCTGATTGCCAATGGAACGGCTGAGGCGCCTGTCATCCTGACTGCCGAATCTCCCGGACAGGTGATTATTTCCGGCGAATCAAACCTTTCGATTTCCGGCTCCTATATCGAAGTCAGTGATCTTGTATTCAAGAACGGATACACACCGACCACGGAAGTGATCTCCTTCCGAACGGCAAAAGATCAACTTGCCAACAACGTTCGCGTGACGAATACGGTCATCGATGATTTCACCAATCCCGAGCGCTACTCGTCCGACATTTGGGTCGCGATTTACGGCAAGAACAATCGATTCGATCACAACACGCTTCTCAACAAAGGTAACTCGGGCGTGACGCTCGCCGTTCGAATGAACACAGAAGACAGTCACGAGAACGATCATGTTATCGAGTACAACTACTTTGGCCCGCGACAGACGCTGGGTTCCAATGGTGGCGAGACGTTACGTATCGGTACGAGTCATTTCTCGCGTGAATATGCGAACACCGTGGTACGCAAGAATTACTTTGATCGCACGAGCGGTGAGCTGGAAATTATCTCCAGCAAAGCGTGTGGTAACAAAATCAGTGACAACGTGTTCTTTGAGAGTCAGGGTACGCTCACTATGCGCCATGGCCACTACACACTCGTAGAGGGCAACTATTTTCTGGGCAATCGCAAACCGAATACGGGCGGTATCCGTATTATCAACGAGAATCAAACCGTCCGGAACAACTACCTTTCTGGGATTACTGGCCACCGATTCCGCGGCACGCTAGTGATCATGAACGGCGTGCCAAACGGTCCGATTAACCGCTACGACCCAGTGATCGACTCCGTCATGGACAATAATATCGTCGTGGACAGCGATCATATCCAACTGTGTGCAGGTAGTGATGCGGAACGCTCCGCCCCGCCGACTGGTTCGACGATGCACAACAATATCTTCATGAGTAAAACCAACCTCAAGCCCTTTACCGTCTACGACGATATCTCCGGTATCAGCTTCGATGGCAACGTAATGAATGAAGAAGCCGCCGCACCTACCGAGAGTGGTTTCAGTAAGGTAGCGTTCGGTCTTACGAAGAATCAACATGGTTTGTTGGTGCCTGCACAGTCGCTAGTTGATCAGATCGAATTCGGCGAGATCAAACTGCCGGTCACCAAAGAAGAAACCGGCGCTGATTTTTACGAAAAGACTGAGCCGTTCGTGGCCTTTGGCAGCGGCGCCACAACCGCTGTCGCCCCAGGCACGAATACGTTGCTCGATGCGATTAACGCCAGCCGTGCGGGCGATACGCTGGTGCTTGAGAATGGTGGCGCCTATCTGCTCACCAAATTCGCAAGCGTCTCGCACCCATTGACGATTCAAGCGGGAAGTGGCGACAAACCGGTGATACGCTCAGAAAAATCAACCTTTATTTTCATCGAGAATGGCGGCTCGCTTGAGTTAGAGAATGTGCGCCTGGATGGCGCCGAGTCACCGGACCTGTATGGCAACAATGTCATCAGTACGAGTCGCTACTCAATGACCAAAAACTATTCGCTTGTGGTGCGCAACTGTGAGGTGACCAATCTCGACGTGAATCACAGTTTCAATTTTGTCGGTGTTTCCAAAGGCACGTTTGCCGATAGCGTAGAGATCACGGATACGACAATGTCGAATATCACCGGGTCTGTGTTGGCTTTCGATAAAGAACCGGAAGACCTCGGTATTTATAACGTTGAAAATCTCACAATTACCAATAGTACGTTTACCGACATTCAAGGCGCGGTTGCGAACATCTACCGCGGTGGCACGGATGAAAGTACGTTCGGTCCCATTGTCACCGTTAGTGGCAACGCGTTCACTAACACAGGGCTAGGGCGGCGCAACAAGTCCAGAGCGTCGTTACTCTTTCACGGAGTTCAGCGTCTCAATGTGTCCGATTCCGTCTGGACAAAGAGCGCACCACTGGAGTTGTATCTGACCAATGGTGAGACCATCACGTTGATTGAAAACGTTGTGATGAAAGACACAGGTGAAATTCGCGCGAACAACGATGCGTATGACATACAGAATGTGTCGTATGAAGCATCACAGTAACGGCTAGGTTGCGTCGGTCAGACCGCCTGATCGACGCAGCCCACCGACAGTCTATTTGTGTTGGCGGATCTCAGTGAGTGCATGGACTACCCCACGTAACTCAGCCAGGCTTTTCATGCGGCCTGCGTAAGAGTAGCCAGGCCGTACGTTCGCGTCGCCGGCTTCGGCGCCTATCGTGTGACCATGATCGGGTCGCATGGGGATCGATGAACGCCCGCTGGACACTCCGGTACGCTGTTCCTCGGCATCGAGCAGAGCACCGACGATTCCGACGATGTCGTTGTCACCATCCAAATGATCCGTCTCGAAAAAAGAACCATCTGATTCGCGTCTGATGTTGCGCAAATGAACGAAATAGATACGCTCGTGGAATTCACGAATCATTTCGACAAGATCATTGTCACCGCGTGCGCCGTAAGAGCCAGCGCACATAGTGAGACCGTTTGACGGGCTTGGTATTGCGGCGAGTAACGCACGCGCATCATCAGCGGTTGATACGACACGTGGCAATCCGAACAAAGAGAACGGTGGATCATCCGGGTGTATCGCCATAACCACCCCGCTGGATTCGGCGACGGGAATGATTTGCCTCAAGAACTCAACGAGGTTAGCGCGGTAGCGCTTATTCCCCAACTGCGCAAATCGCTCGATCTCGCGTCGGATACCGTCGCGTTCATAGCTGCCTTCGCCGCCTGGCAGCCCAGCAATGATATTCTTTTCCAGAGCGGTGCGTGCCTGCGCAGTCATTGTCCTGAAGCGTTCGCTAGCGCGTTCAATGACGTCGCTGCTGTAGCTGTCGTGCGCGCTTTCGCGTTTCAATACAAACAGATCGTAAGCCGCAAAATCCGTCATCTCGAATCGGAGCGCCTGTGCCTTGTTCGGCATTTCGTAGCTTAGGTTCGTGCGCGTCCAATCAACGACAGGCATAAAGTTGTAGCAGATGCGATGGATCCCCGCTTCCCCGAGATTTCTGATGCTCTGTTGATAGTTTTGGGTGTATGACTGAACGTTGCCGGACTGGGTTTTGATGCCGTTGTGCAGCGGTACCGATTCTACAACCGACCAGCGCAGGCCGGCATCCTCAATCAACTGTTGTCGCTCCAGGATATCTTCCAGCGGCCACACCGCGCCGGTAGGAATATGGTCGAGTGCCGTGACAATGCCGGTCGCGCCGGCCTGACGAATTTGCGCCAGGCTGACCGTGTCATCCGGCCCGAACCATCGCCAGGTTTCTTCCATTGTAATGTGTCCTTTATCGCCGTCGTCGCGTCATCGTGTGCTCACGCAAGCTTAGCAAACTTTGCTATCTTCGCAGGCTATGCGAAAACAATTCTCAAAAACACTGTCACTGTTTCTTCCCGGTATTTTTTTGCTGGGTTTCAATATCGGAACGGGTAGCGTCACTGCGATGGCCAAAGCCGGTGCGACCTATGGCATGTCGTTGCTCTGGACTATCGTTGCCTCGTGTTTTGCCACATTTTTCATGATTCATGCCTATGGCCGATTGACTCTTGTCTCCGGTAAAACCGCGTTGCAGGCGTTTCGCTTGCATATTCACCCGTTGGTCGGCGTGTTCTTTATTGTTGCATTGACTGCGGGTGTCAGTGGCAGTGTCATGGGCGTGATGGGGATTGTTGCCGAGGTCAGTGCTGAATGGTCCAAGGGATTCGTGGATGGTGGTATCAAGCCGGTTTGGTTTGCTGCGTTTTTCGTAGCGCTGGTCTATTTCATTTTCTGGAATGGCAAAACCCAATTCCTCGAGCGCAGTCTTGCCGTCATCGTCGCCATCATGGCGGCTTGCTTTGTGGCTAATTTCTTTATTCTGATGCCACCGCCGATCGACATATTCAAAGGCTTGAATCCGACTTTGCCGAACGTCTCGCAGGATAGTGGCACGGGACCTTTCCTAGTCATTGCGTCTATGGTTGGAACCACCGTGTTCTCTGGCCTGTTCATTATCCGTACGACATTGGTAAAGGAAGCGGGCTGGACTATCGCCGATAGTAAAAAACAGCGGAACGATGCGGTTGTCGCCGTCGTGATGATGTTTATCATCAGCGCTTCGATCATGGCGGCTGCCGCTGGCACATTGTATGTAGAGGGGCTCGGGCTTGATCGTGCCTCGCAGATGATTGGTCTACTCGAGCCGCTAGCTGGTTCGTTAGCGACGACGATCTTCGTCTTGGGCATCGTGGCGGCCGGTGTGTCGTCACAGATTCCGAACGTACTCATGCTGCCCTGGCTGCTATGCGATTTTAATCAGTCTGAACGTGACATGAGCCTGCCACGTTATCGCGTGATGGTGTTTTTCATTTCATTGCTAGGGCTCGTCGTTCCGATTTTCGAGGCTCGCCCGGTTTTTGTGATGATTGCATCGCAGGCATTCAATGCGGTGATACTGCCGATCACAGTCGCCTGCATTCTCTATCTCGGTAATCACCGGGATCTCATGGGCGAGCACCGCAACACGCCGACCACGAACATCATACTAGCAGCGATTCTTTTGTTCTCTTTCGTGACGACAACGATGGGTGTACGCGGCGTCTGGCAGATCATTAGCTAGTACCCACAAAAAAGCCCCGACACAAGGTCGGGGCTTAATCGCTATCTCAAAGTGCCACTGGTGGTGGCCTTCTTTTTTTATCAACTGTTAGAAGCGGTAGCTAGCACCAAAGGTCAAACGGCGATCCGTCAGACCCTGGAAGCACAACAGTGCGCCTTCGTTGACACAAGACTGCTCTACTTCTGATTCGGTGATGTTCACACCTTCGATACCGATGTTCAGGTTGTCGTTAACAGCATATTGAACGCTCGCGTTCAGCTGTCCTCTGTCTTCCTGTACAACCGGGAAGCCCCATGGGCGGCTCGATGTGCTACCGAAGTCTTCTGAGCGATACGCTTCACGCCATGTGTAACGCATTCTGGCTGACAGGCCGAACTTCTCGTAGTACACGGTGAAGTTGTAAGCGTTTTCAGACAGATCAAGCAGTGTTGCACGGAAGTCAACATCGGTCGCGCCGTTAGATGCAAATACCGTTGAAGCGCGGCTCGTTGCGTTCTGGAATGAATCACCGCCAGAGAAGTCCTGGTTGGTGTAGTTTGCCAGAATACCGAAACCAGATGCCCAACCAAGCTTGTCTTCGAAGCTGGAGAGGTCGTACTGGAATGTCAGCTCGATACCTTGCTGCGTTGTTTCACCGGAACCGTTAATGGTCTGTGATGAAGGTACGCAAACGCCAACGCCGGTGTCAGGACCAAAGACGTTGATATCGGCAATCGGGTTGAAGATACCGCCTTGCTCACAAGGATCCGTGAGGTCACGGAAACCGGTGACCGGATCTTCGAACGGTGTTTCATCGTTATCAAAGAACAGGCCGGTGCGCTCTTTGCGGAAGTAACCGATGCTCACAACGCTTGCCTCTGAGAAGTACCATTCAGCAGAGATGTCGAATGAGGTGACTTCTTCAGGCTCCAACGCTGGGTTACCCAGAGTTACCGCCGGGTTCGGGCTCGTGCTGAACGTGAATGCAGCTGACAGGTCATTGAAGTCAGGACGACGAATGTCCTGCGAAAACCCGAATCGGACAACCACATCTTCGTGTACATCCGCTACTACGTTGAAACGCGGCAGGAAGAAGCTGTAGTCGCTGGTCGATGATGTTGGTGATACAACGCCGTTCAGCTCAGAGTTGCCGTCTGATGTCAGGTCGGTTTGCACATAACGGAAACCAAGGTTGCCGCGGAAGATGCCTTGCTCGAAGTTTGCTTGCGCATACAAAGCACTGGTTTCTTCTTCGATGTCGAAGAATGCACTGGTGCTCGACGTTGGCGAGCTAATCGGGCCACGCGTAGAGCCGGTGATCGCATTGTTAGCAAGAATGGCTGCGTTCAACGTAGCCAACACCTGGTCCGGGCTTGATGCCGCGAGTTCCGGGTTGATGACGAGGAAGTCACGAACAAACAAGGTTCTGCCGTCAGCGGCGTTGAAGTTGCTTGGGCCTGGTACCAGCAAATCTGCGAACAGATCGCCTGTTGGGCTATCAGCAAACTCTCTCAGACCAACATTCGAACGGCGCTGATCTCTGAGGCTCGTTGTCTTGTTGTAGCGATAACCGAAATCAACCGATGTGATTGCGTTCCACTCAAGGTCATAAGACAAGTCAGCACGGAATGCGAATTCCGAGTTTTCAGCAATATCCTGGTTGATGTTCACATCACGCAGAACGACGTTGGCAGGATCCAACAATTGAGCCGTCGTCGGACCATTTGCCGCGTCTTGTGCAACACCCCAGGTCAATGAGCCACCCGTAAGATCGTAGACAAACGGCGTGCCGTTTTCGTTTGAATCGTAAAGGTCTTCGTTACCATTCGCTTCGTTCGCCAAATGGTTAGCCAACAAAGCGGCCGCATCGAGTGGTGAGTTCGGGTTGATGAAGTTCAACGTAGTGTTGAAGCTCGGTGTGGTCGAATCCGAATCTGACGTTGACACTTCAATGCGTGCTGCCAACCGTTCGTTAACCTGCCAGTTGGTGCCAAGGCTAAAGATTTTACTGTCAGTCACGCGTGAGTTGGTGTCGCCGGAGAAACGCAAGTTACCGTCGCTGCCGTCACCATCAAGCGGAATCAAACCGCGGACGGCCGCTTCGATAGAACCGAGGTTCTGAGAACCACTTGAGCCGTCGAGCGAACCAAAGTTAATCGTTTCGAACTCGCTTGGAATTGCATCATTTCTGAGTCCGGAAATTCCCGACGCCTGAATGCGTGAGCTTTCTTGTCTGCGTTCCTGATCGTTCAGGACTGCATCGAAGTAAAAGCTCAACGTATCACTTGGCGCCCACTCGAACGTACCAGCGAAGTTGACAGTCTCGTATTCAAAGTTGTCGTAATCCTGAATCAGGAACTGAATCGGCAAGAAATCAAATGCCTGAGCACTGGCAACACCGCTGTCTGAACCGATGAAATTATCGCGGTCAGTACGAGGCCGAAACGCGGTAACGTCCTGCTCTGTGTAGCTTGCGCTGACGACAGCGCCAAACGTGCCAGAGTCCGTTTCCCAGTTGTCTCCCCAGGTGCCGGAGATTCTTGGCTGGATACCATCAGTGGACAGACTACTGTCTTCGCCCTGCAATCGAACTGTTGCCAGTGTCTCGCTCAATTCGAGCGGACGAATTGTTCGCAAGTTGATCGTACCGCCGACGGAGCCTTCGATTGTTTTTGCTTCAGGTGCTTTGGTGACTTCGACTGCCGCGATGATGCCGGCAGATACGTCTTCAAAGTTGATGCCGCTGCGTCCTGCGCCAGAACCGACGGTAGAGACACCGTTGATTTCAGTCCGGTTTGCGTTTGTGCCACGGATTTGAACACCCGTGCCCACGCCTGCTTGACGGGTGATCTGGATACCTGGAACGTTTTCCAGAACTTCTGCAAGGTTTTGATCAGGCAGCTTGCCAATGTCTTCTGCGACAATGACTTCGACGAGGTTGTCAGAATTACGCTTCTGATCAATCGCGTTACGCAAGGATCCACGAATCCCTGTGACAACGATTTCCTCTATCGCTTCCTCTTGAGCAACAGCGGCTGGCATGAAAGCCAGCGCAGTCGCGGGTACTGCGATCAGAGCGATCGCACGCTTAATGTTCATTTCATTCCCCCCATGAGAACAGACTAATTGCTCCGGCTGTCAGCCAGACGCACCTTATAATCTAGTATTTACCGATATGTCAACCGTATTAGCTCGCCAATTATTGATATTTGGTATGACCAATTAGTAAGTGCAGGCCTAGGTGCGACCGTTCCAACAGGTGTATCCACAGCCTGAGCGTCGCCGCTGCGCGCTTGTAGACTTCTAGTGGTTAATTTGAGGCGCTGCAAACTGGCGCTGTGCGTGCCATGGCGCCCATCGGTTTCACGCTGATAGACAATCCAAACTAACGCGACTGCAAGCCGTGAACGGGCTAAACAACGCGACTGGCAACACGGCCGGACGATGTGGGACGGCGCCTCATCGGACGGTCGGGCTCAGATGCATCGACGTGGCGCTTGTCCTACCTGCGGACATTGTCCGTTACCGTTGATAATTGGATTATCTGCGCAGTCCGATTTCGAGCGCTGTTTCCGGTCCGATGACGACCTCTTTGAGGCTATCGGGCATCACGGCGTCATAGGATGTCAGAGCGATCCGCCCACCCATGATTTCAGCAACGCGCTGAGGATACAGCGGAACCCGGCCAGGCTCGCCGAGGCCGATAGGAACCAGCGGCTGGTTCGTTGCCGGTAGGTACTTATCGGACGCACCAATCGTGTGAAGCAACTCGTGAGCGATGACGACATTATTGCGTTGCTGGCTTGCCCGACCGGTGAAGGCATTGACGATACCGTACATCCCTTTCTGCACACCGATGGAGTCTTCCAGCGCGAGTTGCTCAGCCGGCACGTGGTAGCGCACGAATATCTTGATGTCCGGCGCGATGTCATCCAGACCATCGGTGACACTCCCGGCCCACCAACGCATGCGCAATGACCACAGCATAATGCTGAAGACGTTGGGCCGATCTGCCAGTGCCGGTGGCTGTTCGTTCACTTCGGGTCCAAGCTTGATTCGAACCGGTCGATCCAGCGCGACACCGTAACGTTCGGTTTCACGGGTGAAGAATCGTTCAACGGATTCGAACGTCTCTGAAGACAGAGTGCGAATGTGTTGGTCGGTAGCGTCCCCACCATTGGTGTTAATCGGATACACAGTGACCCAAAGACTGTTGTTCCAATCGGTGCTGCGCAGTTGGCTGAGCCATGCATCTAATGCCACGAATAACAGAATAACCAGCAGGATAAAGATTCGGATTGCTTTGAACATCGCTAAATTGAGCCAGAAAAGTCAATTCGTGTCGTGAACGCGGTTGGCAATTCACCACTGCCATCATAGCGACAAGGCAGTCGCCGCTTACATCGGTATCATCGGCAGTCAGTCTCAGGTAGTCAGGTTTTTACGGTTTTAGACAACCCGCGCGTGGACGCTATTAAACACGAGGCGCCTGCATGAGTTACATTCTCGTTTAGCACACATGATGACAAAAGCGATGATTTGAAATGCACGGTCGAGGAAGTTTCAAAAGCATACTGGCCGCTCTGCTATTGCTGAGCTCGGGCGTCCATGCACAAAATCTGGCAGGTGTTTTTCCGCCTGGGTTCGGATCTGAGCATGAGTCAGCCCAGTATCGGGTGGCCTACGATCCCGATAGCGATGCGACAGCGCACCGATTGCATTTTCAGAAATCGATTAACGATGCATTTTTGTGGCGTGTCATTGGGCAGGCACGTAAGTCGGATGCCCAGCAACTGGATTTCGACAAGTTCACCGCTGAGCTGTTTTGGAATTTGTCATCGGGCGACAGCCCTTGGCAACAAGGCATCCGATTTGATGCTGCTGTGTTTACAGAAGGTCGCCCGGGCAGTCTGGCGGCAAATTGGACAGGCCAGTATGTCGGCAGCGAGCGCTGGCGTTTTCGCACCAACGTGTTGGCTGCGGTTCAGGTAGGCGACGGCCGGCAAAGTGGCGTGTTCCTGCAGACGCGGGCTGAGGTTTTGTATCGTCTGAGCGGCGGCCGTAACGTTGGTCTGCACCACTATGGCGTCTATGGATCGAGCGACGATTTAAGGGGCATCAAGGAACAGGGGCATCAGTTAGGGCCGTTCGCCGATGTGCCTCTGGTTGGCCGCTGGCGGTTGTTTGGTTCTGCGCTGTTTGGCTTGACCGATGGTTCACCCGATATGAACTTGAAGCTCTGGATTACGAGAAGTTTTTGACCAAGCAGGTGAATAGCAAAAACCCCGCGCATGGCGGGGCTCTTGCGTCTCAGCGTTAAGGTCAGACGACTACTGCGCGTCGCGCTCGGCGCGGCGCTGATCGCGCAGTGCTTTGACCATCGTCTCAATTTCCGATGCGTCCAGTTCGCCGCTGCCATCGACATCAGCGCTTTGGAATGCTGCAGCATCCGGATTGTCACGTTTCGCCGCTAACTCTGACAATGAAACACTGCCACTGCCATCCGTATCCAGTCGCTCAACCACTCGCTCCGGGTTCATCCCCCGGCGTTTTTCCCCACGACGTTCGCGGCGCTCGCCTCGCATTTGTTTTCTGGCTTCCTTGATTTCAGTCTCTGATAGCAAACCATCTGCGTCCGTATCCATCCGGGCAAAGCGCTCTTCAATTTTGGCACTGTGTGCGGATTTCATTTCCTCAAGTGATACAAAGCCGTCACCACTGGTATCGGCTGCTTTAAGACCTCTGTCCGCGTATGCAACGGTAGCGCCGATAGCAGCAACGCTCGCAACAGCAAAAATGAATATCTTTTTCATGAGTTTCTCCTGTCCGAAAGGGACTTCGCTCTAAGTGAGGTTAAATGGTGCCAGAGCGTATCTGTCAGAAGTCTTAAGTTTGCTCAAGTTAGGGCGATATCTGGCGCAACTCAAGAATTCTTAAGATTCAAACCGGTCACAGCGAGCGATTCGGCGAAGAATCGTAGCCCGCGCTTGTATAAGCTTGCCCCATGAGTGGCGCATCGCAAATATTGCTGGTCGACGACGATCATACTTTGACACAGATGTTGTCCGAGTTGTTGCAGACCGAGGGCTACGACTGCCTGATGGCCGACAATGGCGCAACGGCGCTCGAACTCGTTAGCGAGCACGCGCCTGATCTTGTGGTCCTTGATGTCATGATGCCGGGTGACGATGGTATCGCGACGTTACGAAAGCTGCGTGAAGTATCTGACGTCGCCGTCATCATGTTGACGGCAATGGGTGAGGCGGATGATCGCGTCCTCGGTCTGGAAGCCGGCGCAGACGATTACCTTGCCAAACCATTTGCGACGCGTGAGTTGCTATTGCGTATTCAGGCCCTGCTACGTCGACTGAAACAACCTCAATCGGATGCGAGCCCCGATGTTGTGCGGGCAGGTCCCGTCGTTCTCGAACCCGCCAAGGCACGTGCCAGCATTGATGGCACACCGTTGCCGCTCGCCGGCGCAGAGTTACGTGTACTTGAACTTCTCGCATCGCAGCCCGGCGAGATTGTCAGCCGTGAGGCCCTGACGGAGTTTGCGTTGGGTCGCAAGCTGAGCCCGTATGATCGCGCGTTAGACACACACATGAGTCATCTTAGGAGCAAGCTCAAAAAGGCGGGCAACACGCCGGTTGCGATTCTCAGCGTACGCGGCGCAGGCTATCGTTTGGTGATCGACTGATATGCGATCACTGTTTTGGAAATTGTTCGGTGCTTTCTGGCTAACGACGGTTGTCATCCTCGCCATCAGCATTTTCGTGAGTTTCCGTATTGCCGATGAGCAGTCACCGTATTCGTTTGCCGATCCACGCGAAGTCGACGAACAGCTGCAGACGATTCTGGAAGAGGAAGGCGTGAAGGGGTTGAAAAAGTATATCTCCAACGCGGGCAATTTCCCGCGCGGCCAAACGGTGTACCTGATTGATAGCGACGGCAGCGATATGTTGAATCGCACGTTGCCACAACGAGTGGAACGCCGTGCTCAACGGATTTGGTCAGTGATTGCCGAGCGTGGCCGTGGCCAACGGCAATCGCGACGACAGACGCGACGCCTTGGTCAATCACTGCTTGTCACAGCGAGCGGTCGCAAGTTGCTGGCCATGCCAGGTCCGGCACCAGAGCAGCGCTTCGGGTTCTTGCCGCCAGTCAGCGGACGCAGGATGGTTCTTGCGATCGCCGCTGCCGTTAGCCTGCTGAGCTTTTGGCTGCTGAGCCGATCGCTGGCGAAACCAGTGGTGCGAATTTCAGAAACCGCTTCACGGCTGGCGGCCGGTGACATGACATCGCGTGTTGGCGAAGATGCCTACACTAACGATGAGATTGGCGAGCTAGCAAGACAGTTCGACAAAATGGCTGGTGAGCTTGATCAGCAATCGCGGTCGCGACTCGAGATGTTTCGCAATATTGCGCACGAACTACGCGCGCCGCTGACGCGGTTACACATCGCTGCGGATCTGCTGGATCGCAAGCCGGACAGTGCCCAGCAGCAACTCGACCGCATACGCTACGAGATCGAACGCGTTGAAAGTCTGGCAGCTCAAGTGTTGTCTTTGGCGCGTGCGGAACAGCTTCAAGAGGCCACACAAAGGTCATCGTTAACCCAGGTGCTGGATCAGGTTATCGATGACGCGACATTTGAAGCGAAAGCGCGCGACGTGCAGATTCACTACCGCAACGACGTTGCCGATATTGATGTGCTCGGTCCGGCGGACGCGATTGCGAGCGCGATCGAGAATGTCGTTCGCAATGCATTGCAACACACCCCTGCCTCTGGGGAGGTCGTGGTTACGATGCAGGCGGGCGTAATGGCTACCGTGACAGTGTCCGATAGTGGCTCGGGCGTTCGCGCTGAAGACCTCGACAAGATTTTTGAGCCATTTTTTCGAATTGATACCAACCGTCCTGGCGCTGGCATTGGGCTCGCAATTACACAGCGCGTGTTGCAGAAACTGGGCGGCGCGTTGGCGGCGAGTAACGGCGCTAGCGGCGGTCTGTGCGTTACGATGCAATTCCCGTTGGCCGACAACCGCTCCGGATAGGGCTACCAACGCACATCGCTCAATCCGTGGCATGCCGATGCTGTTTACTGGGACGCTATCTGCTGCTTTAGTTGTGCGACCGATTGGGTCAGTAGTGTTCGTTCCATGCAGTCCAGTAGCACGCCAGGCGTGTTCGCGGATAGCCTGAATCTTTGCATCAAGAGCTGCACTACGTTCATTGCAATGTCCGGGTACAGGTCTATCATGTCGGCAATGAACGCGTCAGATGCCTGGGCTTTCAGACCAAAATTGGCAAGCACTTTTTTGGGGAAGTCCTTGAGGTTCTCGGTGACGATGATGTCGGCTCTCGCTTTGATCGCAGTCGCAATGACATGCCGATCGTTCTCATCCGGCAGCTTGCCAATACTCGTCTCAAGTCGGCTATTAGCGTTCACGGTTGACTCGGGGAACGCAAGGTTCATCAGTCGTCGTACTTCACGTGCGTGGTCCTCGGCGGCGTCGTGATCGCGCTTATTGAGAATGACCTTTATAGCGCCTTCCGTTTCGTCTAACAGTTGATCAGACCAGTAGATCGAAAACAAACCGGCCTCGGCGAAGGACAACAGCAAATGGCGCTTCATCGTGCTGCACAGCACGCAGGCGTCAACGACAATGCAAAGATGTGCCATGTTTCTTATGCGATGAGACTGACATCTAGGCGCGCGAGATCGTGTAGCGCTGACGCACGTTGCAGGTCACGCTCGGATTTCCAGCGAAGCAGCTCATGCAGCATGACGTATCGATGTCGTCCGTCGATTTGCGACAAGATTTCGCCGCATTCCAGAAGCTTCAGCAGATAGGCATGGGATACGCCGATAAAGTCAGCGGCAGGTCGTGTCGAAATGAGTTGCTCTGCCGGCTTCACGATGATGTGATTACTTGTCGCCAGCGTCGATTTTCGACAGGAAATCGTTGAGCGTTCTGTTGAACAGCTCTGGTCGGTCGGTCAAGCTGGAATGACCGGCGTCCGGCAGGATAGCCAGTTGCGAACCAGCAATTTGCCGTTGATATTCACGAACCGTGTCAGGTCTTGCTTCGTCGTGTTCGCCAATGATGAAAAGCACGGGCAGATTCAGCTCATGTAATCGATCTCTAAGGTCGAGGTTTTTCAGCGTGCCGTTTGCAATGAATTCACTCGGTCCCCACATGTATTCATACAAGCCTGAATCACCCGGAGGTGTTCTCGCGCATTCGGAACGCAGCGCCTGTGATACACCGTTTCGAGTGACAAAGGTACGCATGAATTCATCGTTCGCCGCAGCGAACTGCGGCGTCGAGTAATCGTTATTGGCGATAGCTTCGCGGATCGCTTGCTGGCTTGTTGCCGATAGACGAGCCACCAAAGTATCGGTGTCGCGAAGCCACTGCTTGGCACTTACAAATGGACCGACCAGCGTGACTGATTTAACGCCCGTCTGCTCTGTCGTGACGAGATATTCGATAGCAACAGCAGTGCCCCACGAGCCGCCAAGCAAGTGGATTTCATCGAGGCCCAGTTCGTTTCGGATCGCTGTGACTTCGCTGGCAAAGCGTGGCAGTCTCGCCAACGTGTCGAGGTCGTTGATTCTTTCCGAATAGCCACTACCGAGTTGGTCATAGACGATGACCGGTCGGCGGGCGGCAATGTCCGCTAGCGTTAACGCGGAGGCGCAAGTGTTGCCACCAGGGCCACCATGAATCACAAGCAGCGGAGTCGCCTGGGTCTTGCGGGCATTCCCGATCACACGGAACGCGACGCGGCCGCCGACAACATTAACGTAGCCATCATCCGGAAGCGGCGGCTGAACGGTACAACCGGATAGAACGACGACCGACACAGCTACCAGTCGTAGCAGCCCAAACGTCCGTGTCGCGTTCAACATAGCGTTGTTCCTGCAAGGCGTATCCCAACGATATGAATGTACGCGGCGCGATCTGTTCTGGCAACTTGGCTGTTACATCTTCGGCAACCACATGCCAGCGGTCGCGGTGATTATCCCGGCGATCATGTACAGCGTCAGCGCGAATAACGTTGCTGAAAAAGCCATTAACTGACCATTGGAAGCTTCCTGTTGGCAGCGAAAGTACCACTCCAGCATTGCCAGCGGCAGCAGGTACTGCGCAAAACCCAGTACGTAAAGAAAGGGTCCTGTAAACGACTCCCAATTGATACCCGCACCGCCAGCGACCATCACCCAGCCCATGAGTCCGACACGGAAGAACCAAACCGCACTTGCGACCATAAACAGTCGCAACGCCCAACGCCGGTGTGTCTTGATATCACGCGCAATCGCAAAGCGAACGGCGAGTGCAGCAAACACAATGATGAGTACGCCGTCACCCGAAATGCCGAGTTGGTTTATGACATCGCCAATTGTGCTGCGCGTCCATGTCATATACAGGCCGCCTGCTGCACTGCTTACAGCCGCTAGCAGATAGATACGACCGAGCCAGCGGTGAAAGGTTGGAAATCGCGTTCGTATAGCTGGGATGAGCTGCAGCGGACCACCGCCAATGATGATAGCTGCAAGGATCACATGACTCACGGAAGCCACGTTGCCGAGTGTGTCTCCCTCTACGAAGCCTGAAGGCAGATGCATACCTTCGAGCGCGGACAAACCATGTTCTGCGACAGGTGGGAAAAACACGGCGACAATGTAGCTCAGGAATATCCAATGGCCGATCGCTGCGATCGAAAACCACAATACGACTGTGCCTCGAAAAATCTGTTGCGGGAGCTCACTGACGAGTGAGTCGGACCTCATGACGGCGTCATTCATGTTGTTCTCCGGCGGCTGGGTAAATGAACGATGTCCATTGTGTTCAGCCGTGGCTTCGAGCGCATCGGCCGGATGTTGGAATCGAATCTCCCCCAAAAGGAGGAGATAGGTGCGATGCGAATCCATCGCGATACGCATGACACCATGTTTGTCGATGGTTTACGCTTTGACGATGGATCAACCACACCGCAAATCAGGTGCGACCGGCTGCACACACGCAAATGGCTAGCGCCGAGAGAGAACAGAGCATTGCTGGCGTTCGTGTCTGGCAGCCGTTGCGTGGACCTATTGATCGTTGGCCGCACGCCGCAGACTTTGTCTTCGCCCTGCTCGCGTTTGCACTGACGTTGGCTATGTGGTCGCAACGTTCCGAGCCTGGCTCGCTGCAGATGCTCACCGTGCGTGATCTTGCGACCTATCTTTGTGCGTTCGTTGGTAATTTTGCGTTGCTATGGCGACGCACACATCCGCTGTATGTTCATTTCATCATTCTGTTTGCATCACTTTTGGTGCAAGTTGGCTCGATGAACCATGGCATTGTCGCATTGGTCTTTTCGCTCTATAGCCTGGGTCGTTACGAGGCCGACCATCGCGCGAGCATCATATGGGTGACCGCCGCCGCTGTGTTCTACGCGATTGACCTGTTTATTCCGATTACTGTCGATGTCAGTGCATTCGTCGCGGTCCTGTCGGTTGTCGGCGTATGGTACGTCGGACGCCGTCTGCGGTTTCGCGGTGAATACCTGCGCCTGCTGGAAGAACGCGCGGCGCATCTTGAGCGTGAGAAAGACGTGGAGTCCGAGCGTGCGGTTGCTGCCGAGCGCACACGGATCGCTCGCGATATGCATGACATTGTCGCCCATCAGGTCAGTTTGATGACCGTTCAAGCTGGCGCCGCAAAAACCGTCAGCGCGTCCGACCCGGCGGCTGCCAATGACGCGATGGCAGCTGTTGAGCAAGCCGGGCGCACCGCGCTATCAGAGATGCGTGATCTGTTGAACGTTTTGCGCCCTGCGGACGATAGGAGCGTCTTGTCGCCACAACCCGGTCTGGAGGCACTGCCTGCATTAGTGCACGAAGTGACAGAGATCGGGCCTTCCGTGCAGTTAACGATAAATCACGACTTGTCTTTGCCGGCACGAATCGAGTTGACGATTTATCGCATCGTGCAGGAAGCACTGACAAACGTGATCAAGCACGCCGGAGACGAAGTCCGCGTGGCGGTGACTGTATCGCCCAACGATGCCGGTGTTGTCGTTTGCGTTGTCGATGACGGGCAAGCAAATAGTATCAACAAGGAGCCGGGGCATGGCATTGCCGGAATGCGTGAACGAGCCGAATTGGTCGATGGCACATTAACGGCAGGTAAACGGGCGCAAGGTGGTTTCGAGGTGCGCGCGGTGTTGCCTTTCCCGGGGCACCACAAATGACGCTCAGAATACTCGTGGTGGATGACCAACAGTTGGTGCGACGCGGTTTTGCAATGGT
The DNA here is from genome assembly GCA_039815365.1 of Pseudomonadota bacterium. Classification (GTDB taxonomy): domain Bacteria; phylum Pseudomonadota; class Gammaproteobacteria; order Steroidobacterales; family Woeseiaceae; genus CALBPI01. Next base: position 13,353 of record JBCBZK010000030.1, on the reverse strand, counting down.
GTTGGAGTATGAGCAGGACATCAAGGTTGTTGCCGAGGCTGGCGATGGTCTTGAAGCGGTTGCCGCTGCTCAGTTACACAAACCTGATATCGTGTTGATGGATATCCGCATGCCTCGAATGGATGGCCTGCAAGCCACCGCTCAGATCCTGAGCGAAGCCGGCGAGAATACTCGAGTGATTATCTTGACGACGTTCGATCCCGACGAGTATGTCTTCAAGGCATTGAATGCAGGCGCGAGTGGTTTCGTGCTCAAAGATATTCCGCCAGAAGAATTAGTGGCGGCGGTGCGTACCGTCGCAGACGGTGGGGCACTGCTCGCACCAGCGATCACGCGTCGCTTCATCAGTCGATTTGCCGGTCGGCTGGGCGCTGACGTTGAGCTTGCCCAGCGTCTGGACAGACTCACGGCGCGCGAACGCGATGTTCTCAAATCATTAGCTAGTGGCAACAGCAACGCAGAGATTGCTGAAGCTTTGTTCATCGGTGCTGCGACGGTCAAATCACACATATCGAGTATGTTGTCCAAACTCGGTCTTCGTGACCGCGCCCAGGCCGTGGTATTCGCGTACGAGTGTGGACTTGCCAAGGTTGGGGAAAATGATGTTGGGCTCTGAACGTCATCATCAATCGAGAAATGCGCTGTTGACGGTCGCATCAGTCAGTGGCGTGCTCATCGGTCTGTTCTTGTTCCTGGGAGCCCACGGCCACTTTTCAGCGGTCATTCCCAAAATCGAAGTGACCCAGAAACGTACCTTCCTATTGTTGCTGCCTGGTGTCGTACTTGTCGTTGCCGGGGCGATTAACATCGCGCTGTGCAAAGCGCTGTGGGCAGGTCGCAGATGGGCTTTGCATATCGGTCTGTTATCTAATGGACTGACGGTGATCTATTTCAGTTACTTATTACATAAGGGTGTTCCTAACCATCCCATTGGGATGTTTCTGGCGCTGTTGGCCAGCTATCTTATTGTACTGATCAGTATCCGCATGGGTTTAGTATGGCCAGCCGTCGCGGACGATGGCGGAACGCCACAGTAAGCCGGCCGGAACTCGGAGACGCCGTTTCTGTCTTAGGTTGGAATACGGAGACCAACATGACCCGATTACAAAAATTACTGCGTTCCGAGTTTGTGCAGCTTGTAGCGTTATTGCTGTTGATTAGCGCAGCGCGATCGTCATTCGCCGATCACTACCATGTGCCGACAGGTTCGATGGAGTACACGCTGATGCCCGGGGATCGCGTGTTCGTTGACAAGAGTGCCTACGGTCTGCGCATTCCGTTTACGAAGATCGATGTTGTTAAGACAGGCGCACCGCAGGCTGGCGACGTCGCCGTCTTTGATTCGCCAGAGAACGGCACACTGTTGATCAAACGGATCGTTGCTGTCGGCGGCGATCATGTTCGGCTTTCCGATGGCAGTTTGTGGCTGAACGGGCAACGTTTGTCGTTGCCAACCACTGCGACTGTTGAGAGATTTTCCGAACGCGTCGTGCAGCTCAATCTGACACATGGTGGCGGGCCGGATATCAACGGGTTTACCGTTCCGGAGCGATCAGTGCTCGCGATTGGTGATCATCGCGGGAACAGTCATGACAGTCGTTACTTCGGTTTAATCGATACGCGTGAGTTATACGGCCGAGCCGTCGCTATCTACTATTCGTCTGGCGAGGGATTCCAATGGACGGCGTTATAGCCACTGCACAATAGGCGTTTCTCAGAGAACGTGCGTAGTTACGGCTTCGCTAACTGTTCGCGTGCAATGTCTATGACGCTGGCGTCAACCCAATAGATATCTTCGTTACTGGTGTAGAACAGAAACCGTCCGTCGCGACTGACAAACGGGCAGAATTCAATCTCGGCAGTATTTACTCGTGCTCCCAGAGAGATCGCCCTGGACCACGTGTCGTCGGGCTGGCGAAATGTAACGTAGATGTCGCGTTTGCCCTGCCCGCTGCGCCGCGTTGAGCTAAATAGAATGTAGCTGCCATCTGCGGCGATAAACGGATCAGCTTCATATGCGCCTGTTGTCGCCTTGCCAACCAAGCCAACAGGCGTGCTGTAACCATTCTCACCTGGCTCTGACAAATAGATATCAAAGTTCGAAGCAGATTCTGCATTGATGTTTGATGCGAACGCCAACGTGCCGTCATCGGTGAAAGAGACGAAATACTCGCTGGACACGGTGTTCACGTGCCCCTTCAGCCTGATCGGTGCCGACCAGCCGTCGCGAGTGCGGCGGACGTACGCGATGTCGTGCGTACCGGTGGCCTCCTCGTCCGCCTCAGGTTGCGTTGTGATGAAATACAACCGGGTTCCGTCGCTGGACAAGAACGGATCGGCGAACTCGTACTCAGGGTGTGACAGCACAGTCTCAGGTATCGTCCAGTCGCCGTCAGCAAACCGTGTCGTGCGTATCTCGCCCCTACCATCGATAGCAACGCCGAAGAACATCTCGCGACCATCCGCTGCGAATGTAGTGCCATATTCATATTGCTCGGATAGAGAAATAACATCGGGCGCAAAGCGCTCAGGAACAATGCCCGGTGGGGGCTGATTCAGATACGCGCCTGGGGCAAGGTCAACCAGGCCGCGTTTCACAGCGAGCGCCCGCAATGCCGCTTCGCTCTCCAACGGGTCACGCAAGTCGCGCGGGCTCATACCGGACTCCGCCGCCAACGCGGCCACTCTGCCTTGTCCGAGAAACAGTGTGTCCGGCAACGTATCAGCGATTGGGTCCTGATAAGCCTCTAGCGCAGACACAATTTCCCAGCCTTCGGTGCGCAATGCGTTCGCAAGGTCATCCACAAACAGCGCGGCAAGATCATTCTCATGCAGTAACAGGACGTGTGCAGGCGATCTGCCCAGAGCGTTCTCTGCGAACGCATCATAGCGCCGGATGGCTCCCATAAGCGTGTCAATGTAGAGCTTGCGCCAACCGTCCATTTGCAGTTTGCTGCCGGATTTGGTGCTTTGCGAAAACAACGCTTGCAAATACCAATCGTAATTGTCGACGGTCACATAACCTTGCTTGAGACCGAGCGCCGTGAGCCCGGCACGAATGGCATCGCGTTCAGGCTTGGGTCGACCCTCATGCAAGAACGGAAAACGCATGTAGGGCGCGTAGCCTTCGAATTCTTTCAGCCGCGCATGTGCTTTGCTGATGTCCGCAACAAAAGCATCCGGCTCTAGCGCATTGGCTGATTGATGCGTATGGGAGTGATTGGCCAGCACGTGTCCTGCAGCAGCGTACTGTCGCAGGATAGCGGCGCCTTGTTCGCCGCGTCTGTCGAGATTGCCCGTAGTTACGAAGAATATGGCGCCTTCAATGCCACCATCAGCAAGCGCATCAATGAGCACATTCGTACGCTCCTGCGCACTCATCGTCGAGTCAGCTGATCGAGGCGCATCGTCGAACGTGAACGCGATCCGTTTCGTCGAGCTCTGGGCGCCTGCGTTCAAACACGTCAAGAGCGCTAACACTATTGCAAGGACGGTCAATCGCGTACGTTGTTCGCTCATGAGTCTATTTCCTCGCGTTCTTCACCAATTCGGAAACCGCAGTTGCTTGCGGCGACGGCTCGGCTAGCAGCCCAGCCTCAACACCATCGCTGTCGCGGCCGCGTTTGTTCTGGCTTACCTTCCATTTACCTTCCAGCCGCGAGATCGTCATTTCAATACCAACAATGCCGCGCATTTGCTGCGTCATGTAATCGCGCGGTGCGTCTGAGATTGCCCACGGCGCGTCGCGATGGCTCTCATGGTGCGTCGTCAAAGAATGCAAATGCGCGATGAGCCAGTCGCTATCGTCGTGAAAGATCAGGGGGCCATAGGCATGCACAACAGCATAGTTCCAGGTAGGTACGGCCTTGCCGTGTTCTTTCTTCGTTGGATACCAAGACGGTGTCACATAGGCTTGCGGCCCCTGAAAAACGATCAGCGCCTCGTCAATCGCATCGCGAACGCGCACGAGCGGATTCGCAAGAGCGAGGTGCCCGCGAATGGTGCCTTTCTTCGAGCATTCGGGATGTATCGATAGCGGTAGGTGATCGGCGGACAGCTGCCCCGCACGCGACGTAATGAGCGTCGCAAACGGATGCGCTTGCATGAGCGCATGCATAACCTCGACCCGATCTTCGCGAAACAATGCCGGTTGAAACATGACGTAGCGCCTCTTTGATTCGATGTAGTAATTCGAAAAGAGTATCGCACGTGCAGCGGCGATCAAGTCATGTCGCGCGACATACCTGCGCCTAATCAAGCACGACCAGTTCAAAGGCCGTTACCCCGCGTTGCATGTAGTGGGCGTTGTCTTTGTAACCGTCGGTATTGAGAAAATCACTCAGTCCTTCTTGGCTTTCCCATTCGACCAGAGTGACTCTCGATGGCGCCCCAATCTGCGTCGCAAGCGCGTTGAATTGAGGATCCCGCATTTGGTAGATAAAGCGACCGCCAGACGCCGTCACCGCTGGCACGATATTCGATAGATACAAATCGTAGTCGCCGGGGTGTTCCGGGTTGATCCAGGCGGTAGCCATCGTGTAAGTCTTGTCGGCGTGGAAGGTGACGGTGAGATCCTTGGTCAGCACGACGTCGTGGATACGCAGTTCATCCCATCCCTGCGGCCGTGTGGCTTTGATCGCAGCCCAGTCAGGATGCGCCCGAAAATCGCGCTCTGCGGTCACGCTTGGCCATGAGAAAAAGCTGACTGCCGCAGGTGTGAATGAACCTGCCACGGTGTCCGTGACCGTCAGGCTGCCGGCCGGCCGCAGCCCGAACGTGCCCGCGAGGCTGAACGCCGTCTTGGCGTACCGGTTGCGCACCGCTGCGGCTGCTACCCCGGCCTTTGGCGCCGATGAAATCAGCGAGAGAATGTTCCCAGCCTTAAATTCCATTGTTTTCGCTGTTGGTGCGTTTTTCGCCACTTCTGCTTGATCGATTTCGAGCGATTTCTCGCCGCAATAGGCAGTACGTGATGACAGCATCAGTGCCATAATGATCATTACTATCTGTTTTATATGTAAAAAAATACGATTCATTGCTGTTTTTCCTAAGTCGGATGGTATGAGTGAAAACACAGTAACGGCAGATTGAATCGCTGTCTCGGATCGATTTTGGTAGTAAATGGTGCGATAATGCACCAATGAACAACTGGGACGACTACCGACTGATTCTCGCAATGGACCGTGCGGGCAGTGTGCGCGGAACAGCCAAAGCGCTTGGCGTAAACCACGCCACGGTGTCCCGCCGACTCGCCCAATTGCAGGCGAACGGCGCCCCGACGTTATTCGAGCGCATCACAGGAGGCTATCGAGCAACACAAAGCGGCAAGTTGCTGGTGGAAGCAGCCACTGAGATCGAGGCTATTTCCTTAGCAACCGAACGCAAGCGTAGGGCACGGGTTACCGAGCTTGCTGGCACGATCCGGCTGTCCTTGCCAACGATGATGGCGCAGTCGCTGTTGCTCGACGCGCTCGCAGTATTCAGCCGTCGCTATCCTTTTATAGAGCTGATTATTGATACGTCATTGCAGTTCGCCGATCTCGACCGTTCCGAGGCCGATGTCGTCGTGCGCGGCGCAGATGATCCGGGCGATCATCTGGTCGGGCGTCGACTGTTTCCGTATGCGCTCGGGCTGTACTGTGCGTTGGATTATTTTGAGACCACATTGGCAGGTGAGCGCCGATGGCTAAAATATGTGGGTAGCACAGATAGCATGGATTGGATCGCGGCCTCGCCGCAGCCACACGCGCGCATCGGCATGCACATCGATGATCTGGTGGTCCTGCAACGTGCCGCAGCGGCAGGCCACGGGATGATCCGAACGGCCTGTTTCATGGCGGATCCAGACCCCCAGTTGATGCGCCTGCCTGATTCAGCCCCGGAACTGCACCGTGACCTATGGGTATTGACGCATCCGGACTTGAAGCAGACGCCGCGAATCCGTCTGTTAATGGACCATTTGATTGCCGCTTTGCAAGCCAGGAAATCGCTGATTACTGGTGATCTGCCGTCCCCCGCTGAGGCGCACTAGGTGCGTAACCCGACTTGGGTTGGACGCGTGGGTCTGTGCTTGCCTGCCAATAGCGCGCGGCCAAGAGCGATTTCACGCGTTTGGAGACGTTCCCAGGCATCATTTCAGACCGTGGCTCGAAATACGCCGTGTCCGGCGGACGGTGTCGTTCCGCTGAAGATGCCTCCGGGCTGATCAGCCAACTGCGCCGGAACAAGAAATTTGCAAAGGCAACGCATCACACATGGGCGTTGTTAGGGGATGCCGGGCCTGTCAAAAACGACGACGGCGAGGCTGGTGCAGGTCTGGTGATTGTACGAATGCTCGAACGCGAAAAGCTCCGTGATCACGTGGTTATCGTGACGCGTTGGTATGGCGGCAAGCATCTAGGCGGCGATCGGTTTCGCCATGTCCAGGATGCGGTCCGGTACTACTTCAAGAACCGATCACTCTGACTGGTTGCGCGTCAGGCTTGCTGCTAACAACCGTCGCCGGGTCGATGGCGTTGCACGCCGGAAGCGGTTAGCGCCTTGGCGCTTGTGCGGCTTGCATAACAGGCAACCAGCACGCGTGGATTTTGGTCCTTTTCTGCGGTGATGTGCCATGATTCAGGCCTTACGGTGAGCTGATGTCATCCAAGAAACTAGCGGGTCTTTTTGGCGCGCCTCTGTCCGGGTGTTCGTATTGCTGCAACAGCCGGTGAAACTCGGGCGATACGCTCGTACGGCGAAAATCCACGGCGTAGTCGTCACATTGCATCGGCGAATGCCGGCTGAGTTTACCGCCGGCGACGTTCCAGGTGAAATCCTCGTCACCTGCCGCGAAATCGAGATACCCATAGGCCGAGAAAAAGTGAATTTCGCCATCGCGATCATCGATCACCATTGAGGCACAGTTGTCGGCACGCCAATTTGGGCTGTACATCGTCAAGCGCATCAAGGCCGGTTCACCCTTGCCGGGACGGCGGCCTTTACCTCGTAAGCGAGCGGTCATCAGACAGTCGTATTTGGGGAAGTAGCTGAAACCGATCGCTGAGCTTCCGCCCGGCATTGCCCAAACCGCAAGCTCCATTTCCTCGTTGTTAAACGTGCCACGCCAGCCGCCAGTGAACGTCTGGAACCCGACCCCGTCGGGTGCCGTAAAACTCTTAACAGACGGCGCCGTCTCCTGGGTGCTGCGATACACATCACCACAGTCGAATTGCTTCTGTGGGCCGAGTGCTTCTTGCTCACGTTGGCGTGCGTAGATTTCGATGGCGCGGGCGCGCGAGCGCATCACCGCGTCCGTTACTTCAGCTTCACGTTGTTTCGCATAGGCGGCGGCGCGTTCACGCTCAGCGACAAACTCGGCAACGACCAGCGCTGTCTTACCAACAGAAAAACGATACAGATTCTCATAGGCGGTGCGCACGTCCGGTGTATCGCATTGACCTTGCAAGTGGCGACGCATGAAGACCACGGGTTCCACGATCTTGCTAACGGTATCGCGGAACAGCTGCGTCGGTAACTCATTGCGTTTTCTCGCTTCAAGGTAGCCTTCACCTAGATCCTTGATGCTCGCTCTGGATGAGCGTTTCTCGTAGTCTTTGTAGTTATCGACAAGGCGGGCGTCGATTCGCGTCACGTTGGTGGTTTGACCTGTTTGATACCAGATGTGATCGGTTCCCTGCCACTCTGTCCACGTGACAGTTTTGTCGACGTAATTTTGAATACGATCACCGCAATAGGCTGAGTAACCGACCACATAATTCACATAGAAGTTCTTGAACAACAGGTCGTTTTGCAGGTCTTCGAACTGACCGTCACGCAGATTGCTGAGAATGCGCGCGTATGCGCCCGTCGAAGGCGTTCTGCCGTCATCATTCAGACACCCTTGATAATCGTTAGCCATGCATTTCTGGCAGTGAGCATCACCCAGTTTGACGAAACGTTCGTAGCTATTCGGCGGCGTGGAGCGTTGACTACTCTTCGCGCGCTGCAACGCGTAGTAGTCTTCCGAGTAGGTATTCCAGTCGGCGTCGGTGAGCAACTCCGCGTAGTAATCGTTCTGACACTGGCACCACTGTTCGTCCACTTCCGCGTTTTCGAGTTTGCCCGATACCAGACAGGCATATTTGATGCTGTCATCTCTGCCTTCGAGCGCGGGTTGCTGCGCGAGCGCCGCGGCGTTTCCAAGTGCCGAAGAAAGCAGGATGATCAGTAGTGCAGGCAGTAGGCGCATTGCAGTGGCTCAACGTTATTCGAGCGGTCGAGATTGGTACATTCGCGCTGCACAGTCAACGCTCTGCCAACACGACGACTTTCCCCTTGCAGCGACGGTATGAAATACTGCCCACCATGCTCATCGCTGGCGGGCAGCCAATCGGACAATAGACTCATGCAAAAAGTGATCGTTTTGGTGCTGTTGGCGCTGCTCTTCGGGTGTGAGCAAAAAACGTCTGCGGTAGCGCGTGACAGTAACGTCTTGCCTGATGTGATCGATGCAGCGCTTGCAGCACGGTTCGCAGCGTTGGCGTTGACTTGCGTTCACCAGGAGTTCCCTAACAAAATTTCTCGAACGACGGATAGCGCAGAAGAAATCGGCAGGCCGAAAGAGCTGTTCCCTGTGTTCTACGGTTGCTTTGACTGGCATAGCGCTGTGCATGGGCATTGGTTGCTCGTGCGGTTGTTGCGGGTTGGTCCTGAGAACGCGCCGTGGCGCGATGCTGCGGTAGACAAGCTGAACCAGAGCTTTACTGCAGACAACGTCGCCGGCGAGATCGCGAATTTTGCACGACCGGCGAATGGCTCATGGGAGCGACCGTACGGGCTAGCCTGGTATCTGCAGCTAATGAGCGAGCTGCGCGAGTGGGATGATCCGAAAGCGAAGGCGTGGCTCGACGTATTGCAGCCGTTTGAATCCGATATCGCCGAGAGCCTCAAAGCGTGGCTGCCCAAGCTTGCCTACCCCATACGTTTGGGCACGCACAACCAAAGCGCGTTTGCATTCGGATTGATGTTGGATTGGTCGCGTGTCGCGAATGACAGCGATATGGAAGCACTCATTGTCGAGCGTGCTTTGGCATTTCATCAGTCTGATATCAATTGCCCGTTAGCCTACGAGCCAAGTGGCGAGGATTTCCTGTCACCGTGTCTGATGGAAGCCGATCTGATGCGGCGTATTTTATCCGAATCGCAGTTTTCGGCATGGCTCGAAACGTTCATGCCAGGGATTCCTGTCGATGGCTCTGGCGATTGGTTGGCGCCAGGTATTGTGACCGATGCATCCGATGGGAAACTGGTTCATCTGGATGGCGTGAATTCATCGAGAGCATGGAATTTATACAATATTGCGCGGGCGTTGCCGGACGGTGATGCGCGCCAAGGCGCACTCATCGCGGCCGCGAACATTCATGCAGACACGGGTGTTGCAGCTGTATCGGATGAGCACTATTCAGGCTCGCACTGGCTTGCTAGCTTTGCGACCTATCTCATGACAGACCGTGGTTGGCAGCAAGGCGATTAGCTGCGTGGTGTAACGGCGAGATGATCGGCAAGGCTATTCCCTAAAAGCAATACCGTCGCTGTACAGATCCAGTCGTTGTCTTGCGCCTTCATTATGTTCGCGGCAATGAGGTGGCTCGGGGCTGTGCCGACCGATTCGTGCGAGCTGCATAGTCCATTGCGAGTGTCTCCTGTGTGCCACTGGCGCGTCAGCGGTGAATGACGGTATCGGGTGTTCTATCAAATGGCGTTCGTTGCGTCCGTCGGCTCGATCGGTAGCGGCAAGCCGGCGTCTTTGCCATTCGCCCGGCGCGCGTTCGCTATCTCTTCGTAACCATCGCGTGCCCACCAGTCGTGATAGCGGGGATGGCGGCGGATGTCATCGGGTATCTCGAACGGGCCATCAACGAGCACGAACGTCACGTTAGCATTGTTCAGCGCATAGCGTAGGTTGTCGGATGTCAGCAATTCTTCAACAGCTTCCGGCACCATTCCGGCGTGCGCCAAAGTGCTCATCCAGATCAGATCGATCTGGGACGTATTGTCGAGAACGAATTGCGCACACTCGCGTATTTCGTTTGTTGGTGTCGCGTCGGTGTGAACCTGCATCAGCAAATCATGCAGGCAGCGATTCATTGCCAAATCATCATCCGAGAATGCAGAACTGGCATTGTCCAGCGCTTGTAATATCAGCCCACTGAAGCGCTCAACACTTGCTTGCGCCTGTGCCTGAATCGATGGAATCAGCAACCCTTCCAATGCGATCGCGACCGTACCCGCATCGCACGTGCCGACCGGCGCACAGGTCTCTATGGCTTCGACAAACGGACGGGCAAAAACGTCGTTCTCCGAGAATTCGCCGCGCGCCGCTCTGAGCATGAAGTCGACCCGGCGTTTCGTATCGTTTAGCGGATCATCCGACAAGGTGCGCTGCATCGCGGCAGCGCTGACACGATCGTCGCCTGTCGTTGCGGCAACCTGTGCAAGTATGTATTGCACAAATGCATCATTGGGCGAACGATTTTTGGCAGCCTCCAGGCTTTGCATCGCTTTAGCGATGTCGATGACTGCGTTCGTGTGCCAATAGCCAAGTCCGGCGAGCGCGCGAACATTGTCGGGTTCGAGTGCGAGTGCTTTCGCGTAGGCTGCGCCAACCGCTGGTCGCATGGTCTCTCTTGTCAGGTGTGGCCATGCAACAGGCGAGCTCAACGCGACACTGTTTGCGTATGCGGCCCATCCATCGGCGAAATTCGGGTCAAGTTCAGTCGTGCGCAAGAATGTGCTGACCGCAGCAGCGCGGTTATCAAGCAACTCGCGTTGCCACCAGTAATCGAGCCCTTTCAAATACATCTCGTAGGCCTGCGGATTCGCGCGCGTCTCGGAGGCACGACCAGCGCCCGCACCGACACCGAGGCGGAACTGCAAAACTTTGGATAATTGACCGACGATTTCATCCTGGATCTCAAAGATATCGGTCATCTGGCGATCGTAAGTCTCCGACCACAGATGAAAACCGTCGGTGGCGCGAATCAGCTGCGCTGTGATGCGTAGCTTGTTGCCAGAACGCCGAACTGAGCCTTCCAGCACGTGAGCAACGCCGAGTTTTTCTCCAACTTCGCGCAGGTCAATGTTCTGGCCTTCGAACGAGAATGCTGAGGTACGCGCAGCAACTTTCAGACCTGGGAATTTGGCCAGACTGTTGAGTAACTCCTCCGAGATACCTTTGCCAAAAAAGGCGTCATCCTGGTTTGTGCTTAGCGCCACGAACGGCAGAACAGCAATGGACTGGTCTTCTTCACTGACGGGTGTTGCGACGGTGGCCGTTGCAGTCGTGGTGTCGTCCGACCCTGTCTTGATCGCTTGCCACGTCGCAACGCCGGCAATGACAGCGAGCCCCGCGATGATCACAAGGTCAAGCGTGCGTCCACCACTAGCAGGTGCTGGCGTGGCGCCAACGTCTGATGGCGTGCGCTGAATACCTTCCGGCGTGATATCGAACGCCCACGCGAGGATCAACGCAATGGGAAAGCCGATCAGGACTAACACCGTGATCATGGTGTCGAACCAGCCCGGGAGGTTGAGCGTTGTTTCCAGCGCCATGCCCACTTCGATCATCAACCAACCAGCAACGGCGTACATGCCGGCGACCCGGATCACGTGTCGTTTGCGAAGCTCGTCGAACAGATTGGCCACAGGGGTTCCTTAAGGCGTGTTTATTATTGTCAGCACGGTGTTAGCCAAGCAGCCTGCGAGATTACCAGCTATACGGTGCGTTCGCAGTGCGCTGGCGCAGGTTTTGCCACCCTAGACGCGTTGTGCGTCGACAATCATAAAAGTGGCCTGCGTTGAGTTTTTCTTGAACTTCGCCGGATTAATAGCTCGCAAGGCTTCTACAGGTCTGGTCTCGTGGAGTTGGTTCAAGCGAAATCCTGCCGCGAGCACCGGATTAATGATCTCTTCAAACGAGCGGTAGTAGTCAGGAACGACCACCGGCTCATCCGTAAAGCCACGCCACGACACCTCACAATAGTGCACACCGAACGCACTCGGCGGTTTGAGCCAGTCGTACGAGCCTAACGGGTGCTGCACGGACATCACGAGGCGGCCGTTGTCTTTCAGGACACGATAAAATTCCGACAACGGTGTTGTCCAGTCACGCACATAATCGATCGCAAGCGACGACACCACAAGATCGAACGCGGCATCCTGCAGCGCTAACGGTTGCCCAAGATCTGCGACGAACAGCTCCGCACGTTGCTCAGTCTGTACTTTGGCGATAGCAATCATTGCTGGGCTGATATCAAACGCAGTGACATGATCGGCGCCGCCACGCAGCAGGTCGCGGCTTAAAAACCCAGGGCCGCAGCCGGCGTCCAGGATGCGCAGCCCTGCGACCGATCCAATTTGCGCACGCATTGCTGGATGTTCGTTGTAGCCGTTTTCAGCCTTGGTTTCTGCGATCGCTGCATAGCCTTGCGCGAGTCGTTCATACGCTTCTAGTGCGATCGGTTTTTCCGGTGTACTCATCGTGCGTGCTCGTGCGGGTGAAGGCGGCCATGCAAGGCTAGCCGCGAAGGCAGGACCTACGGCGCATTATCATGCGAATTCGTCTGAATCTCTGTGATGATAGCTGCGATTCGCCTGATATTCGCGAGTCTGTCACTGATGACGATCAGTCCGTCATCGTGGAATGCGGCAAGGTGCGCTGAAGCGGGCATTAACGGGCGTAGGGCTGGCACAAATCTGGCACTGCTTGGCTCGCCTGTGTCAATCACTGCGGTAACCCATTCGCCTTCATCAAGCTCGGTCTCTTCAAGATCGACAAATGGTGTAGGTTGTTGACGAATCGCGGCGAGCGGAATGATGCGGGTAACGCCCGATACGGTAATCGCGGCGAGATTGTTGTTCTCAAGAATCTGTAAGAACTTTGGATAGTCGAGGTTCTTGGCGTTGAGGCCTCCTAACGTAACGTCTGCCGGTACCCGTAACGATGCTGCGAATTGCCGTCCTGTGGTCTTGCTGACGATTTTGAGCACGTCGGCTAGCGGGGTCAGTTGTTGCTCCGTTTGCCACGGCGTTTTCTGTGAAGCGGCTTTTTTGTTGGCATCAGCGTCGGCAGAATGCGCTGCGACCGGTATGCCGGCGAGCAAAATGAGTACGCTGAGATATCGAGGCCATTGTGTCATTGGATTCTCCTTGTGAATACACACGCTTGGCAATCCGACTGCTAACGTTGTCACAGGTTCCGTTGGAGGATTTCATGAATCCGTTGTCCTGTTGAGCGGGTCAAAAACCGCAGCAAAAATGCTGCAGCCATGTATGCCTGTTCGAAATTATTAATTTATATTAAAAACAATAAAT